>JAEEIH010000208.1 GCA_016281275.1 Lachnospiraceae bacterium | reverse complement strand
TGTCGATATTCATTCTACAGCGCATTTGCTTAGTACAGCGGAATATCCTTTTTAACGTACTTGGGTATACTAACACGTCATTTTAGATAATGCAACTATATTTTCAGGATTTATATCGCAGGCGTATGTATATAAACCTGAACACGAGAGACTCCGTCTCAGACGGTTCAGCCGAAACTGCCGAAATCACCTTCATGGCTTTCGTACCGGTCGACATTCGGCATCCATGCCTCAGTGTCTCCGCTAGCTCGGCATCCATGCCTCGCTCACGACGGCGTGACGCAGTTTCGTGAACCGATACTTCGACTGCGTATGCGTTTCAGGTTTACATACATTACGCCTTGCGATTCCCAAATTACATATGTTTTTTGCATAACAGCGCCACACTTACCTACCTAAAAATGAATGCGAAGTGACAGACAAAAATGATACCAAAAACGATAGCGAGGCGACTGTACTTCGCGAGTCACGTGCCGCTCGGGAGAGCGCACATGTTCGCTTGCGCTCGGGAGAGCGTGCAAATGTGACGAAGCGAAGAAAGGTAGACGAGCGTGTTTTCGGTATCATTATTTGTCTGAACAAAGCAATTCATATGGTTAAAATATATAATGTGGCGCGTACCAATGATAAATACGTTTCATTTGGATATAAGCACATGATAATGATACGACGAATGCCCATGTCCGAACTGTTCATAGAAGTTCTCCACATGATACACAGTCTCAACCGTAAAATCCTTCGTGAGTTCGTAAATCCCGTCATAATCAGCGAAGTAATGAGGCACTCCGTACTCGGGGCCTTCGGTCATGCAGGTCTTTGTGTTCGGGTCGATAAGCGGCCAGTCCGTGTTCTTAAATCCGTGAGTAGACTTGGAAGCGAGGGACAGGTAGCACTCTCCGCCTTTACGCAAAACACGGTAGATCTCTGAGATGGCTTTTTTTACGCCCTCTGTATCGGTGTGCTGGATAACGTTACGACAGAATATCGAATCAAAGGATGAATCCTCGTAGGGAAGTGCTAGCATGTCTCCGGTTTTACCATGGATAGTAAGCCCTTCTTTTTCCGCCCACTTAACTGTGTGATCAACAGCGTCATTCATCAGGTCGAAAGCATAAACATTAAAGCCGGCCTTCGCAAACTGAATACTGTGGCGTCCCATCCCGCATCCGAGGTCGAGAAAGTCGATGTAGTTTTTCTTGGTCCATCTGTCAAGCAGATAATAGCTTTCAATCGCAGGCTCGAGCCAAATCTTCTTTTCGCCTTCGGGAACATTGTTCCAATCCCATCCCTTAGATTCAACCATAAAAGACCTCCGGAAAGTTTTTTCAAACATTTGCGCATCCCCACTTGTATGAGGATGCGCAAATTATTTGCTTGTTTAATTATATCATACCGCTACTCATCGTGTCATCAGAATATACGATCGTGAAGATCCGGGAAAATTCGAAGCGTCCTCTCCAGCGTACCGGAAGCCATAGCAAGAGTTATCCCGTAATTTGTGAACGGGATGTTGTATTCCTGCGCTTTTCCGAGTCTGTAAGCAACTTCTTTGTCGCTCACCATGCAGGCACCGCAGTGAACAAGCATGCTGTACGCGGAAAGATCTTCGGGGAAGCCCTGACCGCTTGTGTATTCGAAGTTAAAATCCTTGCCCGTAAGCTTTTTGATCGCTTTCGGAAGCTTAACGGTTCCTATGTCGTTGCATTGTCTGTGATGAGTACAGCCTTCGCAAACAAGGATCTTGGCACCGTCATGAAGGTCTTTGGCGGCATTGATACCGAGAGCTGCTTCTTCAAGAAATCCTTTATAGCGTGCAAACAGTATTGAGAATGTGGTAAGCGGCACTTCGTCGGGGACAATGTCCTTGATCTGCATCAGCGCCTGGGAATCGGTAATTACAATCGTAGGCGCGGCTTTGAGGCTGTCGAGGGTATCCTTGAGTCCCACATCTGTGGTAACAACGGCAGTTATGCCGTACTCGATCGTCTCACGGATCGTGTGAGCCTGAGGAAGGATCATCCTGTCTTTGGGAGCCGATTCGTCAATCGGGCAAACGAGCACCGCAACATCGCCTTTTTTAAGTATATCGACAACGACTTTTGATTCTTTCTTAACATCGGGTAGCAATCCCGCGATAGCTATTTTGAGTTCTGTAATACCTTTTGTGCTTGTCGCGCTGACAAACACACGTGGTATCGGCTTTATCTCCATAAGCGAAGATATCTCATCAAGCTTTTTGCCGAGAGAAACACGGTCGTCGCCGTTACAAAGATCCTCCTTGTTGAAAGCAACGATAAAAGGAGTTTTGCCTGAAGTAAGGATCCTGATAAGTTCTTCATCGGAAAGTGTGATTCCGCTCGAAGCATCGATAACAATAACGCCTATATCGGTATTCGTCATCGTCCTCTTTGTTCTGGCAATTCGTTTTTCTCCGAGTTCGCTGTTGTCATCGAAACCGGGAGTATCGTAGAGTACGACGGGACCGAGAGGAAGGATCTCCATTGATTTGCCTACCGGGTCGGTAGTCGTACCTTTAACTTCTGAGACAAGCGCTACTTCCTGACCGGTAATAGCGTTGACCAGGCTTGATTTTCCGGCATTTGTGTTGCCGAGAAATGAGATTTTGATCCTTTGTGCCGAAGAAGTGTCGTTTAAGCTCATAAATACTCCTTTCCGACGCAACGCGTCATTACTCACATGATATAACTGGGATACGCTTAAGACGTTTTTCGGGTAAAACAAACAACTTTTTTAAATGTTCACATTACCTGCCGCTGCGCTTGGTTCGAATATGGATCTTGCTTCATCTTCCGTAATTGTCACGCCGAATATCTCTTTATAGTATGATACAGTTTCGGCTATGATGTCAATGTCCTTGAAGAGCGAAGGATAAATTGTTTTTGCCATCCACTTTAAGGTGACGGGTGTGTCGATACCCGGTGTATATGAACGATACATTCCGAGAGGCATCTTGAATACTCTCTTGTTCTTCACAGCGTCGATCTGTGACCAGTCATAATTTCCGACGGTGTTGTTATAGAGGTCATCCGGGTAGGACTTGTTAAAGTTCGTGATAAGGATCGTGTCCGGATTCCACTTGTAGATCTGCTCGAGAGTTACAGGAACCGAATTGTCCTTTTCGAGTTCTTCGGCAACATTTTTTGCACCCGCAACGGTAGCCCACCACTGACCGAAGAAGTTCTTTCCGGACGATACGATCGAAGAATCGCTGTACTGGAAAAGAACAAATACACGTGCTTTTTCTTCTTCTGAGAGTTTTCCGACTCTGCTGTTAATCAGATCGAGCGATTCCTTGCTGTATTTGTCTACAAGCTCTCTTCTGTTTGTCGCTTCGTCGGGGAATATGGTTTCAAGTAATTCAAGCCAATGATCAAGTGTCTCAATGCAGTCGTAATCCCACTTGTTTACGGAAAGAGCGACTGCGGCAAGACCAGCGTTGCGAAGCTTTTCTCCGAGTGCGGGAGTCGATGCGCTGTAGATTACAAGGTCAGGCTGTTGCTTTAATAATTCCTCTATATTGACATCATCGCCGTCAACTGCCGAAGTATCGACCTTTAAGAGCTCGGGATAAAGCTTTCCGAGAAGTGAATTCTGTGCTGCCGTCATACTTGCCGGAGCCATCTCCACGATCTTTTCCGCAGAATTAAAGAACACGCAAAGTACGGAAGGAACCGGGAATATGTTTGTAACGGCGATCCTTTTCACATTCTTTGGAACCTTGACTTCTATATCAAGATGATCCTTAACGATCCTGTAATCGGACGAATCCGAATCCTTTGATGTGCTGCCGCATGCACACAGACATGATACCGTAAGTGCAAGAACTAACAGTAAAGCTACGATTTTTTTCATTGTTTTGATACTCCTTAAAATATATATTTCAACCTCTTATTTTTACACATTTAATAACTTTGAATACCTGTAATACCGGGTTTACTGTAATGGTCATGACCCGGGGGGACGGGGGTTGTGGACCATTTTTACATGATCCGTCCGGAATATGCCCTGTGGTGAACTTTGATGAGTTCTGCGCCTTCGGGGCAGACAAACCTATACAGACCGTCTGCATATATGGTTTTGCATTTTTTGAGTTCGTCTTCTATCTCGGTTTCGCTTGCAGTCATGATATCTCCGGTACTTAATAGCGCTCCGATATTGGGACTGTCGACTATAGGCGAAATAACTCTCACTTTTCCGTTAATACTCATGTTACATGTGTTGTCATTTGATAAAACCGAGTTCTTTTCAAGCGCAAGGCTTCGGGCGGCTACGGGTTCTCCTATAACAACCGTGGCGGCGCCCCTGTCCGAAATATATCCGTCAAAAATGCTGTTACATTTCTTCGCTTTGATCGCATCTTTTAATGCAGTTGAGACAGCCTTATCGGTTACGGGCCCGCTCGGCAGTCCGATGACATAGGGAATTCCGTACTGCTCAAAAAGATATTTCGCTGTATCGATCCCGGTTACGGAAACAACAAGTGAAACCTCTGCACCTGAAGCTTTTGCAAGATCTTCAAACCGTCCTTTCATCGACCAGGACGAAAGAACATTGAGACCGCATCCTTCTATAACGGCTTTAACGTACTCAAATTGCCCGTCTTCGAGATCGAGCGGTGTTGCACCAAGGATGTTTACTCCGCCCGTTACAGAAGATTTGGGAGCGTTACAGAAGCGTTTTGCGAGCATGAGGAGCGCCATGCTCGCTCCGATCTCGTATGATCTCATTCCACTCACATCGAATCCGAACGAAGGTATGCCCGTTTTATCTTCAATCTCGGCAGCAGTGAGGTCTATATCGCTTCCTGTCATCCACGGTATCGGTGTCGAAGCGATCGCTGTGAAATTCGGCTTGAAATGCCTTGCGGCTTCGATCATATCTGCAGCCAGTCTGTCTCCCGATGTGCCCATGACCGCTTCTTCCTCGGTTACAGCCGAAACGAACACAAGTCCGTCGTCTCCGTACCAGCGCGGCTCGTCATGTGTCGTAAATGTTGAGTTACATCCCGATGCGTCGTGCATCACAAGTAAACCTCCGAGTCCGTACAGCGCGCTTATTACGCCGAATGTATCGGATGAATATGTGGAAAGTACTTTTCTTGCCTGATTCATATGCAGCTCTCGCACCCCCATCCTTTGATATCAAGTGTCTTTTTAAGGTCTTTAACGTTTATGAATGCGTCCGTCATCATCCTCGATAGTTCTACGATCCCGTCAAATCCGTAAAGAGGACCGTTCTCGACCATATCAACAAAATAAGGTGTCTGCGTAAAGTATGCTGCCTTCTGTCCGAGAGCAAGTAATTTTGCCGGAATAATATTGTTTGCATTACTTGCAGTGTTTGTTCCGCATGCTCCGAGAGGATTACTCTGAACTGTTGATTTATAACTGAAAGTTCTCATCTCTGGACTGATACACTTTTCAAACCTGATCCCTTTTACATTTGTTTTAAGCCATTCGTAATCGGTTTCTTCGCCTCCTACCGAATCCGAAAAGACAGCCGTTATGTTGAAGCCGTGCTCCGCGAGAAGTCTTGCGAGCGAATAAGGGCGTGTTGTGATCATTCCGTCAACAGCGATCTCACATTCACCGATAACTTTCATTGCTTTATCAAGCGCTTCTTCGGCGCGGGCTTTATCAACCTCAAAAGTATCATATGTTGTACCGATCTCATCAGCGAGCTTGCAGAGATTGTCTCTGATCTCTTCATAACCGAAGGAAAAAGGAAGCTGCAGGCTCTTTACTCCAAGTTTCTCTGCAAGCTCATCGGCCGCATCCTTTGCCACCGACAGATTTGATATGATCAGTCCCGCAGATCCGAGCTTTTTATAGTCACTGTAGTTATCTACAGACGGCAGTTCGAGAAGTCTCTTGCCGGCTTTTCCCAAAAGCACTTTGATATCGCTTGTGTCTGAAACAGAAAAGCAGTTACCGCAAAGCAGAACATCTCTCTCGTCTGTTTTCAGAGGTTTTATCGCGGCATAAAGACGCTTACGCATCATCTTGTCGGGATTTAAGGTGCTCTTTCGCATTGTGGGTGTCATATAACAGTCCACAAAATCGACATCGGGGAAACGATCGCTCAAGATCCTGAAACAGTCATCAAGATCCGTCCCCATAAAATGATGGATGCAGCTTGTGTATATGAGCACACAAGGAGGTCTCTTTTTTAATCTGTTAAGAATATCCGTAACGCCTTCTACGAGAAGCTCTTCCATGTCGCCGTCGGTGACATTGTGTTCTTCTATGGCAACAGTCGAAAACCTATCGGTCAGGTTCATTTCGGCCGCAGAAAGTACAACGCCTCTTAAACACCCGGCAGCGCAGACAAATATCTCATGCGCTTCCGGCACAAGCATGCCGACATGCACTATCGTCCAGCCGCCGCGGGCAGGTACACTGTATTCAAGTCCTGTTTGTTTCAGCATTTTTCAACCTCTTTTTGATCCGTTATACTAGGTGTTTGAATGATGTTCTTCTATGTTTGATCTTTTTTTCTCTTAATGCCGTGTAATGAGTTTTAAGATCCCGATATGTCAGGTTTCTTCGAGAATTTTCAACGCAAGTTCTTTGTATGCAAGCGCTTCGGCACTGTCGGGGAACGCTTCGGCAACGGTTTTTCCCTGCTCTGCCGCTTTGGCGATCAGTGCGCTGTGCTCTATTATCCCTGTGATCTTTGTATCGAAATCTCCGGCAAGCTCTTCAACTTTCTCAAGCTCTCTTTCAACATCGCGTTTATTAAGGATTATGCCGCCGAGCTTTGCGTATCCGCGTCCGTGGAAGCTTTCAACAGCCATGGCGATATTGGCTGCGGCATGGATGGCCATGTTTTCGCCGGAGGTTATCACATAAACCGAATCGGCATAACCGCCCCTCATGGGCATCGTAAAGCCTCCGCAGACTACATCTCCGAGGACATCATAGAAAACCACATCAGGCTTATAGACGTCATAAGCACCTTTTTCGGCAAGCTTATCGAAAGCGATTATGATCCCGCGCCCCGCACATCCTGTTCCGGGCTTGGGGCCGCCTGCTTCAACGCACAAGGTTCCCGCAAAGCCTTCGGTAACCATCTCGTCGAGAGTTATGTTGTTGCCTTTTTCCCGTGAAAGGTCGAGTATCGTGCCTGTAGCGGCACCTCCTCGAAGCAGTGATGTCGAATCGGCCTTGGGGTCGCATCCGATCTGCATGACCTTTTTGCCGCACAGAGCCAGCACGGCCGCCATGTTGGCAACTGTTGTCGATTTTCCGATTCCGCCTTTACCGTAGATAGCAATTTTCTTCATTTCGTTCCCTTTCTTAGTCGTTATAACCAACTTTTTTATCAATTTTTCGTAGTTTTGATTCAATCCGTATTTATCTCAGTTTTACGTATTATCGGCATACGGTATATTAATTATCATTAGTCATACTATCCCAATTTGGTTTTACGACAGTTCGCTTCGTTTTACGGGGATTATGTCCGTATATACGCCGGACGGGTCGTTTATGGTCCCTATTACAGCATCAACACCGTAAAATCTTCTCATGTTTTCTTCAGTAATGACGTTTTTGATGTCATCATAGACATATGACCCGTCCATCGCTATCATAAGCGCCTTGTCGGCCCAGCGAACTGCATTTCCGGGAAAATGAGTGTTAAAGATGCATGTAATTCCGTCTTTTGACAGCCTGTCTATCGTTTCGAGAACAAGCAGCTGGTTCTGGTAATCAAGGTTCGCTTCGGGTTCGTCGAGGATCATTACTTTGGGATTGTTTACTATCGCCCGGGCAATGAGCACCATCTGGTACTGACCGCCGCTTAACGCCATACAGCTTTTGTTCGCGATTGCGGTAAGTCCCATTTTCTCCATCACTTTTTCGGCGGCTTCTTTATCTGCCTTTCCGGGAAGGGAAAAGACCGAGATATTGCCGGCTCTGCCCATAAGGATCATATCATAGACGCTGATATCGGGCGGCAGGACTCTCTTTTGCGGAACATATGAAAGCACCTTAAAGAGTTTTTCGCTGCTCTGTGAACCGATATCTGTGCCGTCTATCGTCGCAGTGCCTTTATCCCACTTGAGGAAACCGCACAGACAGCGAAGAAGTGTCGTCTTTCCCGCTCCGTTCTGTCCCATGATTGCAAGCTTTTCGCCGGATTGCAAATCGAAGGAAATATCGGAAAGCAGAGGCTCTCCTTTTTTATCATATGAAAAATATCCGTGTTCGACAGTGAGTCTCATATCGATTTGCCCCCCCTTCTTCTGAGCATAAGAATGAAGAAAGGTGCTCCGATTATCGCTGTAAGTACCGAGATCGGTATCTCCTTGGGCGATACGGTTCTCGCAAGCGTATCGACTATCATCATAAAGCCGGCACCGACGCTTACAGATGCGGGGATGAGCTTTACATTATTGCTTCCGAAAAGCATTCTGCAAAAATGAGGAACTATGAGTCCGACCCAGCCGACCTGACCGCACATTGAAACACAGGAAGCCGTGATCATCGTTGCTCCGACAATGCAGAACGCACGGAGTCGTTTAATATTGACGCCCATGCTGCGTGCTTCGTCTTCATTTAGAGGCAAAAGGTTTGTTCTGTACCTGATTAGGAAAAAGAATATAAGACAAATGATTATGGGAGGTGCTCCCAGAGCCAGTGTTCCGTATCCTGCGGAATCCATCCCTCCGAGAAGCCAGTATGTAATAGCCGGAAGCTGTGATTCCGTGTCTGCGGTGAATTTTACAAGAGAAATAAGCGCTGAAAAAAGCGAACCGACCATGATACCGGCAAGTACCATGTTGATCCTGCCTTCGGGAGCTGCTTTTCCGAAAAGCGCTGTGATAACAACTGCGAGTATTCCGAAAGCCACGGCGAGAAGCTGGATCCCGGTCATGTTAAATCCGAGAAGCATTGCGAGAACCGCTCCGAAACCGGACCCCGAAGCAACTCCGAGTGTATCGGGTGTAGCAAGGGGATTCGAAAAGAGTCCCTGAAAGATCGCGCCGCTCACTGCAAGTCCCGCGCCGGCCAGAGCCGCCAAAAGGAGTCTCGGAAGTCGCATGGAACGAACGACCACATCGTTCATTCCCGCCGCTTCCTGTCCGGAAAACAGTCTGCCGATCGCACCGAATACATCATCAAGACCGATGCTGATACGTCCGACAGCCAGTCCGATGATAAGCACAACAAAAGGGAACAATATAAGCAAGACCTTCGATACTATACCGGGTCTGTCTTTGACATAAGTTCTGATCTTTTCCGCCATAAAAAAACCGCCTTTATCCCTCGCTCGAAACGTAAGATGGATACGGCGATCAAACACACGGAAAAAGCAATTGTTTCTGCTTTCCTGTAATCCGTATCTTTCGCCTCAAGTGAACGTTTCGGCGTCAGAGGGATGAATATTTATTGTTTATGCCGGTTCTTATTTTCCGGCTTTAAATTTGAAAAGGCATGTATCACATCACTTAAGCTTTTTGGTATGTAGCCTTGCAGGTAACTCCTTTAAGTCTTCCGATAGCGCCGGTCAGAGCATTGATCCTGTCTGAATCGGCTACAACAGCAATTGCGATAATGTTGATTTTTTTTTGAGGATACGGAATCCCCATTCTTCCGATCACATATTTGGCATATTCATGGAGAAGGCTGTTGAGCTCTTCAACGCTTTCAGGCTCCTCTACGATGATGCTGATCACGGCAACTCTTTCTTCCATATGAATTCCTTTCTTGCTCTGTCTCTTTGGTTTTATATGACCTTTCAAAAGGATCTTATTATCGATCGGGCTGTTTTAAGGTTATAAATAATAGCATTGAAACAAAGGAAATAGGAGCATCGATACTTCCGATGCTCCTTTAATATACTATTGCTTTTTGATTTTGTAAAGCGCTGCGTAATCTTAAGTTTATTGCTTTTTATGTTTCTTACGTACTTATTTGCAGAAAACAAACTTATCGATCTTGCAGAGTTCTCTGTTGTCGAACGCATATGCCATCCAGTTCTTACGTCCCGTCTCAACCCTGAAGTAAAGATCGTGTTTTCCTTTTGTGGGAGGAATGATCACTTCAAGAACAGTATTTACGGGTGAGATCTCTGCCTTTGCAACGGGTTCCGAATCGGGACTGTCGAAGCAGATGTTTATGATCCCCTTCTGACCTACACCTATCTGATTGATCATAAGCTTCAAGTGATTGCCGCACTCATTCTCACCGAAATCAAAAGTTTTGAAGCCGATAACACTACCGCCGCATATGTTAGAGATCGGTCTCGTAAACACATCAAGTTCTGTAATGAACGCTCCGCCCGTGAGGACGCATGCCGACTCAGCATATGTAACCTCAAAAGGTCTTAAGGAATCGGTAAATCCGCCGTGTGAGGTCATCTGTGCTTCAATGAAGGAACCGTCAGGATTCCTGTAGATTTTCTCCACGCAGCCTTTTCTCGACATTATCGTGCCGTTTGTCATCTTGTGATAGAAAATGTACCACTGATCTCTTATCTTGCAAAGCGAGCCGTGGTCGTTTCCGCCCGGAAAATCCTTGCCGCTGTCGATCAGCACGCCCTTGTATTCAAAAGGTCCCATGGGGCTCTTGGATGTCGCATAAACGAGCTGAGGACAGTTACGACTTGAATAGATGAGATAATATACTCCGTCGATCTTTCGTGGTGAGCATGCCTCGAAGAACCTGAAAGGAGTAGCTACGGGGATGATGTCCTTCTTGTATGTACCGGGGATGACCGTCCTCATGTCATTTGCATCAAGCTCAACAACAAAGGAATGGAGGTAGCCGCAGTAGCAATACACCCTTCCGTCATCGTCAACAAGAACACCGGGATCGATAAAGATCCTTTCGGTCATGTCCTTGATTGCTATCTCCCACTCGGTGCCCTGCTCCTCGTCCTTTTCAACGTTGGGACGTGCGGGATGGGGGATGTCGAACTCTTCTCTGTGTTCTTCCATGTACTTGAGCTGTGCACTTGTATCATACTGTCCGAGAGTTTTGAAAGGTCCTTCGGGTCTGTCACTGACAGCAACACAGCCGTAAGCGCCTTCTATGTAGCAGAAAAGGTAGTATTTACCGTCTTTACAGACAACATCGGGAGCAAAGATATGATTGCTTGTCCAGGGCGTTTCGCTTTTATGATCGCTGTCGTCACATGTATGGAACATATCACCGTGACATACCCAATGCTCAAGATCGTCAACCGAAGCAGACCATACCTTCATCTTTGTATCACAGAAGTATTCTTCGTGAGGTTTGTCATGCGAGCCGTAGATGTAGACTCTGTCTCCGAATACATGGGGTTCTCCGTCGGGAATATATTCCCATCCGGGCAGGTAAGGATTTGCCATATAAGACCTCCTATGATCGTTTTTTCTGTTTAAGAAATTCTTTTTTTATACGAAATAAATCGTTTGGAATTCTTAACAAATATAATAACAAAACGGTCGGAATAATCCAACCGTTTTGTTGACATGCTTTTTTCAAAATTTGTCTTTACAGGTAGTTGAGAAGCTCTCCCCTGACTTCGTCGAGTCTCTTATCGTTCAGACCGAAATTCATTTTTTTGTATGACCATGCTGCACGATTGATATGTAATTCTTCAAATGCCTGATGAATCGATTTGAACCAATATAATTCATCCTTCGGTTCGCAGTTCTCGATACATCCGTACTCACCGCAATAAAGCGGTACATTCAGTTTTTCGGCAAGCGAAACTGCCGAAGAAAAAATTGAGGAAAAGAAATCTTTTCCGAAAACGGGATCATCGCTTCCGCCGGGAACAAGGATTCTGTTTGCGTACCAATCGGGGAAGTCCTTACCGAATTCCTCATTAATCTGTTCATAAGTCTTACCGATTATGGAATATCTGTAATCGGCGGGCATCTCATCAATCCAACCTGCGCCCTGATGAGTAAAGATGAGCGGATCGTAGCAATGGAATGAATATATTATATGATTATCAAGCTTGATATTAAGATCGGAAAGCGCAAAAACGCTGTTATTCCAATAGCTTCCGACAAGAATATCCGTTTCCGGAGCAATTTTCCTGATCCGTCCGATGCAAAGGCGTGCAATCCTGTTCCATCTTTCGCAATAAGACTGTTCCGTAATTTCGTTCAGAAGTTCAAACGCAACACGTCCGTGGTACTTACCGAACCTTTCGGCAATAGCTTCCCACAATTTATAAAAACGATCCTGAAGACCGGCCTCATCAAAGAAACCGAATTCACCGTAGCTCTTGTCAAAAGAAAAACCGTAAACCCTGTGAAGATCTATTATGGAATTCAGACCATATTTCTCACAGAGATCAATGGCGTTTTCAAGTCTTTTAAAGCCGCTCTCAAGATGATTGCCCATTTCATCTTCAACAAGATGATAATCAATCGGAATTCTCACATGATCGATTCCCCACTTTGAAAAAATCTCAAAATCTTTCTCGGTTATGAACGTATCATATGTTTCATCCCGGTGATCGTTCTGAGAAAACCATCCTCCGAGATTGATACCTTTTTTAAAACCTTTCCATTCTCTCATACGCGCTCCTCTGTTAATATATCCTTAATCTGTAGTTTCGTTTCGGTTTTGAATGTCACGTAAATCATTGTTTTTAATTTCTGCGATCGATCGCAGAAATTGTTCTTCTTTTTTGTTAAGCACCGCATTTTTTAATAGATCGGGCCGAAGCTGTGCGGTCCTTTCGATAGAACGTTCTCTGCGCCATTTTGCAATATTTGCGTGATGCCCGGACAGAAGTACGTCGGGAACGCTTTTGTTCATAAATATCTCCGGACGCGTATATTGCGGATATTCCAGGAGATTGTCTTCAAAACTCTCTTCGCATGCCGACATATCATTGTTTAATACACCGGGTACCAGTCTTGAAACGGCATCCATTATCGCTACGGCAGGAAGTTCACCGCCTGTCAGGACAAAATCTCCGAGTGATATGGCATCGTCCGCTTCCAGCTCGATCACTCGCTCATCAATGCCTTCGTAATGACCGCAAAGAAAGATAAGATCATCATATTTAGAAAGTTCTTTTGCAATGCTTTGATCAAATTTTCTCCCGGACGGCGACATGTATATGATCCTGCCTTTTCCGTCACTGCAAAGACCTCTTGCGTGTTCGCACGCATCATATACCGGAGGAGCCATCATCACCATTCCGGCGCCTCCGCCGTACGGGTAATCGTCAACGTGCTTATGCTTGTCCTGTGAAAAATCTCTGATATCTATGACATTAAGGTTTATGATCCCCCCCGAAATTGCTCTGCCCATAATGCTGGTGTTCATGCATTCGCGAATCATGTCGGGAAATAATGTTAAAACCACAAAATTCATAAACCTTTCTCCTAATGCGAAATATTATATCATACCTTTTAGCAAATGAACAACTATGTTTTTGGAATTCATATCTATTGATATTATGCAATCTCGGATAGATGGAATGAGGATTTCTCTGCCTTCTTCATCGGATACAACATAAACGTCATTTGCACTTGAAGTAAGAACGTCTTCAAGCTGCCCAAGTTTCTCACCTTCATCACTGGTAACCGTAAAACCGATTATATCACATATATAAAATTCATCTTCTTCGAGCGGAAGAGCGTCTTCTCTTTCGATCAGTATGTCTGCCGAACGGTATTTTTCGGCCTGTGTTCTGTCTTCAATCCCGCTCAAAGTGGCTATGACCATGTTTTTAAAGAATTTGATCCCACTGATCTTCATTTTGGTCTGAGTTTTTTTCGTGTCAATAATGACCTTTTTCAATTTTGTGAATCGTTTGGGATCGTCCGTTGTGGGAAAAATATTAACTTCTCCGTGTATTCCGTGCGGCGATGTTATCACGCCTACTCTGAGTCTTTCTTCCATCTCTGTACCTTATATCATTTACTTCTGTAAAAAATCTGCACGCAACCGATGTTATAAAACATGTAAAACATTTTACTTCACATATACATTTATCACAATACGTAAAACCGTCCGACAGGGATAAATCAATAAACCTGCCAGACGGTCTTATGATAGATCAAACGATATCTACTACAACTTTTTTATCATCCTTAGCAGCTGCAGCTTTGGCAACAGTACGTATGGACTTTGCGATACGGCCCTGTTTTCCTATGACCTTTCCCATATCCTCCGGCGCAACCTTAAGCTCGATCACAATCGACTTATCGTTTTCTGTTTCTGTAACAGTAACCTGCTCCGGATGATCAACAAGCGATGTAGCAATGATCTTGATTAATTCCTTCACTGACTATCACCTACCTTGTCATTTTACGATGCCGGCCTTTTTGAAAAGCTTGCCAACGATTTCAGTGGGCTGAGCTCCGTTATTGAGCCACTTCTTAGCTGCCTCTTCATCGATCTTGTAGTCCGAAGGTTCCTTGTTCGGATCGTATGTTCCGATCTCTTCGATAAATCTTCCGTCTCTGGGAGATCTTTCATCTGCAACGATGATTCTGTAGAAAGGGTTCTTCTTGGCACCCATTCTTCTGAGTCTGATCTTTACTGCCATGTTTTTCACCTCCTGAATCTTATTTTATTCATTTGAAACATTTTGCGTTTCAAATTGCCTGCTAATTAATTGAGAAGTAGGCTTTTATAAATCGCCAAAGGCTATTTACAAACGGGTTAAACGTTTATGTGACAATCCTTGGGTGTCACATATCAGAATCCAAACTTTTTACCGAAAGGAAGTCTGAATCCCTTCTTTCCTTTACCGCCCATCATACCGGTGAATTGTTTCATCATCTTACGGGTTTCAAGGAATTGTTTTATCATTCTGTTGACATCGGCAATATCAACACCGCTTCCGCGTGAAATACGGTTCTTGCGTGAAGGATTCAAAAGATCGGGGTTGGCACGCTCAGCCTTGGTCATTGAATTAATGATGGTTTCCACAGTCTTAAGATTGTCTTCTGCAGCATCGGTATCGACATTTTTAAGATTCATACTGCCCATGCCCATTCCGGGGAGCATCTCCATGATCTTGCCCAGACCGCCCATCTTTTTCATGTTCTTTATCTGATCAAGATAGTCGTTGAAATCAAATTCCTGTTTGCGTATCTTTTTCTCAAGTTCTTTTGCCTTCTCTTCATCGAACTGTTCCTGAGCTTTATCGATAAGAGTAAGTATATCCCCCATCCCGAGTATTCGACTTGCCATACGGTCGGGATAAAATTCTTCGATATCGGTGAGCTTTTCTCCGGTTCCGACATATAATATCGGCTTTCCGGTAACCGCTTTGATGGAAAGCGCCGCACCGCCTCTGGTGTCACCGTCCAGCTTAGTGAGAATAACGCCCGTGACAGTGAGCTTGTTGTTGAATGTTTCGGCTACATTTACTGCGTCCTGACCTGTCATTGAATCTACAGTCAGTATCGTATGATCTATGTTAAGGGCTTCTTTAACCGTAACAAGCTCATTCATCATCTCTTCATCTATATGAAGACGACCGGCCGTATCAATGATGACAACGTTTTCACCGTTCTGTTCGGCATGCTTTAATGCAGCTTTTATGATGTCGACAGGCGGATGATTTGTTCCCATCGCGAAACAATCAACGCCGACTTTTCCGGCGTTTATCTGTAATTGTTCGATGGCTGCCGGACGATATATATCACATGCCACAAGAAGCGGCTTACGACCCTGTGACTTAAATTTTCCTGCGAGCTTTGCAGCCATCGTGGTCTTACCTGCGCCCTGAAGGCCGCACATCATAATGGTCGTAGTCTCGTTCGCGGGCTTAAGCTCGATCCTGGTGATCTCGTCGCCCATGAGTTTTTTCATTTCCTCATTTACGATCTTGATAACCATCTGTCCGGGAGTCAGCGAATTAAGTACATCCGTACCAACTGCCCTCTCTGTAGTCGAAGCTATGAAACTTTTAACAACCTTGAAGCTTACATCAGCTTCAAGAAGTGCCATCTTTACTTCTCTCATGGCTTCCTTGACATCGGACTCGGAGAGACGTCCTTTGCCGCGCAGCTTATCAAACACTTTTTGCAGTTTCTCGCTTAAGCTGTCAAATGCCATTCTGTTAACTCCTTTTGCTGCAATATCGATAATATCAGGAGATTATCTTTCTTATTTCCTCGATACTTGCTTTTATCTGTGTAAAACGTTTGTCTGACAAATCTGTCTTTGCTTTGCTTTCGTTGGAACTGAACAGTTCCTTCTCTATCTTGTCAAGTTCTTCGTTGATAATGTTATAACCCTCGACAAGCCTGAGTACTTCATCAATCTTTTTGAGCTTCTCATGAGATCTCACCAGTACATCTCTGACACCCTGACGACTGAGTCCCGTTTCGGCTGCCGTCTCACCGAGCGACATGTCGTAGATTACATAGGATTCAACTATCTTCTTCGACTTCTCACTCAGCAGTCCGCCGTAGCGGTCATAAAGCCTTGATAATTCAATGAATTCCAGTAATCTTTCGTCGCCGTCGTTCTTCATGTCTTATCTTTCACGGATATGTGTCCGATTTTCTGTTCTCAAGATTCAGGTCGCTTGGGTGTAAAGAACTTTTCTTTACAGGTGAATAATTTACAGTAAGAGAAGCTCTGTGTCAAGCATATTTATATATTTTTATATCTTTTTTTGTTTGTTTTCTTACACTCTCTTGTGAACGGACGGAAAAAAGTCATGAACACGATTGTTTATAAAGCAAAAGCCGGATGAATGTTTAATCCGGCTTTATACTTTATGCATCTCATATCGCTCTTATTATACCTTAGATTACGAAAAGAATTTGCATATTCAATTGTGTTATATCAGGCCTTGTTTTGAGCATCAACAAGTCTCTCTCCGCCGTACATCTTACGAAGCTTTGGCTTCTCGATCTTTCCCGTGGGATTGCGGGGGATCGTTGTAAAGATGACCTCGTGAGGTCTCTTGTAACGGGGAAGCTTGAGGCAGTATTCATCAACCTCTTCCTTTGTGAGCGTAAAGCCTTCCTTTACTTCGATTATTGCAGCCGTTGTTTCACCGAGTCTCTTGTCGGGGACACCGATGACTGCAACGTCCTTAACGGCATTATGTGTGCGTATAAAGTCTTCGATCTGTACGGGGTAGATATTTTCACCACCGGAGATAACGACATCCTTCTTTCTGTCAACAAGGAAGATAAATCCGTCCTCGTCTTCCATCGCCATATCACCTGTGTAAAGCCAGCCTTCTTTATCAAGGACTTCATCCGTCGATTTGGGATCGTTATAGTAGCAGATCATGACGCCGGGACCTTTAACAGCAAGCTCTCCGACTTCGCCTCTCTTGACAACATTCCTCTTCTCGTCAACGATCTTTGTTTCCCAGCCGTAGCCTGCCTTACCGATCGCTCCGACCTTGTCAAAATTACCGAGTCCGAGGTGTACGCAGCCGGGACCGATAGACTCCGAAAGACCGTAGTTTGTATCATAATCATGGTTCGGGAAGATCGTTCTCCAGCGTTTTATAAGACTCGGAGGAACAGGCTGTGCACCGATGTGCATGAGTCTCCATCCCGATAGATCGTAATCCTTGAGATTAATATCTCCTCTGTCGATCGCATCAAGGATATCCTGTGCCCACGGAACGAGGAGCCAAACGATAGTGCAATGTTCGTCAGAAGCTGCCTTTATGATGACATCGGGCTTGGTTCCCTTAAGAAGAACCGACTTGGCTCCCACAAGGAAGCTTCCGAACCAGTGCATCTTTGCGCCTGTATGATAAAGAGGCGGGATGCAAAGGAAGATATCGTCATGAGTCTGCTTATGATGTGCCTGCTCACAACGGCAGCTGTGCATGAGAGCTCTGTGCTTATGAAGGATAGCCTTAGGGAAGCCTGTAGTTCCGGACGAGAAGTAAATAGCTGCAAAATCGTCCTCTGTTATATCTCTTTTTTCAAAATGACTTGAGCAGTTGGCTGTAAGAGAAACATAATCCTCCGCAAATGAAGGACAGTTGCTTCCGACGAAGTAAAGAAGTCTCTTCTTTGAGATCTCGTCCGCAATCTCCTCGACACGACCGATAAATTCGGGTCCGAAAACAAGTACATCAACCTCTGCAAGATCAAGACAGTACTTGATCTCGTCGGATGCGTAACGGAAGTTGAGAGGAACAGCAAGGGCGCCTGTCTTTAAGATACCGAAATAGATAGGAAGCCACTCAAGACAGTTCATCAGAAGAATCGCTACCTTATCTCCTTTTCCGATACCGCGCGAAGCAAGAAGATTTGCGAAACGGTCAGCCTTCTCCTCAAATACCTTCCAAGTGATCTCACGCCTGTAGTGAACGAGTGGATCGGATTCGATCAGTTCGTACTCTTTCCAGGTAACTCTTTTCCTTTCCTTTACTTCGGGGTTGATCTCAACGAGAGCAACTTCGTTGCCGTATTTTTGGGCATTTTCTTCAAGTACATCAACTATTGTCATCTTGAATCTCCTCATCAGCGGCATTATTCTCCGCTTTTTCCCGCCCGAGACATAACCTTATATCGGGCTTGTTTTTTAATATATTTTAGTCGCGGACTTTTTGCAAAAAAATAGTAAGGAAGTCCGTGCGACTTCCTTACTATATCACTTTAACGCGTCAAAATCAAGTTCGTACAAAAACTAAAAACTTTCTCAGAATGTATGACGGATTTAATAATAAATTCCCGTCTCTGTCATATATGAATGAAGGTTTTTCTTCTTTATGTTGTTCTATATATGATGATAAAGGATTCAAATATTCCTTCGGAATCATATATCTTCTGTCAAAAATATTATCATCCTTATCATAATATATAAATTCGATCATTGTATCATATACATCTGTTTGCGGCTTTTCCTCAATAATCCTTTTGTGAAGGTCGTAAAATGCTTCCTTTATCTCAGCGTCTTCCGGCTCGGAATTGATATATATTGTTGACATTTCTCTTAACTGAAGTTCTTCTTCACGTTCGTTTTCAATCTTGACAGTAAGATACTTTGTATCATCAAAATCGGGAATATAATCTTTTATGCCGAATATGTCCGTTGCTGCCAAAAATGACAATACAAGCGTTACTGCCAGCACAGGAATAATCTCGAATTTTACTTTTTCAAAAATATTGAATTTCTTTGATACGATCATTTCCGCAATCATATATAGTATCAAAGAGAACACGATGAATGTTCCGCATATTATAACGTTTTTTAAAGTTGTGTTTTTCATGCCGTTTACAGTCGTGAGACCGAAAATAAGAGTCATAAATGCAGCCAGGCTTATCGAAAAACCCCACTTGAATATATATCTGCATGATTTAAATACAACTACCTCTCCCGAGCTCTCGCTTTTACGTTTCCGGTACATAACGTATGCAAGGATAAGCATAAGCGTACCGCATATGATTTCGGCAGGCAGTATTTTTTCGACATGAACAAACGAAAAAGTATTTTTAAATTGATTTATTGCGGGATTAAACCCGTATGACAGCTTGACCGTTGCACAAACCCTCAGCGGAGACAGGTAAATAAGACTGCCCGACGGAGTATTTACTGCGGTGTTTATATCCAGAATATGGCATAAGATAATGTCGGAGATAAAAAACATTATTTCTGTATAACAGAACAATATGGCTGTCATAGGAAATAATGATCCTTTATTACCAAAAAGCATTACCATCAGAATTGTAAATGCATAAACATAAAAGCACTCACATAAAAGTACGCCAAACAATTCAAAAATATATAAGGCAATGCCTGTTCCACGTATAAGACTGACAACCAGAGCCATTCCGGAGACAACAAGCATCGGTATAACGATCAGCGCAAAACCGATCAGAGCGTTAACTGCAAACAGCTTAGTCCTTGAATACGGAAGCGAATGGAAAAATGTTGTTGCGCTTTCTTTTGTAAGATAATCAAATGTTCTGATTGCCATTAACATAGATACCGGAATCACGAGATAACTGCCCAATCCAAAAGGCTCCGTGTAAATAACAGACGGGATTCCGGGATCGCTCATCATATGATTTATCGGTATGAGCCACATAATAATAAAAGTAAATGTAACCCATATCACACTTGTGTGTTTAACGATATACCCGATCAAAGGTTTTATACTGCATGAAGTGTTAGTTGTTTCAGCTCTCAGTACCCCTGTCATCTGAATCTCCCCCTTTTGTTTCTTTAATGAATTTGATCAATATATCTATGTCAAAGTTTAAGAAAACGAGTTCTCGGGTTACCTCCTTGAATTTTTCAAAAAGCATATTTGTGTGTGCTTCCGTCATCTCCGCTACATTTGAAGCAAAGGATCCTTTACCTGCCACTGAATAAATGTATCCTTCCGCTTCAAGCTCCCTGTATGATCTTGCTATGGTGTTGGGATTTATGGCAGTCTTGACCGCGAGTTCGCGCACCGATTCAAGCTTTTGGTCGGGCTTAATGATCCCGGCCATCATCATCCGCTTGATCTCGTCTTTAATCTGCTGATATATCGGTCTTGAATCTCTGTAATTTATGTTGATCAAGTGCTTTACCTCCTTTCGTGGTCATTTGTAATACGTCTCGGTTGGTACGATTTTGTCAACTAATATGCCTGCATATAATCGATACATGAAATTACGTAATGGAAAGGAACATAATACTCTCGAGTTATGTATGTTCCGTCTTTCATGTCATACCAAATGTGTACCCATGTTTTGTTATCTCCGCTTGATTTATACGACATCGTATCTTTATCGAATACCAAATTGCTGTATGTATACGAATCCGGATCACCGGCCGTTATGTATTTGTGAAGATCAATGAATTTCTCCATCAGCTCATATTCAGATGGTTTACCGTAATGCAAGCTGATGTAATGACGTGCAGAATATTGTTTTGATGAAAAAGTATAATATGATTCGTCTTTATCTATGTTTATATTTATGTTCATGTATTCAATGTCATCTCTGTCGGGAACATACCTTGTCGCACCGAATACATCAAACACCATCATCAGAGAGACAATAATACTTGCAGCAAAAGGCAGAAATATTTCAAATCTCAGCTTGTAAAATACGTTAAATTTTTTTTGTACGATCATCTCCGCTATCAGATATGACAGCAAAACAAAGAAGACAAAAAGACAGCTCTGAACGATGATCATTTTTGACAGATCAGATATATTTCCTGTAACGGTTTCTCCGAGCATTAATGTGAGAAATGCGCCAAAACCGAGAGCAAATCCCCATTTAAATACCATTCTGAAAGAATTGAAAGCTATTATCTCGCCTGATTTCTCGCTCTTTCTGTGCTTGTAAAGCAGGAAAGCCGCAGCGATCATTAAACCGCCTACAATCAGGTCCTCCGCAATTGTTATACCCAGATTGTTGAAATGATAAGAGTATCCGGTTGAAGTCCAGTAGTCATTGACGACATTGATATTAACCGCCATTGATATCGGGGAGAGAAACTGAAAGAATCCGTTTGGGAAAATAAAATTACCGATAACAGACGGATGTATGTTTGAATATAATGAACTATAAATATTTACGATTATTTCGGCATAGAAAAACAAGATACCGGTCATTGCGTAACCCGATACCTTCGTGCCGAAAATAATCGCCATCAGGATCGTGAAACCATATACATATATGCATTCACAGCAAATGATAAGGAACCATTCGATCATGAAAACAATGATATCGGTTCCCTTTACAGCCGCTACGATAACCGTAGTGATACCCACAAAGACAAGCGGAATGATTATCAATAAAAAACCTGTCAAGGCATTCACAACAAACAGTTTGGTTCTTGTAAAAGGCAATGAATGAAAGAATGTTGTTGCTTTTTCCTTTGAAAGATAACCGAACACTCTCATGGCCATGAGAATACATACAGGAATTATCAGGATCTTTGCCACATCGAAGGGTATCGAAATACTGATATACCGTCTGTCGAAAATATTGTCAAACGAAAGCGATACAGGAATAAGCCAGCACATGAAGAAAGTGCAAGCTGCCCATATCGGCCATGTTGTCTTTATGTCATGTATAATGAGTGCTTTTGCTCCCGGTGCTTTCCATGTATCAGATGATAATATCTTTGATTCCATAGTCTTCGCCTCCAAGTTCATATATAAAGATTTCTTCCAGAGTGAGCGGTATAACATCCACGATCATAGGCTGGAACGACTTAAAAACATCTTCGATCATCTTCCCTTCGCCTCTGATTATGTAGGTATAAACAGATCCGTTGTTCTGAACATGCAGTATGTCAAGCTTATCTTTAAGATCGGGCGCTTCGCCGTTATAAACCACCTGATACTTGATAACGCTTCCCTGAAGGGATGAAAGACTCTTTTCAAGAAGCATCTTGCCGTGACTCAAAATACCGACCGTATCACAAACATCTTCGAGCTCTCTGAGGTTATGTGACGATACAAGAACTGTAGTGCTCCTTTCAGCGACATCCTGCAGTAAGAGACTCCATACCTGTCTTCTCATAACGGGATCGAGTCCGTCAACAGGCTCGTCAAGGATGATGATCTCCGGATTGCAACAGATCGTAAGCCAGAATGCAGCCTGTTTCTGCATGCCTTTTGAAAGTCTGCTGATCGGCTTGTTAATGTTTATCGTTGCAAATACATTCTTAAGCTTCTCAAAACGCTCTATATCGAAGTTCTTATATATATTCCTGTAGAACTTCATCATCTGCTTAACGCTTGCTCTGTTAATAAAGAAAAGCTCGTCAGGAATATAAGATATCTTCTCTTTCACTTTCGGATTTTCATACACGGGCTCATCATCTATAAGAACCTCACCGTTGTCAGCTTTGTATACTCCGGTCAGATGCTTGATGATCGTGGATTTCCCGGCTCCGTTAGGTCCTACGAGTCCGTACACACTTCCTTTTTCAACATTGAGACTGATGCCGTCGAGAGCCTTAAGGCCGTCGAATGATTTTTCTACATTTTTTACTGTTATCAAAATGAGACCTCCTTTTTGTGTCAGCCGTGCGCTTAACATATGAATCGGGCTGAATCCCTTACAAAGTTTTCATATTTTCAACATCTATAACTGTACTATTACTACTAGTACAGTTATAACACATTTTTGCTATATGTCAATAGCCTTTCGATATAAAATCGAGTAGGCTGACTCCTACTCGATTCGACGGGACATCTCGCGTACAAGTCCGCTATAGGAAGGGCTGCGCCCTTCTGAGATGACCGTTCACTCAGCCGTCTGTTCACAAGCAAGCTTGCAACAGACGGCTTTCGTTTATCGCACAAAAAAGAGACTTAAGAAAATCCTAAGTCTCTTTATATACTGTATTAATAATATCGTCATTACACAGCACCGTCTGAATCCTGTCCGCAGAAGCAATCTTTTGCAAGAGCCACAAGATTCTCGTCAAGCTTGCCCTCTCTCACCATCGCCTCAAGAATCGAGAAGATCTTCTCATTACTGAGTGACTCTTTTCGATAAGGTCTGTCGCTTGACGAAAGCGAATCGAAAACATCCATGATCGTGAGGATACGTACTTCGGTAGGAATATCCTCTGCAGTAAGATGCTTGGGATATCCGGATCCGTCGAGGTATTCGTGATGCGCGGCTGCAATAAATTTAACACGCTTATATTTATCACCGAATGCGATTTCGGAAAGGATCTTGTCCGTATATTCAACATGCTGTTCGATAATGTGACGTTCTTCGGGAGAAAGCGTTCCTTTACGGATACGGAGCATTGAGAGTTCGTCATCCGTAACAAGGTCTATCTTGTCTTCGCCCGAGCAGTAAGAAACACCCTCAAGCGCATTGACTTTCTCAAGGAGATCGTCGGGAAGGAATCCTGCCGTGTTGACTTTTTTAATGAGTTCAATCTTCTCGTTAAGATCTGCCAGCTTTTTCTCGTATGCTTCTTCGTCAATATTTCCGCCGGCGACCTCTGTCTTAAGTACCTGCGCGATAAGCTTGAATCTCATCTCCATGATAGGAAGTCTGTCCGAAAGTCTGTCAGCCTTATTCATAACGTTAAGAGGCGTGATCATCTTTCCGACATCATGAAGCTTTGCGGCCATGACCAGCTCTTCGCGATCTTCGTTGCTGATGTTGTACGGAGCCTTGTTATCAAGATAAAGGTTTTGCAGATATTTGCAGAATTTATCACAATAATCCGCAACGTGCATCGTATGGTTCGCATTATAGGGAGTACGCGAGTCTATTGCGGTAACCATCGCTTCCACAAAGGAATTTAAGAGATCTCTCAGCTCTCTGATCATGAGCATGTTTGAAAGAGAGATTGCTGCCTGTGAGGCAAGCGATGAAGTAATAAATTCGTTGTTCTCGCTGAAATTGCAAACATCCCCGTTAATATCGAGCGCGTTAATAAGCTGAAGCACTCCGATTACTTTTCCGTCGTGATTCTCAAGAGGAATGACCAGCATTGAACGTGTCCGGTATCCGGTCATACGATCATATTCACGCGGACCCTTCCAATCAAATCGTTCGTTTGTATATACGTCATCGACGTTGATGGTTTCGTTATGCAACGCACAATATGCACACACGTATTGCTCTTCAAGCTTAACGGGAGGCATATTGATAGGTTCGCCGTTACCTCCCTGATATACGTTCATAGTATTGTTACGCATGATCATGAAGTGAAGCTTGCCTTCGTTAAAGATGTAAAGCGTACCGGCATCGCAGTTTGCGATTTCCATCGCCTCACCGATGATGTTTTCAAGCAACTTAGCGTAATCTTTTTGGATTGTGAGCTCTCGACCGATCTCAAGGATCCTCTCCATGTCGTCCGTGACTTCCATGTTGATTCGATTACGCATATGGAAAGGATAAAGACAGTTCTTGATGAGATAGTTATACGACTTCATCAGCTTTTCTTCGTCACTTACCTCGATAAGAAGAGACGGCTTGTTTTTAATGAGCTGCCTGTAATTCAGTATAGACCAGTCTAAGCTCCCGGTTCCGATCGCCATGTGGGAATCCTGGTCTTTATGATTGTCATTTGCATGAATGTGACGTATATAAGGTGCAAGCTCGTCGATCCATTCTTTCAGGGGCACTTCCCACAGATATGCATGCGCTACGTCAAAACAGATGCCGAACCTCGGCTCGTCTCTTAAATTTTCGGCAAGTCTTCTGATAAGCTCGGGTGTATCATCGTACATATTCTCGACATAAATATCGATCGAAGGGAAATCTGCAATGAGTTGCTTATAGAATGCAGTCATATCACGAACCCATTTGTCTCGGTATGAAATATTTTTGAAGCCGACGATATAATTTGTGTGGAATATGACCGCACGACATTCAAGCCTGACCGCCGTTTCACAGCTCAGATATACACGCTTTATACTTGCTTCTCTGATGGCAGGATCGGGAGAATTGAGAACAATGTCATAGAATACACCGTGGAAGGTATCTTTTGTTCTATCTCTTTTAAGAGACAGATATTTTTGTACTGTTGCTTCGTATTCTTCTTTATTTTCGATTAAATCGGGATCAAAAAAATCGTTGTATTCAAATACAGCTCCCAGTTCCTTTGCAATACGCGCCCAATTATCTACATCATTTCTGTTGGGTATGATGTGTAATAGATTCATCCTTCAACTTCCTCCTCTTTTATACCGATAACATTGTATACCATGATATGCTTTGATTTACCTTTAAGAGGAATGGCACCGATCTCTTCTACTGATATCCTGCCTTCCAAACGTCTCAAGACTTCTTCGCTGATAAGTAACTGACCTGCTTTTGCATTTGACTCGAGACGTGATGACGTATTTACGGTATCGCCGATCGCCGTATAATCCATTCGGAATTCACAACCGATATTTCCGATGACTGCTTCACCACAGTTTACTCCGATACCGAAATTGATCGTACGACCGTATTTTTCCATAAGCGTATTTTGAAGCTGCTGTCCGCTCTGCAGTATGTCCCAACCCGTATGCACGGCGCGGAAAACATAATCATCCAGATCGAAAGGTGAATTAAATACCGCCATACAAGCATCACCGATGAATTTGTCTATCGTTCCTTTATTCTTGAATACTGCGGCTGTAACAACCGCGAAATATTCATTCAGTATGTTTACGACTTCTTCGGGACTTAAGTTTTCGGACATGGTCGTGAATCCTCGGATATCTATGAACAGAACGGCTATGTCTTTGTTGCGCCCACCGAGGTTGAGCACGAAATCACCCTGCCCCGCAACTTCTTCAACGATCTGCGGAGCAACATACATTTTAAATGCACTCGAAATCTTGTTTTTGGCAGCTCTGGCTCTGAGGTAATGATGAATTACCATTCCTATGTACGAAAGAATGGAGGCCATCAGGAAAGAAAACTGATTTATTACCGTTCCGTTATCATAGAGCGACTTTCCGATGAGCAGGTTGCCGATCACCACCAACACAAGGATTATTGCATCAATCTGCAGAGGGAAGAAACACATTATAAAGAAGATGATTCCTGCCAATATACCGTATATGACACCCATCATTGTATGATCGGCATCCGTTTGGTATGCACCGTCATAAAGAGCTTCAAGAATATTGGCGTGGATCTCAACTCCGTACATTGTATGATTGTGATCGGAGGGGGCATAAAAATCATCCATAAAACCGTTTGAATAACCGCCTACAAACACTATCCTGTTTTTGAATGCTCTGTAATCTATTTCTCCGTTTATAACATCGACAAAGGAAGGATGCTCTATATTTCCCGCGCCGCCCGAATATGAAAAACGTACTTGTTTGGGTTGGTCTTTGGCTCTGAAATCGACATAATCCAATCCGTTTTGTTGGCAATAAAGTTTATATGCCGCATATGAAAGACAATCACCCGTATATTCTTCTTTTGTGAAGCAAGGAATAAAGGTTCTGACATATTTATCATAAACCATAGTGTTGTTGGTAAATGCTTTTATGGGATTTGTTGCTTCGAGCTCGGGATACAGTGTTCCAACAGTTACTATCTTGGCGGTATCAAGTCGCTTTGCACCGTTTTCCTCGGTAACGACACTTTCATCAAAATCGAGTCGGATGCCTAATACACACTTCCCGTATTTTTCACAAATATCGGCAAATCTTTTATCACCTTCGGGTGATTTCGGACCTGAGAATACAACATCAAAAACTACCATCGCCGGTTCGGAATCTTCACGGCAGATTGTTTCGAGCAATTGAGCATAATAATTTCTGTCCCAGTATTTATAGTCACCGAGTCCGCCTTTTTCTGTATTTTCGAGTGTGTCTTCGTCAATTGCTATAATAGAGATCGGCAAGTCGACCACATTATCATGCATATAAGCAATATCAAAAATGTAATTATCAATTACCTGGAAAATGCCAAAATATTCAAAAATAATGACAGATATGATGATACCGACAGATATCAGAATTCTTATGATCAACGATGTTTTCTTTACCTTGAATCTCTCTTTCATGAAACAAATCCTCTTCTCCCTTTATATACGCGGTACATACCGAACGTCCACGAAACCAATTATATATCAAATTGTGTATAATATCAAACAAAACGTAAAAAAGGTCCGATGCAGATTATTATCTGCAACAAACCTCTTTTACAAATCATACTTTTGTTATTTGGAATGTAGATTAATCAGTTTTCAGCACTTTCCGTTATCAAATGCTTCCTGTACCGCAACAGCAACAGCAACCGTAGCGCCTACCATGGGGTTGTTGCCCATTCCGATGAGACCCATCATCTCTACATGTGCGGGAACCGATGAAGAACCTGCGAACTGTGCGTCACTGTGCATACGTCCCATAGTATCCGTCATACCATAGGAAGCGGGACCTGCTGCCATGTTGTCGGGATGAAGTGTACGGCCTGTGCCGCCGCCCGATGCTACCGAGAAGTACTTCTTGCCTTTCTCGTTGCATTCTTTCTTGTATGTACCTGCAACGGGATGCTGGAAACGTGTGGGGTTGGTTGAGTTACCTGTGATGGATACGTCAACGCCTTCCTTCCACATGATAGCTACGCCTTCCGTAACATCATCGGCACCGTAGCAGTTAACCTTTGCGCGGGGACCGTTCGAATAAGCTGTACGCTTGATCTCTTTAACTTCGCCCGAGAAGTAGTCCATCTCTGTCTCTACGAAAGTAAATCCGTTGATACGGGATATGATCTGAGCTGCGTCTTTTCCAAGACCGTTAAGGATAACTCTGAGGGGCTTCTTACGTACACGGTTAGCCTTCTCAGCGATACCGATGGCACCTTCTGCGGCTGCGAATGACTCGTGACCTGCAAGGAAGCAGAAGCAATCGGTCTCCTCTTCAAGGAGCATCTTGCCGAGGTTACCGTGTCCGAGACCTACCTTGCGGTGATCTGCAACTGAACCGGGGATACAGAAAGCCTGAAGACCTTCACCGATAGCTGCGGAAGCGTCAGCCGCTCTCTTGCAGCCCTTCTTAATTGCGATTGCTGCACCTACGGTGTATGCCCAGCATGCATTCTCAAAGCAGATGGGTTGGATCTTTTTAACAAGCGCATATACATCGATACCTGCGTTCTTGCAGATTGTTTCGCACTCCTCGATGGAGGAGATGCCGTACTCTTTAATGACCTTGTTTATCTGGTCAATTCTTCTCTCATAAGATTCAAATAAAGCCATTATTGTCTCCTCCTATATCATTCTTTTCTGGGGTCGATGATCTTAACCGCATCGTCAACACGTCCATACTGTCCTTTAGCCTTCTCCCAAGCTGTTGTGGGATCGTCGCCCTTCTTGATGAAGTCAGTCATCTTTCCGAGGCTGACAAACTGATAACCTATGATCTCGTCGTTCTCGTCAAGGGCGATTCCGGTAACATAACCTTCTGCCATCTCGAGGTATCTGGGACCCTTCTTGAGTGTTCCGTACATTGTACCAACCTGGCTTCTGAGACCTTTTCCGAGGTCCTCAAGACCTGCGCCTACGGGAAGTCCGTCATCCGAAAATGCAGACTGTGTACGACCGTAGATGATCTGAAGAGCGAGCTCTCTCATAGCGGTGTTGATAGCATCGCAAACAAGGTCAGAGTTCATGGCTTCAAGAACTGTCTTGCCGGGAAGGATTTCTGCTGCCATAGCAGCCGAATGTGTCATACCGGAGCATCCGATGGTCTCTACAAGAGCTTCCTGGATAACACCGTCCTTTACGTTGAGTGAAAGCTTGCATGCTCCCTGCTGAGGCGCACACCAGCCGATACCGTGTGTAAAGCCGTTGATCTCTTCAACCTTCTTGACCTTGGTCCACTTTCCTTCCTGAGGGATCGGAGCGGGATCATGCTTTGCGCCCTTGGCAACGGGGCACATCATTT
>JAEEIH010000207.1 GCA_016281275.1 Lachnospiraceae bacterium | reverse complement strand
TTATAGAGAGAATGACGCAAATCCACACCTCGGAGGAGGTCAGCGTAAGTATCGAGGCTGAACCGAAAAGGCTGCTGCAGACATCTCCCGAAATGTTTGATGAGGTTGAAAATTTGTTCATGAGCAGATAACCGAACGCAAGTGAAGCAACGGACAACATCGCGATCGCGGCATCTCCCCTGACTTTGGCGTTCTTGCCGGTACGAAGCAGAAGTACGGCGCAAAGAACAGTTACGGGCAGAACGAGCAGCATGTTGTTTGAAAGATTGAGAACTGCGGCCACGGCAAGCACGCCGAAGGCGACATGCGAAAGACCGTCACCGATAAAGGAAAAACGTTTCAGAACGAGAGTGACTCCGAGAAGTGACGAGCAGAGTGCTATCAGAACGGCGGTGATAAGCGCGTACCTGACAAAAGGATGCTCCATATAAAGTATTAATGTTTCGATCATGAATCAGGACACTCCTTTCCGGTCATTAACTGCGGATTTTACGTTATTGATATTTGTTTCCTACCGAATACTTCGGCGAAGCGGTAAATAAAAACAATACAGAATGTGAACAATCACAGCAATTCTATCATTATCGCAACACCACATCAACAGAATATTTGGATGTGGTGTTGTTTTATTGATGAATAAGTCGTAAAATTATAGAGCAACAGTAATAGGACGGAGGTTTTGTTTTGAAAAATAGTAAATTTATTTGGGTATGTCTTCTTGTCGTAACGGTTCTTTCTCTTGCTTCCTGCAATAAAACCGATTATTTCAAAACCGAGGAACCTACGCCCGAAGTGCAGGAAGAGCCCGGGTTTGATAAGAATGCCGAACTTATAGTTGAGGGGAAGACTACCGGCGTTCCGAATATCTGCGAAATAACTCTCGATCACATGAATATCGCAAAAGACATAAAGCCCAAGGATCCCGGAACGGTTTATTCGCAGTACAGTGCCGCTGACGGTAAGGTTTATGTTGATCTTTGCATGTCGTATAAAAACCTTGACACGGCGGCTGTTTCTGCGTACGATACCATGAAGTGTACTCTTGTTTATGCGGATAAATATGAATATTCCGGCTTTTCAGCGATGGAGATCGAAAACAGAACAGACTTTGAATCCTCGAGAAACGTGGCAATCTCACCGCTGTCGACGGAATTCGTACATTATCTTTTCGAGGTTCCCGATGAAGTTAGGACCGGCGGAGAGAAAATAGATCTTTATCTCACGGTTAGCGGAAAGAACTTCAGACTTGAGGCCGATCCCGAAGAGATCGACATCACGAGCCTTGAGGTACATCCCGGGGAGAACGCCGTCGAGGTTAAAGCGAAAGAACTGATCACCACGGCAAACAGTGAATTCAGTATTAGCAACGTGGTGGTCACAAACGATGTACTTCCGAGAGAACCGGGAGATTATTATTCGCATTTCGAGGCGGAACCCGGCAAACTGATCGCGGATCTTTGCCTGATCTATAAGAATACTTCGAGTACAAAGATCGGGGTCGATTCGATCGGAAAAGCGACGCTCGTGCTTGACAACAGGTACGAATATGCCGGATTTACGGTAGCGGAGAAGAATGACGGAACAGAATTCCTTGATGCGGATGTAACAAGCATCCTTCCGCTCGAAACGGGATATGTACATCAGCTTTTTATGGTCCCGGAAGAGATCAGGGCAGGAAATGAACCCGTTGACATAGTCTTTACCATAGACGGAACGGAATATAAATACAAACTGAGGTAGTCATGAAATTCAGTATAATCACACCCTTTAACCGTGGAATCGAACAACTTCGCGATAATCTTGAAAGTATCAGGGAACAGAGACTCAGGATTTATCTCGATGAGGTGGACAAAGCAGAAGGCTTTACCCGTACCGAAAGACTGATGAATATGCTCGGCGCGGAAAACATGGGCAAGGTAAGCGAGCTGATCCGAAGCGGCGATCTTGACGGCGTGGAAGCGCTTGCAAGGATCAAGGGTGTTGACGATCTGTGGCCGTTACTTACGTTTGACGGTCTCGGAAACATCATCGCGGTCACAGACAAAAGCGAACTTATGGCGGGTGCGGCCCGGGTGACCGGTCCTTCGGATAGGGAGAACGAAGAAGAGCGCGAGGAAGGCAGTTCCGACAACGAAAGCGATGAGGAGAATGAGATCCGCCCCTTCGTTTATGTTCCGTACAGGGATTTTGAGTTGATCATTGTTGAAGATCATCCCGAGGAGGACATAAGCGCTCTTGTTGATGAATACAAAGATATTTTTGATATAAAAGTTCTTTCGCTTGAAGACGCTACAGGCGTTGCTGCTGCGCGAAACAAAGGAATAGAGGAGGCTGAGGGAGAATATATCATGTTCGTCGACAGTGACGACTATCTTTTCCCGAGGGCTCTTTATTTCATGGATAAGGCGAGTCATACGGCTGCAAATCCCGATATCATCTACGGGATGAAGGTGTGGACATGGTATTCGAGGAATGGCTTCATTGCCACGTTCAATAAGCAACAGCAGGAAGAAGAAAACAATGCGCAGGCCGATGATTCGACCGACGATTCGGCTGCGGACGAAGCCCGTGAGAGGGAAGAACGCATGAAGAGCGAACTCTCCGAGCAGGAATTCATCGAATACAGGCGTAAGAATGCAGCATCAAGGCTTATCTCGAGACGTAAGGGAATCCGGAATGTCTCGGCCCTCGGAATCTCGTACAAGAGAACGCTTCTTATGGAAAACAACATAAGATTCCCCGAACAATTCCGTTATTACAGCGATTTTCCGTTCCTTTGTCTCGCACTTGAAAAGGCAACGACATTCAGAAAAAATTACAGATCGTGGTACATAAAAAGAAAACACGCGGATTCAATCAATTTCCCTTCACTCGCGCAGGAGAAAAGCGAGAATCGTTTCCCGGAGCTGCTCGAAAGCTACGCCTACACCAAAAAGATTTTAAAGCCCGATGGCATCATCAGGCAGAAGGCGGATCTGAAATTTATCGGATACTACACGGGATATTTCGTTACGAGACTTCGCAGAAGCGAGAACGACTATTGGAGGGAAGAACGCTTTGATGCCTGCAGCGAACTTGTAAAGGACATTCCCGTGCCCACCCTGAAACTCTTGTCTCACTACAAGAGGAGCCTTATCAAGCTTCTGGTTAAGGGTGATGCTAAGAAGACGTACCGCCGGGTGTCTTTCAAGCTCGCGCTCAAGAAGCTTTGGAAGTGCATGACTTCAAGGACGATGCTCGTGCAGAGTTTTTATGTTCATGTGTTTCTGAAAAAACCGGTCAAAAAAGAATACATTATGTTCGAGTGCTTCTTCGGGAGGAGCTATGGTGACAACCCGAGGGCTCTGTATGAGTACATATCGAAGACATTCCCCGGAAAATACACATGCATATGGAGCATGGCGAAGACTCACGGTAACAATATACCCTATAAACACAAGACCGTGAAAAGACTTGGCCTTCGTTACGGATATTATCTTGCGAGGAGCAAATTCTTTGTTTTTAACACAAAACAGGCATGGATGCGTAAGCGCGAGGGACAGGTTTTTCTCGAAACATGGCACGGAACACCGCTTAAAAAGCTGGCGTTCGACATGGAGGATAACTTTAGCGCTTCGCCCGGTTACAAGAAGCACATCTACAGTAAGACCCGTTCATGGGACTATCTTGTTGCGGCAAACAGCTTCTCGTCTGAGGTTTTCAAGCGATGTTTTATGTTTGAAAACAAGATGCTTGAATACGGCTATCCCCGTAACGACGTTCTTCACGGACCGGATCGCGATGAGCGCGCGGCAGAGATCAGGAAGAAGCTCGGGATTCCCGAAGACAAGAAGACGATTCTCTACGCTCCCACATGGAGAGATGACGAGTATTACGGAGCGGGAGAATACAAATTCACGCTGCGGCTTGACCTTAATCTTCTCAGAGAGAAGCTTGGAGAGGATTATGTTGTCCTTTTGAGAACGCATTATTATATCGCTGACAAGCTTGATGTAACGGGACTTGACGGCTTTGCGTATAATCTAAGCAAGTATCCCGATATTGCGGACATATACCTGATCTCCGATATATGCATTACAGACTATTCCTCTGTATTCTTTGATTATGCGGGTCTCAGGAGACCGATGCTGTTCTACACGTACGATATCGATAAATACAGAGATATGCTCCGCGGTTTTTATTTCGACATGGAATCGACGGTTCCCGGACCGCTTCTTTATACAAGCGAAGAGGTTGTTGATGCGATACTTCACATCGATGAGGTGAGCGCGAAATTTAAGGAGAAGTACGATGCGTTCTATGAGCGCTTCTGCGCATGGGAGGACGGTCGTGCCTGCGCGAACATCTACGAGGAAGTGTTCGTGAGAGGCGAGGCTGAAAGAGCTCTCGCCGCCGAAAGGGCAGAACTTGAAAGAACCGAGCTTGAACGGGAACAGCAAGAGAAAGAGGATATGATAGAATAAGCGACCGGGAAGGATTTGCCGGCGCGGCGTGATGCATTCGGAATATGCCTCCGGAATGCATCACGGCATGATGTGTTATATATGAGCACGAATCGGACTCACTTTATGGGAGACGAGAAGTGAATGTAGGGAGACTTGGGATCCCGATTGTTATAAACGCCTTCGAGCTGGCGCAACACGACCTTCATGGGACGCACAAAATGGCGATCGTGACTTAAGCCGCAACGGGTTGCGGGCAGACTTTTAAGCTGATCGATCTGATCTTTGAGGAGCTGGACATTGTAATAGTCCGGCTCTTTTCCGTTCCCGAGACACGGATAGGTTGCGTCGCCGAGAAAAATAAAATCGTCATTGATCATAAGCGCAAGAGAACCGCGGGCATGAGACGATCTCAAAGGGATGATGTCGAGCTTGATTCCGTCATAAATCGTTATCGGCTTGGTAACAAGCGTCGCCTGTGGAGTGTAATGCGCTATGTGCGAGCCTGCATACACGGTCTCTGTCGGGATCGGCTTGTACGTGAGCGAGATCGTATCGTCCGGAAGCATCTCACCCTCACCCGGATAGTGCTTCGTGAGCCACCACGTGTGATCCCTGTGAAAATGCGACACGATGATGATCGTGTCCTCCGGGAGACCGTAAAGGAAGTCGAGATCGTCAAACGAGCTCCCGACGTCGAACAGGTAGGTGTGCTTCTCACCCTTGATAATGCCGATGTCCGACGAAAGCGGATGCTCCACGCATGGTATGTACGAAATGATGTCGTCGATTTTGATTATGTCCGGTTTGCTCATTTTTCAATCTTTTCCGCCTTTTGGGTTATTTTGTTTCGGGGACGGCTCACATTGTCTCCTACTACTAATTATTTTTGTGGTAATTTTGACTGGGATGCGGCTCGCCCAAGGTCTCCGCGTCCGAAGTGTTTTCCGAAAGCTCTGTCGAATGTCGAGACCGAGCTAGTCTTCGTTCTTCGCACTATGTGCTCGAACATCAGACAGACGCTACTCGCTCCGTTTCACTTCGCGACTCTTAAGCAAAACATTTCATTGAACCATTGAAACGTTTTGCTTCGAGCACGAAAACTTGTAAACAAGTTTTCTGGTAGCTTGGCGGGAGCGCCTTTCGGAAAATAGTTCGTGACAGGAGACACAGGGCGAGCCATTAAAAAACGCAACCAAGTGCAATACTGTGGTTTAATATATTACATGTTGGGAAATACTATAATAAATGCGATACATTTAGTCAAACATTAAGCACAATTTGATTAGTATAAAAAAACAACAGTTGTAGACTTTCTTTAGATAATTGAACCGTGCTTTGAACCGTGGTGAACAGGTAAAGGTTTTGGACTAAGAACCGCAGTCGATGAGGAGGATAAACATGCAGATGACATTTCGCTGGTACGGGACCGGCAATGACACGATCACGCTTGAGCAGATAAAGCAGATCCCCGGTGTTGAGGGGATCGTTTGGGCACTTCACGACAAGATGCCCGGGATTGTTTGGGAAGAAGACGAAATTAAGAAGGCAACGGACGAGATCAAGGCATATGGTTTTAACGTTGATGTTGTTGAGTCGGTCAATGTTCACGACGACATCAAGATCGGTCTTCCGACCCGCGACATGTATATTGAGAACTATAAGCAGACTCTCCGCAATCTTGCGAAGTTCGGTGTGAAGGTCGTTTGCTACAACTTCATGCCCGTATTTGACTGGACAAGGACGGAACTTTTCCATCCCAATGAGGACGGTTCGACCTCCATGTACTACGAGAAGGACAAGATCATGGCGGACCCGAAGGAAATGGCGGAGTACATCACCGAGAAGTGCAAGGGCTTCACGATGCCCGGATGGGAGCCTGAGCGTATGGCTCACCTTTCGGAGCTTTTTGATGCTTATAAGGATGTTACGAAGGAGAAGCTTTGGGCGAACCTCGAGTATTTCCTTAAAGCGCTTATGCCCACCTGTAAGGAAACCGACATCAAGCTTGCAATCCATCAGGACGATCCGCCGTGGGATATCTTCGGACTTCCGAGGCTCCTTGTTGACGAGCCTTCGATTGATCGTTTTCTTAAGATGGTCGACGACCCCTACAACTGCCTGACACTCTGCTCGGGCTCGGTAAGCTCGAATCCTAAAAACAACACCGCGGACATCGTTCGTAAGCACTGCGATCGGATAGCCTTTGCGCATATACGTAATGTCAAGCATTTCCCGAACGGTGACTTTAAGGAAGTGTCACACCGCGACTGTGACGGTGACACCGGAGTCCTCGATATCGTCAAGGCGTACCATGATATGGGCTTTAACGGCTATATAAGACCCGATCACGGTCGTCACATCTGGGGCGAAAAGTGCAGACCCGGATACGGCCTCTACGACAGAGCGCTCGGTATCATGTACCTGCTCGGAGCATTCGAGATGCTCGACAAGGTGGATGGTAAATAATAGACGGTTTAAAGATTCGGCTCAGGAATAAAAACTGAGCCGAAACAAAAAGCAGACTGAAGTAAAACAAAACAGACAAGCAGAACAAACAAGCAGAACAGACA
>JAEEIH010000206.1 GCA_016281275.1 Lachnospiraceae bacterium | reverse complement strand
TATCTTCCACGAAGCAGCTTCTTGTCTGCCTGCGACGAAAGATTTGTAGATTCCTTCGACGCTCATGAGCTCTTTGTGCGTACCCTGCTGAGCGATGCGGCCGTTTTCGATGACGTAGATCTTGTCGGCTTTTTCGACTGTCTTTAAGCGGTGCGCGATCATGATGAACGTCTTTTCTTTGGTAAGTTCTTCTATTGCCTCGGTAAGTTCGGCTTCGTTCTCGGGATCGACATTCGCGGTCGCCTCGTCAAGGATTATGACGGGTGAGTTCTTCATAATAGCACGTGCGATCGAAATACGCTGTTTCTCGCCACCCGAAAGGCTTGCACCGCCTTCTCCGATCACTGTGTTGTAACCCTCGGGAAGAGCGGATATAAAGTCGTGGCAGCGGGCCTTCTTTGCTGCCTCGATGACCATATCCATCGAAGCGTCCGGATTACCGAAACGGATGTTGTTTGCGATCGTGTCTTCAAAGAGGTAGACATTTTGGAACACGAAACTAAAGTTGCTCATGAGGCTGTCAAAGCTGTAATCCTTGACATTTCGTCCGTCAAGGAGCACTTCGCCCTCCTGAACATCCCAGAAGCGTGCCATGAGGTGACAGAGTGTGGTCTTTCCTCCGCCCGATGGACCGACGAAAGCGACTGTACTTTTCTCGGGTATCTTTAAAGAAACACCGTCGATGATCTTCTTTTTGTCATATGAGAATCCCACATTCTTAAGCTCGATATCATGCTTCTTCGGGATTATGTCCTCACCGTCGATATCCATTGCGGGCATATCCATGATCTCTTTTGTCTTTGAAACAGAGATATTGATGTTACGCATGAGGGCCGAGAATATCGCCATGGAATCAAGGCTGTCGTAGATCATGAACGATGAAACCATCATCATGATGCAGTAAAGAAGTTCCATGGTTCCGTCAAAGTAGAACTTAAGCGACATAATACACATTGCGACACCGGTGAGTTTTGTAACCAGCATCTGAAGCGAAGCCCAGGGGATGACAGCGTACTCTGTCGCGGTATCCGAATCTCTTTTTTCGGTGATCGCCGCATCAAGCTTCTTGGCAGTCTTGTCTGTCATCGAATAATTCTTTACTTCCATGATACCCTGAACATACTCGATAACTTCTGTTACGATGCCTTCATCTGCTTTGTGCTTGCGGGGCGCCGTACGCTTTGTGCTTCTCTGCATGATGCCGTTGAAAAGTGAGTAAACGAAGAGACCGACAACAAGAACAATTCCTATACGCCAGTCAAAGGCGAAAACAAAGCAAGCAATCACAGCGGTTGTCAGGATACCGTTTGTCGTTACCATTACGATCCTGGCTGCGATGTCCGCAAGACTTTCAAGAGTATTGGTAGTAACATTGGTGATCGAACCGAGAGAATTCTTGTTGAAGAATCCCATGGGTAAGTATCTTAAGTGTTCGGCAATCTCCATACGCTTATGACAGCACGAGTGATAACCTGCCTTACATTGAAGCATGGTGGTCTTAAGTCCGACAAGAACCTGACCGAGGATCGATACTGCCATGATACCGATGGGGTACCAGATGTAACTTGATGTAATGCAGTCGTTTATGAGACCATAAACAACAACTGCGATCGCAGTGATACGAAGGGCCGCAAAGATTGATTTGAAAACGCCGAGTATCATTGCTGCGTAAAGCTTTCTGCGGTCTTCTTTATTACAGAAATCAAGGAATTTTTTAAGTGTCTTAAACATTTGCCTGCACCTCCCCGGGATTTATCGTTACTGAATCGGAGGATTCTTTGGAAGAGATATGCGCATCCCACATTTTCCGGTACAGATCGCTCTTTGCAAGCAGCTCTTCTTGTGTTCCTGTTGCTTCGATCCTGCCGTCATTGACAAGAATGATCTGATCGGCTGTGGCGATCGTTGAAAGACGGTGTGCAATGACAAGAAGTGTTCTTCCGCGGACAAGCTTAGCCACACTTCTCTGAACGAGTGCCTCGTTCTCGGGATCCGTGTAGGCTGTTGCCTCGTCGAGGATGATGACGGGAGCGTTCTTAAGCATTGCGCGGGCAATACTGATACGCTGCCTCTCACCGCCCGAGAGATGACCGCCGGCACCGCCGCAGATCGTGTTATAACCGTTCTCGAGCTCCATGATGAAATCGTGACATCCGCAGGCCTGTGCCGCTTTGATCACCTGATCGTCGGTGGCTGCGGGATTACCGAGTCTTATGTTCTCCATAACGCTCATGTCAAACAGGTAATTGTCCTGCGAAACAAAAGCAATCTTTTTCTGATAGTACTCAAGCGGGATGTCCTTTATATTGACACCGCCGTAGGTGATGCTTCCCGAGCCGACATCCCAGAAGGAAGCGATGAGCTTTGCGATCGTAGATTTACCCGATCCCGAGGGCCCTACGAGAGCGTTCACCGTGCCTTCCTTGATCGTGAGGTTTACTCCGTGAAGGATTTCTTCCTCTTTATATCCGAAATGAACGTCTTTGAGGATTATCGAGCTGCCGAAAGGCTTCGAAGCGAGTCCCGAAGGACGCTCAAGCTCGGGCTTTTCAAGAATGCTTGTTACTTCACCGATGATCGTGCCCATCTTGGCCATATCATCCATGTAATTGGTAGCGATGATAAAAGGATAGATAAGTCCGAGAGAGAGTATTATCAGCATAAGAAAATCGGTTGCGGTAACCGTTCCGCCGATAAAGAACGAAACACCGAACGGAAGGAGCGCGATGAGTGTCGCGGGCATGATCGTAAGGGAAAGATTCTGCAAAAGAACGCATTCCCTCATCCAGTCCACAAAGCAGTCAGAGCCTTCTTTTGCCGCAACAACGAATTTATCGTAGCTTGTTTTGGCTTTTCCGAAAGCTTTGATGACTTCAATGCCGTTTATATATTCGACTGCTGTGTCGTTTAGTTTCTTTGTTTTTTCTATAGTATTCTGATAGCTTTTTCCACGTGCGCTTTTTGCAAGCATAAGAGCAAAGAAAAGTCCGCCTGCGGGAAGAGTGATGAGAGAGAGGAGAGCGAGTCTCCAGTCGATCGTAACCATATACCCGAAGATTACAAACGGGATGATAAAGTTTGCTGTTACTTCGGGAATGATATGTGCAAGTGTTGTCTCTACGGATTCAACTCGTTCTACGATGATATTCTTATAAGTACCGGTGGATTCGTCGAGTACGTCGCCGAGAGGCATGCGCGCAAGCTTTGCGGTGAGACGTCGCCTGATGTTGGCGAGCACTTCGAAGGTCGCTTTATGCGAAAGTCCGGTTGAAAACGAGTGAAACAGTCTGTTAAGGAAATAAAACAGAGCCATCCACAAACATTGTTTGAAACAATAGTCGAAATCTGCGGTGCCTTCAAACAGTCCTCTGACTATCCTTGCCATAAAGATATAGGGAACAAAACCGCAGCCGACGCTGAGTATAGCGAGAATAACGCTTGTAATATAGCTTCCCTTACGCTTCCCGGCAAACTCAAAAACCCAGCTTAAAGTTCCGCGTTTTTTTGCGCGGGACTTATCTTGCTTTTGATCCATGATGATCGCCTCCTGAAAATAAAATGAACCACGAAAAGTTAGCACGTGCTAACCGATAAGAGAGATTACACCATGTTCTGCTGGGTGTCAAGGTGAAAAAGAGCCCAAAATGCAAATAACCGATAAAACTAAAATGCAGAACGGAGCATCCGTTGCAGAACGGAGTGGTAGGACGTACATTCCTCCAATATACTCTGTCGTTGGTTAGCTTAGACTAACACATTTTCGAAGAAAGGTGTATAATACAATGAGCAGTAACAATGCGAGAGAAAAACTCGTAAGCGGAAGCATAGTAAAAACAATGCTTTCTCTCTCTATTCCGGCTATCCTCGGAATGGTAGTGATCGGTCTTTACAATTTCATGGATGCCGTTTTTGTTGGCAGGATGGTAGGCCCCGAAGCTATGACGGCAGTAAAAGTGGCATATCCCTTTACTCTGCTTAACAGCGGAGTTTCGACTCTGATAGGAACAGGTTCGGCATCGATCCTTTCGAGAGCGATCGGTAAAAAGGATCAGGCAACGGTAGACAAGATCATGGGTAATCTTGTTGCACTTGTACTTATCTTTTCAATCGTGATCATGGCTGTCGGTCTTATAGCTACCGAGCCGCTTCTTGCTCTTTCGGGAGCGGAAGGAGAAATCCTTGGTGAAGCGAGCAGATATTTAAGGATCGTATTTATCGGATCGATCTTTGTAAACTTTGCCCAGGCATCAAACATGGTCATGAGAGGAGAAGGAAAACTCAAAAGCGCAATGCTTATCATGGGTTCCGGTGCTATCCTCAACATAGCACTCGATCCGCTTCTTATCCTTGCATTCGGAAAGGAGAACGGAATCCTCGGCGCAGCTCTCGCAAC
>JAEEIH010000205.1 GCA_016281275.1 Lachnospiraceae bacterium | reverse complement strand
TCAACGTACTCCTTGATACCGCCCTCGTAGTGGAATTCCTTAACCTGCTCCTTGCCCTCACGGCAGTCGCGAAGGATGATCTTGATGCCCTTTGTAAGGAAAGCCATCTCACGAAGACGCTGCTTAAGTACGTTATAATCAAATATTGTCTCCTCGAAGATACTCTTGTCGGGGAGGAAAGTGATAGTCGATCCCGTACGGTCCGAATCACCCACTTCTTTTAACGGGTAGATGGTCTTGCCGTACTCGTAGCGCTGCCGGTATTTCTTGCCGTCACGCTCTACCGTGACCTCGAGCCACTCGGAAAGCGCGTTAACTACGGACGCACCTACACCGTGAAGTCCGCCGGAAACCTTGTATCCTCCACCGCCGAACTTGCCGCCGGCATGAAGTATCGTAAATACGACCTCTACCGTTGAGATGCCTTTTTTCTTGTTGACCTCAACGGGGATACCGCGACCGTCATCAATAACAGTCACCGATCCGTCGTTATTAAGCGAAACATCAATAGTATGACAGAAGCCCATCAGTGCCTCGTCAATCGCATTGTCAACGATCTCGTAAACCAGGTGGTGAAGTCCTCTCGCCGATGTACTTCCTATGTACATACCCGGTCTCTTTCTTACAGCTTCCAGTCCTTCCAAAATCTGGATCTGATCTGCACCGTAATTGTTGTCACTCATCACTGTCTCCTCTTTAGAAACGGTTTTTACCGCATCAGATTCATCTCCCGACACAAAACTTTGTATCGGGGTCCTCATATGTGAAGTATAAACCGTACTGTTTAAATTTATCTAAGAAGCTATCTTTTTCTTCGGTCAGGTTACTGTTCCTTCCCCAACCTTAAAAACTTTATTGATGCCTGTCCTCTGCATTACAAATTCTTCAACGCCGGTACAGGTGATAAAAGTCTGTACTCCCTGTGTGAACCCTAGCAGCTGTGTCTGTCTGTTTCTGTCAAGCTCCGAAAGCACATCGTCAAGAAGCAATATCGGCGCTTTGCTGCTTATGTTTTTAACAAGTTCAATCTCCGCAAGCTTCAAGGACAAAGCAGTAGTTCTCTGTTGTCCCTGAGAACCGAACGTTCTTGCATTTTTCCCGTTGATTTCGAATTCAATGTCATCCCTGTGAGGACCCGTAGTGGTAAAGGTCGACATTATATCTCTTTCTCTGTTCATAAAAAGCCTGTCTTTAAAATCCTTGATTTGTGTATCAGGGACATATATAAGGCGAATGTCCTCTTTTTCTCCGGAAACCGCTTTGTGGACCGGTTTGGCTATTTGTTCCAGTTTTTCTATAAATTCTGCTCTTTTCTCTATCAGATAAGATCCGTATTCCACAAGTTGTTCATCCCAAACATCCAGCGTTCCCAGAAGTTCTTTGTTTACGGAGACTTGTTTTAGCAGATTGTTGCGCTGCGCAAGAACTTTATTGTAAGATGATAGATTATGCATATACAGCCTGTCTGTCTGACTGGCTTCAACATCAATAAAATGTCTGCGCTCGCTTGGACCAGCTTTGATCATTGAGAGATCATCGGGACAAAACGATATTATCCCAATAAGTCCAAAAAGCTGCCCCGCTCTCATGAGAGGCTGTCCGTCCAGTGCAACGCCCTTGCCCTTTGATTTTGAGAGCTGCATGTCAATACGCCGCTCCGATATATCGTCCGAAGCTATCATCCTCAGATGCGCTTCATCGCACCCGAACCTTATCATGTCCTTTTCCTTGCTCTGTCGCTGGGAACGTGTAGTTGCACACATATATATAGCTTCTAGTATATTCGTCTTTCCCGCAGCATTTTCTCCGTAAAGAATGTTCACTTTATCGGAAAAATTAACATTAAGAGACTCATAATTTCTGAAATTGGCGAGTTCAAGTCTGTTTATCTTCATTAGTCAACTCTTACCGTTGTTCCTTCGAACGAAAATATGTCGCCCTTGTATAATTTTCGGCCGCGGCGATTTTCTTCATCGCCGTTTACTTTAACACGACCCTCTTCAATAAAAAGCTTGGCTTCTACTCCGCTGTCGGCAAGCCCTGCAAGCTTCATTGCCTGTCCCAGCTTTATATATTCGTCTCTGATTTCTATGTTTCTTTCCATATATCAAAATTTCCTGTCTGCTTTTGGTTTCTTTTCTTTATTTTTCTGATTTCAATCATGCACCAATATTTACAGGAAGTATAAGATACAGATAAGATCCGTCTGCAGCTTCTATTTTCATAGGGGCCTTGCTGCTCACAAGCTTAACGTCAATCTTTTCATCATCAATCACTCTGAGCGCCTCAATTATGAACTTTGGATTGAATCCTATAACGAATTCATTTCCTTCCATCTCTACGGGAACTATTTCATTCATCGATCCCAAAGTGGTCGTAATCTTAAGCTCAATACTTTCCTCACCTATTCCTATAACAACAGGTCTGCGATCTGTTTCTCTGATAAGCAGCGATGCTCTCTCTATCGAATCAAGAAAATCCTTTTTGTTTATCTTAAGAATGGTATCGAAGTCTCCGGCTATCATTTGATTCACATTGTAATATTTTCCTTCTACAGTTCTGGAAATGATCGTAGTTGTACTGCTTACAAATTTAATCTGTTTTTCCGAAAGAGATATTCTTGTTTTTTCTTTTGCATCCTCTTTTTCGGCACTGTAAATCTTGGCAATCTCATTAAGCGTCTTTCCTATAACCACAGCATCAAATGCTCCGTAATCATCATCAAGAGTATACTTAACTATAGCAATTCTGTGCCCGTCAAGGGCAGTAACGGTAAGCGTTTTTCCGTCAATTTCAAAATGTTCTCCCGCCATCAGCTTGTTGGCGTCATTATCCGTAACCGAAAACAATGTTTTTCTTATAATCTCTTTGAGATCAAAATTGGAAATTTCAAAACCTTTTTCTTCCTGTACCACAGGAGCGGCGGGATATTCACGAGTCTCTCTTCCGGGAATAACGAATTTTGCTTTCATGCATTCTATGCGAACATTCTGGTTTTCATCGCTTTCTATGCATATATCTCCCTCGGGAAGCTTGCGGATGATATCTGTAAAGATCCTGCAGTTAATGCATATGCTTCCTTCCTCAACAATATCCCCTTCTGCTTTTGTTATAATACATAATTGTAAGTCATTACCGGTGATGGTTATTGTATCCTCATGAGCGTCAATAAAAAAACATTCAAGAATATCTAATGTGGTTCTTGTAGGAATAGCTCTTGAAGCAGTTGTAATACTTTTCAACATCTCTGCCTGTGAACAAACGATCTTCATCTCTCTCCTCCTTTTCGACCGTCAATATAATAAAATAAAATGATATTAGTAATAGGGGACGTTTATATGTTTATAACCCCTGAATGTCCTCAATTAAAGAGGTTTTATCAAAATGAAACTTTTCGGATAAAATTGAAAAGTTGTTTTTTTATATTATGATAATTTGAGGAATACATTATGTTTTCAACAGCATATCATTATTTATCCCCGGAGTATTAACATGTTTTCCTCAAATTAATAAACATCATAGGCTATGTTTTGTTAATGGCTTAAATCCGGACGTTATCAGATGTTAAGCTTTTTTGTGATGATATCGATTGTTTTAGAGGTTTCATCATCGCTTTTAAGTTTTTTTTCTACATTGCCGATTCCATGCAGGATAGTTGCATGATCCCTATGGAACACCTTTTCAAGATCAATGGTTGAAAGGCTGGTATAACGTCTTGCCAGGAACATGCATATCTGACGGGGGATGATGATATATTTGTCTCTCTTGTCGGAGAGTATTTCATCAACCGATACGGAAAAATGTTCACTGACAACGTCAATAATATATTCGGGTGATATTGATTTTTTCTGGTTAGGAAATACTATGTCGCGGAGGGCTTCCTCTGCGAGTTCAATGTTTATGGGTGTTCTCTTGATTCGCGAAAGAGCAATGAGCTTGGTGAGAGCGCCTTCAAGAGAACGGATATTGGTGGTAATGCTTTGGGCAATGTAGGAAAGAACATCATCGTCCACATTGAGCCTGATATTCGATTCATATTCCTTGATTTCAAGCTTTTTTTGAAGAATAGCCATTTTTGTTTCGAAATCGGGAGCCGTGAGATCAACGGTCAGACCGCATTCAAAACGTGATCTGAGTCTTTCTTCGAGATTATTGAAATCCCTCGGAGGTTTATCTGATGAAATTACTATCTGTTTTTTTGCTTCATAGAGATAATTAAAGGTATGGAAAAATTCCTCCTGAGTACGTTCCTTCCCTATTATGAATTGAATATCATCGATAAGAAGAACATCGATATTTCTGTATTTTTCACGGAAATCGGAAGGAGCGACACTACCGTGACGAATTGCTTCAACAAGCTCATTCATGAAAACTTCACTCGTAACGTACATTATCTTAATGGAAGGAGTGTTTTCAAGAATAAAATGAGCAATTGAATGCATCAGGTGGGTTTTTCCGAGTCCGGGATCCCCGTAAATATAAAGGGGGTTGTAGTATTCACCGGGTGCTTCCGCAACCTTTAGCGCTGCTGCGTGAACTATTGCGTTACTGCTTGAAACCACGAAATTATCAAAAGTATAATCGGGGTTAAGCTTAAGTCCGAGCAAAGAAGATGATTGTGCGGTTTGCTGGGGAGTACGTTCTGATTTTTCGGTAACGACATCATCGCTGACGATATCGATATTGATCTCATCGTCAATGATCTCTTCAATCGCGTTTTTAATAAAAGCACCGTATTTGTTTTTTATAAATGAGAGGTTTGGTCCGATCGAAGGATCGGAAGAATGAAGAATAACAAGGTCATCCTTAACATCTTTGACCTCGAGATTTTTAAGCCATGTATTGAATGATACTTTTGTGATGTTAAACTGAGTGCGTAAAAACTCAAGTATCTCATCCCATCTGTCAATGAGCAATTCCTTCGATGTAGCTGCATTTCCGAATGCAGTCATGTCATTGCCGCCTACATCACCGTATGAATCAAGCTTCATGGCGTTCTCTCTTTCGAATTCTTAGTATTCTGAAAATAGCAATAATAATAAGGAAGAAATTTGTTCGGAAACGATAAAGACCGAAAAATCCCAACATTAGTATTTTATAACATATACGTTGTTTTTTCAAGGAAGAAATCCACAAAACAAAAAGTTTAGGTAAAGAACAGAAAAGGGCATTTACGGGCATTTAAGGGCTGTTAAAATTTAAAATATATGTTTCAAACACCAAAAAATAATTATCAAATTTATCAACACAGGTTATCAACATATCAACAAATTTTGTGGAAAACTTTAAGATACTAATGCTTGACTATTTACTCACCGCTCAATATAATGGTACTGCTGTGTAAATTCGCAAAAAATTACATTTTTTGTAATTATCATAACAATGGGTTATGTATTTAGCGAATAAAACAATAAGATATATATCTGAACCGAAGAGGAGGTGACTATATATGAAGATGACATTCCAGCCCAAGAAAAGGCAGAGAGCAGTTGAACACGGTTTCAGAAAGAGAATGAGCACCAAGAACGGTAGAAAGGTTTTAGCTGCAAGAAGAGCTAAGGGCAGACATAAATTAACAGCCTAGGTCGCATTTATGTGGCCTTTTCTTCTACTTTAGGAAGGGAGGGCAAATGTCTGCAGTAATCACATTGAAGAGCCGTTTTGAGTTTGAAAAGGTATATCAAAACGGCAGGTCATGCGCAAACCGATTGCTTATCATGTATATGGTTCCAAACGGGATGTCTTGCGACAGATTCGGATTGGTCGTAAGTAAAAAAGTCGGTAACAGCGTGATCAGACACAGAGCAAGAAGACTTATGAAAGAGTCGGTAAGATTGATGGGTCGCATCGGAGAAAAAGGATATGATGTTGTCCTTATAGCGCGACCGGGGATCAGGGATAAGAAAATGCCGGATGTTGATGAAGCGTTTCATCATCTCCTGAAGATCTTGAGGCATAAAAAGCCGGAACGGTAACGGTCCGTTCTTTATATTTTGAAACACAGCGCATGAAGAAGATTCTTATAGGACTAGTCAGGTTTTATCAAAAAAGAATATCTCCTTTAAAAAAGAGAGGTTCATGTATTTATATCCCAACCTGTTCCCAATATGCTCTGGAAGCCCTTGAAAAATACGGGGCTGTTAAAGGAACATGGCTCGCGATAAAGCGTATTTCGCGATGTCATCCTTTTGCTAAAGGGGGATTTGACCCCTTGCGATAAGAATTATTACTGACCCCTACCATGATAATGGGTAAGGGGCGGGGAAGCGAATGAGGTAATTTACTTCATTTGAAGAGGAGGCTAATTTGAGCTCAATAGTATTGGCAACATCAACATGTTTCGGTTGTAATTCAGGTCCTTTTAAGTGGATCATGGATTTTATGGGATTGATCCTTAATTGGATATTCCAGTTTGTAAATCTTTTTGGTATACAGAACATAGCTCTTTGTATTTTCCTTTTTACTTTTGTTACAAAGATGCTTATGCTTCCGCTTACCATCAAGCAACAGAAATATTCAAGACTTCAGTCAAGGATGTCGCCTGAGCTCTCCAAGATTACCGCAAAATACAAAGGGAAGAAGGACGAAGAATCCCTCAGACGTCAGCAAGCAGAAACACAGGCAGTATATGCAAAGTACGGCACCAGTCCAATGGGCGGATGTCTTCCTTTGCTTATTACGCTTCCCATAATGTTTGCTCTTTATCAGGTTATCTACAATATTCCTTTTTATGTAGATCAGATCGGTGACTGGTACACACAGATCGCAAATGCGATTCAGGGTATTTCTCCCGATGCGGCAGCTGTTGCATCAAATGTTGATTCATTTGTTCAGAATTCACTCGGAAATGCCGCCCAGACCGTGCCCTCGCTTGTTAATTCCGCTTATGTTCCCGGATCTGCAGAATATACATCTTCTATCGTAGATATTCTCGTTAAATTTACGAGCGGTAATTGGGATGCGTTCTTTTCGGCGGATTTCTTTAAATCGATCGCTACACCTTCGATTCTTGCGGCCAAGGATTCCATTCTTTCAGCCAACAGCCTCTTCGGATTGAGCATTCTTGATACGCCTTCGGCAAGTTATTGGTATGCGTACATTATTCCCGTTCTTGCCGCAGCCACTCAGTTTATTCAAGGTAAGCTTCAGGCCGGTAACAATCCTGCGGCCAATGACCCGAACAACCCCGCAGCCGGTACTTCAAAGGCAATGACCACGATATTTCCCATTATGTCCGGTGTATTCTGTGTCATGTTTCCTATCGGTATCGGTCTTTATTGGATTGCGTCGGCACTTGTGACAATCATCCAGTCACTGTTCATTAACAAATATCTTGACAGAGTCGGCATTGATGACCTTATTGAGAGAAATCTTGCCAAATCCGCTAAGAAAAATGAAAAACTCGGTATCAAACACGATGACAAGATGGCTGCTGTTGCCCGGACAAACACTAAGTCTGTTTCGACTGATAATGTTCGCTCTATCGAAAGCACCGATAATACGTCATATAAGAAGAATAAAAACCGTAAATCTTCAAGCGGATCCGATTATAAGAGAAGCGAAGTTTCGTATAAGGCCAGCAGCATCGCAGCAAATGCCAATCTTCTTCTGCATAATTACGAAGATAAGAAGGATGAGAAGGATGCTTCATCAGATGACAATAATGGCGGAAAATCAACTACCGATAATTTGGATAAGGTAGATTTCGACGCTTCCGATAATTCATCCGGCGAAAAGGAATGAGAAGATATCTTTCGGAGAATCAACAGTAGTTTAGAAACAGTCCGGTACATGGTTGTGTATTGGGCAAGGAAACAGAAGCGATATAATTGCTTCTAAAGAGGAGAAGAAATGAACGAATATAAAGAATTCAGCGGCAAGACCGTTGAAGAAGCAATGGAACTTGCAGAAAAAGAATTTGCATGTGGTTCCGACAGACTTGAATATGAAATAATAGAAAGAGAAAGCAGCGGATTTTTGGGACTTAGGTCCAAGCCGGCACGCATTAATGTCAGATTAAAGGAAATATCACCCGAAGAAACGGCACGTGAATTTGTAAGCAAGGTTCTGGGCTGCATGGATATCGAAGCCGGTGTTACGGCAGAATTAAATGAAGACGGAAGTGAACTTTCGGTTCAGATTGACGGTGAGGATATGGCTGTTCTTATCGGGAAACGCGGACAGACGCTTGACTGCTTCCAATATCTTGTCAGTCTTGTAGTTAATAAGACTTCCGGTTCATATATTAAAGTAAAGCTTGATACGGAAAACTATCGCGAAAGACGTAAGGATACCCTTGAGAATCTAGCAAAGAATATTGCAGTCAGAGTTAAAAAGACACATAAGCCTGTATCTCTCGAACCTATGAACCCCTACGAAAGAAGGGTTATCCATTCTGCTCTCCAGAATGATAAATATGTAGAGACTCACAGTGAGGGAGAAGAACCTTTCCGTAAAGTGGTAGTTACTCCCAAAAAGGGCGTTGTTTACGAGAACAGAAAGAACAACAGATTCGGAGGAGGAAACAGACGCGGAGGTTACGATCGTAAGCGTCCTATCAGCAGCAAGGAATTTCATAAGAAGTACGGTGCCGACACAAAAGATTACAGCACCGATTACAAAAAGGATTATGCTGCGTATCTTGAATCAAAAGCCGCAGCGAAGGCAGCTGCAGAGAGTGCCGGTGGCGAGAATAAGGACTGATTTTCAGACATCACGCAGTCAGCCTTTACGAGGAGTTTTATCAGCGGGTTTATTTGATATAGACCCGCTGTTTGTTCTATTGTTATGATCTGTTTCACGCTTTAGGAGGTGATCTTTGTGTACACAGGAGATACAATTGCTGCCATAGCAACAGCTCTGTCACCTGCGGGCATCAACATCATCCGTATCAGCGGTGAAAAAGCGTTTTCCGTTACTGCGGGGATTTTCCGTTCAGCTAAAGGAAAGGATTTTTCGAAAATTCCATCCGGAACTTTAAGCTATGGATATATTGAATATAACGGTGAAGTTATCGATGAAGTAATTATGCTCAAGATGGCGGCTCCTCAAACTTATACCAGAGAAGATGTTACCGAAATACATACCCACGGAGGAATTCTTGTTACAAAAAGAGTTCTTGAGGCAGTTCTTTCCGGCGGCGCGCGTCTTGCAGAAAGCGGTGAATTCACGAAGAGAGCTTTTCTGAACGGAAGGATAGATTTGTCGCAGGCGGAAGCTGTTATGGATATTATCGGATCCGGAAGCGATCTTGCCAGACGTAATTCTATGAAACAGCTGAGGGGAGACTTAAGAGCAAAAATAGAGAATATCAGAGAACGCATTATCCTTGAAACAGCATATATAGAGGCTGCTCTCGATGATCCCGAGCATATCAGTCTGGACGGGTTTACGGACAGCCTTTTTCCTAAAATAGGCAGTATATTGAAAGAATTAAAAGAGTTGCTTGCTTCGTTTGATACGGGAAAAATAGTAAAGGACGGCTTAAATGTTGTTATAGCCGGACGACCGAATGCCGGAAAATCTTCTCTTTTAAATGCTCTTCTTAAAGAAGAAAGAGCAATCGTCACCGATGTAGCGGGTACCACACGTGATACCATAAGCGAAAGTCTCGATATTGGAGGTCTGGTTCTGAATCTGACGGATACGGCCGGCATCAGACGGTCAAATGATGCGGTCGAGAACATAGGAATAGACAGAGCGCTAAAAGCTGCTGCGGAAGCACAATTGATACTTTATCTTATAGACGGTCCGCTTGGCATTACGGATGATGATCGTGAGAATCTTGAAGGATTTGTCGATAAAAAGGTAATTTTGATCATCAATAAAGATGATCTCGTTTCCGGTGGGGCTCCGCAAATTCCCGGGAAAAACCGGACACCGATCAAACCGGAGACAGACGATCTTTCGGACAAGAACGAAAATGATATGTCCGTTTTTCGTTCCGAGAGTGATAAGGAGAAAAGCGCTTCATGTGTGCCTTTGTCATGTGGTGCACCGACTGTCAGGATTTCGGCTCTTACCGGTGATGGCATAGAAGATTTAAAGGAAACGATAAAGGACATGTTTTTGTCGGGCAATGTTGCTTCCGGACAGGATATCATGATAACGAACGTCCGTCATGCACGACATATCGGTGACGCCGTGGATTCCCTTGAGCTTGTTCTTTCGGGAATTAAAGACGGAGTGGACGAGGACCTTTTATCCATAGACCTTATGGATGCATATAAATCTCTCGGTATGGTTACAGGGGAAGAATACCGCGACGATCTTGCGGATAAAATTTTTTCTACATTCTGCATGGGAAAATGACTATAATTTACTAAAACATTTTGAGGAAGAATATGATTTACAAGGAACACGATATCATTGTTATAGGCGCGGGGCACGCCGGATGTGAGGCGGCTCTTGCGGCAGCCCGACTCGGCCTTTCTACGCTCATTTTTACAATGAGTGTTGACAATATTGCAATGATGCCGTGCAATCCCAACATAGGCGGCACATCAAAGGGTCATCTTGTCCGTGAGGTAGATGCTCTTGGTGGTGAGATGGGACGTAATATCGATAGGACATTTATTCAATCACGAATGCTTAATACTTCCAAAGGTCCGGCTGTTCAATCTCTCAGAGCACAGGCAGACAAGAAGGACTACAGCGCGACCATGAGAAAGGTCCTGGAATCGACCGAAGGACTTACGATACGTCAGGATGAAGTTGTAGAGATTCTAGTTGAAAACTGTTCGGATACTCACGATAGGCAAGATTTGTCTTCCGTTTCCGAATTAGATGAAAAAACTGTTGAAAACGCTGTTGATAACATTGTTGACAGAGATGTGGATAATAAACGGAAAATCAGCGGAGTCCGCACAGTTTCAGGAAATATTTACCCCGCTCGTGCTGTAATTTTATGCACAGGTGTATATCTTGAATCGAGATGTATTTACGGAGAGGTTTCTGTTCCTTCCGGACCGTCGGGTCTTCCGAGAAGCTGTGGTCTTTCAGAATCGCTTCGAGCGCTTGGTCTTCCGGTCCGTCGCTTTAAGACAGGAACACCGGCGCGTATTGCAAAGTGCAGCATCAACTTTTCTGTCATGGAGGAACAGCAAGGAGACGAGCATGTAGTTCCGTTTTCTTTTGAAAATATTGGCAAAAACATGGACAGGGAACAGGAATCCTGCTGGCTCACATATACAAATGCCGAAACGCATAAGATCATTAGAGACAATATAGACAGATCTCCCCTCTACAACGGTAGAATAGAAGGGGTCGGTCCCCGATATTGTCCCTCTATAGAAGACAAGGTAATGCGGTTTGCCGATAAGGAAAGACACCAGGTTTTCATTGAGCCGGAAGGTAAATATACTGAAGAAATGTATATTTCCGGTATGTCCAGCAGTCTTCCCGAGGATGTTCAATACGCGATGTACCGCTCCGTTCCCGGTCTTGAAAACGCAGTGATAGTTCGAAATGCATATGCCATTGAGTATGATTGTATAGATGCTTTGTGTCTGAAGCATACTCTTGAGTGCAAGGATATTTCGGGATTGTATAGTGCGGGACAAGCTAACGGAAGCTCCGGATATGAGGAAGCAGCCGCACAGGGAATCATTGCCGGAATTAATGCTGCTCTTTCTTTGCTTGGTAAAGAACCGCTCATTCTTGACCGATCCGATGCATATATAGGAGTTCTTATTGATGATCTTGTAACTAAAAGTACCCCTGAACCTTACAGAATGATGACCTCGCGCGCTGAGTACAGATTGCTTCTCAGGCAGGACAATGCCGATCTGAGACTTGCTGATTACGGTCACATCGTCGGACTCCTTTCGGATGAAAGATATAAAGATGTGTGTTTCAAAAGATCAATGATCGCTTCGGAGATAGAAAGAGTTAAAACAGTCGGAGTTTCTTCTTCAAAGGAAGTGAGCGATTTCCTTTCTGCCCTTGATTCTACACCTGTAGCAAACGGAGCGATTTTATATGATCTTATCAAAAGACCCGAATTGTCTTATGAATTACTTGCGCCATTTGATCCGGATCGCCCTGAAGTCAGACCTGATATAGCGGCTCAGATTAATATCGAGATAAAATATGAGGGTTATATAACACGACAAAAAACACAGGTAGCACAGTTCAAAAAGCTTGAAGAAAAGTTGATACCTCCCGGTATTGATTATGATCTTGTTCCTTCGTTGCGTATCGAGGCTCGTCAAAAACTTAAATCGATACGTCCCGCGTCTATCGGACAGGCATCCCGTATTTCCGGTGTCTCTCCTGCCGATGTAAATATATTGTTAATTTATTTGGGGCGTGGTGGTCATTAAGAACAAAACGAAGATAATTAGATTATGTTACTAACGAAAGTAATCCGGACGGCAAATTATGAATTGATAACTAATTGTTCAGATCGTAAGGAGAAAACAAAATAAGAAGCGGCAAACAACGTTTACGAGGGCAGATCATGGATGAAACAGATGTATTGGAGCAGATTCTAAAAGCAAACGGTATTCCTTCTTTTGATGAAGTAATACTCTCCCGGCTTGTAAAATTCTATCATCTTGTGATTGAAAAGAATAAGGTGATGAATTTAACGGCAATCACTGAATTTCGAGATTTCGCCAAAAAGCATTATGCTGACAGTCTTTCTGTATTGAGGATTTTCAAACTTAACGTGGGAAAAATGATCGACGTTGGTACGGGGGCAGGGTTTCCCGGGATTCCGCTTGCAATATGTTGTCCTCAAATATCATTTACTTTAATTGATTCATTAAGAAAACGAATTGACTTCCTCTCGGACTCCGTGAATCTGCTTGGTATTAAAAATGTAACGCTTGTACATACAAGAGCAGAGGAACTCGGACGGAATCCGGAATTCAGAGACTGTTTTGATATAGCGGTTTCAAGGGCAGTTGCCCCTCTTTCTACGCTTGTAGAATACGCACTTCCGTTTGTAAAACCTTCAGGTACTTTTATTGCATATAAAGGACCGAATTCTGCTACAGAAATAGCTTCTTCTTCTAACGCACTAAATGTCCTGTCTTCACGGGTTGATCATTTTCATTCGTTTGAGTTGACTGACGGTTCTAATGATGAAGAAGAAAAGAGTGTTCGTACTCTCTTGTTTATAACAAAAGATAAACCGACACCTCAGGGATATCCCAGATCCAGTGCGAAAATTTTAAAGAATCCGTTATAACATAATTGAATAGATCGTTTTTGTTGACGGTTATTTGAAATCTTGATATTATATTTTTGCCGTGCAACAAAATGTTTCACGTGAAACATTTATTGTTTTCATAAATAAATACACAAACAGAAATCGGAGATATAATGAGTAAAATAATAGCTATCGCAAATCAAAAAGGCGGAGTCGGAAAGACTACCACATCTATTAATCTTTCGGCGGCATTAGCACAGAAAGGAATGAAGGTGCTATGTGTTGACAGTGATCCTCAGGGAAATGCGACCAGTGGTCTCGGCATAGATAAGAATTCAATAGAGAGCTCTCTCTATCAGGTTCTTATAGATGAATGCGGCATTAGGGATGCTATAATTCCGACAAACATCCCGGAATTGAGCTTGGTTGCATCAAATGTTAATCTTGCCGGAGCGGAGATAGAACTGATCGGCACACAAGAGCAAGAATATATAATGAAGAAAAAAATAGAAGAAGTACGTTATGATTTTGATTATATTTTAATTGATTGTCCGCCTTCACTTAATATTCTTACAGTTAACGCCATGACATGCGCGGATAGTATAATTGTTCCCATACAGTGTGAATTTTATGCGCTTGAAGGACTCTCCCAGCTTCTTCGCACAGTTGAACTTGTAAAGGCAAGACTAAATCAAGATCTCACAGTCGACGGCGTTGTATTTACAATGTTTGATGCAAGAACAAATCTATCTACACAGGTTGTAGATGATGTGAAGAATAATCTTCCGCATCCGGTATTTAATTCTGTTATACCAAGAAATGTACGACTTGCAGAAGCTCCATCTCACGGGCTTCCGATTTCTGTATATGATCCCAGGTCTGCGGGGGCAGTGGCATATTCGGATCTTGCGGAAGAATTAATGATCAAGGATAAAAAGATTGTACCGGAATATAGATCCCGGATAACGGATTTTAAATAATTATTCAAAATGTAGTAAGATTATACCGTTGGTCGGCAAATAAAAATCTCGACTTGGTTCACTATGATGAAAAGAATGTGGAGGAACCCTGTCTAAGCAGTCATCAATCAGATGAGATATAATAGAATCGTTAAACACATGTATGAATGTAATAACCAAGAATAATGGGAAGAGATAATGAAGTAATATCCGGAACAAATTATACAATAAAGAATTGACGAATATATCAACAAATGAAGAGGAGAATGGCATGGCAGCAAAAAAAGGACTTGGTAAGGGTCTCGGAGCACTGATACCTAGTGCAAATGAAAGCAACAAATCATCGAAAGAAGATGTTTCACGTGAAACATTAAAGTTGAACATAAATCTGATTGAGCCCAACAGCACACAGCCGAGAAGAAAATTTGACGAGGATGCGCTTGTAGAGTTGTCAGAGTCGATAAAATTACACGGATTAATCCAACCGATAATTGTTCAAAAGAAAGGCGATCATTATGAGATAATCGCCGGTGAAAGAAGATGGAGAGCATCGCGTCTTGCAAAGCTGAAGGAAGTGCCTGTTATTATCAAGGATTACAGTGAGGATGAAATCTTCGAGATTGCTTTAATAGAAAACATTCAAAGAGAGGATCTTAATCCGATAGAAGAAGCACAAGCATATCAGAGGCTGATTGAAGAACATAACCTTAAACAAGATGAAGTGGCAGAGAAAGTATCAAAGAGCAGAGTGGCAATAGCAAATTCATTAAGACTACTTAAGCTTGATGAAAGAATCCGTGAGATGATAATAGACGAATTGATCACATCCGGACATGCAAGGGCGCTTTTGGCGATATCAGATCCTGAACTTCAGCTTGAAATTGCAAACAGAGTTCTTGATGAAAAGTTAAGTGTCAGGGAAACAGAAAAGCTTGTTAAAAGCTATGTTAATCCTAAGGCAAAGAGGACAAAGAAGAAGCTTGATGATGAAGCGATATATAATGAATATGAAGAAAGACTCCGCAATATACTTGGAGTAAAAACTGTAATAACAAGGAAAGATACAAATAAAGGACGTATAGAAATCTCATTTAACAGCACAGAAGAATTTGAAAAAATTTATGATCTGATAAAAAAGGGTAACTAAACAGAAAAATCAGAAGGAGATATATATGGGCTTATTTGAAAGACTGGGAATAGACGTTAGCTATATAGTAATAGTACTGTTTGTTATCAATGTAGCGCTGATCGTGGTAACAGTTTTGCTTTATAACAGGCAGAAAAAAATGAAGAATAATCTTAGTGTGTTCATGAACGGAAAAGATGCTGAGTCTCTTGAGGATGCCATGGTAGAGAAGTTTTCAGAGATAAATGAAATCAACCGTCTTGGAAAGGCAAGCGCGAAGGAAATAATTGACATAAAAGACAAACATATGTTTGCATTTCAAAAGTTCAGTATAGTAAAATATGATGCCTTTAAGGAAATGGGTGGCAAGCTAAGCTTTTCTGTATGTATGCTGACCGACAACAATGATGGATTTATTATTTCGTCTATGCACAGCACCAGCGAAGGATGTTATGTATATATTAAAGAAATAATTGCCGGCGAGGCATATGTTCTCCTTAGTGAGGAAGAAAAGAAAGTACTGAACGAAGCAAAAACCAGAAACAATGTACCGGAAGTAGAACTCTGATTACAGAGTGCGGAGAAAAAGATGCATAGCTTTTTACGTGCAGTCGGATATAGTGAGATAGAATACCAGGAACAAGTTGAAAATCTGATCAGACTCATAGTACACGACACAAAAGACAGGCAATTTATAAGAAAAGGAAGCGGACCGATATTCGCCGAATACCGCGGAATGGTTTCGGAATCAATCGGGATCTGCATCTGTGGAGAGGAAGACAATATAGGAAAGTTCCATGCAACTCATTACTTTCCGTTTTGTAAAAATGAACTGGGACGAGACGAGGAATTTGTGGCATTTGAAAAGAAGATATCGGGAAACGGATATACCGGTATGTGCGATGACGATTCTATCGGAGCTACGATAATCTTTTTTGTATCAAATGTAGTGGATTACCTTTTTAAGCATAAGGGAGAAAACAGCATAGATAACATGAGCGTTGCATTCAGTGCTCTTTCTACAAAAGGAAACATAATTCTTCCGACGCTTGTACGAGATGAAGATGCCAGTACGATCATTAAGAACAAAAGAAAAGAAAAGCTGGTAGAAGAAGCAAAAAACGGTGATGAAAAAGCAATAGTGTCGCTTTCGATGGAGGACATCGATAAATATGCGATAATTAACGAACGCGTAAAAAAAGAAGACATTCTGAGTATAGTAGAGACAAGTCTTGTTCCTCTCGGATCGGAAACCGATTCATATATGATAATCGGAACCATAAGGGATGTTCATATTGAAACAAATGCATATACAAACGAAGAAGTTTATATCCTTCTTATAGATCTGAATTCTATTCCGATAAATGTTGCGATCAACAAAAAGGACCTTTACGGAGTACCCGAGATCGGAAGAAGATTCAGGGGGAACATTTGGCTACAGGGAAAGGTAACGGATCCCAAACCGTATATTTAGCGAAATGACGTGTGGATGCCGTGTTATGATGTCGAGAAAACGAACTGAACAGAACAGGGAACAAAGAACTATAGAACAGAAAGAAATACATTCCGTAAAATAACCTCGTCAGGAATCCAACGAGGTTATTTATCTTTTATTGAGGTAAACAAACAGAGTTTACCGGACACGGTTTTCGTATGTGTATTTAGAAAGATCGATAGTACCTGTCTCGCGATAAATGTTCTTATATTTGATATAATCTTCGCGACGTTGTTTAACCCAGTCATAACGGTTGTCCGGATTGATGAGTTGCCCGAATCCTTCAACTATAGGAGAACCGTTTGCCATGGTCTTGATCATCAGATCTCCGACCTCATAATTGTAGTGGCTTTCATTGTAGAAGTTGTAAGGATTAAAATTTACATCATTATAGCCGCTGAAATCCCATACTTCCCCGAAGATGTCAATGATCTGGACAAGATAAGCCCAATAAGTTTTTGCTTCATATTCGTAGATCTCATTGATAAAGGAAGCGCCAATACAAACCTGTAATTCAACACCTGCATCATTGCAAAGTTTTTTTATCTGTTTCATATAATCAAGGGATTCGTTTATGGCTGCATTCTTTGGTGTTACCTTGAAAAGTCTGTGGAGGTGATCTTCATAGTCATGAAGAACGGCTGTTGAAATATATCCTTCAGGGTCAGCCAAAAGTCTTCTGTACCGATATTCGATGTTACGGAGTCCATCCTCTTTTCCCGGGACTGTAATATTGTAGTCACCGCTTATCATACCCATCAGATTATCCCAGGATAATGAAACATCTTTTCCAAGAAACTCTATGAATTCCGCAATTTCGGAATCACCGGTAACAACAGCGGGAGTTTGATAAACTTCTCCCAAAACGGAGCGATCCTTCTCTTTTACTTCAGGACCGCTTATATGAAGCAGAATCTTCTTGGCATCGGTGTTCTCGAGAATGAACTTGGTGTAAAGATAGTATTCACGGAGGTTTCCTGAAAGGATCCAGCAGTTAAAATAATTATAACCGTCAACCATATTAAGAGTTTCGGGGCGAAGCGCACCGGCCTTTGAACCGCCAACAATGAAAGCGTCGTATTTGCCATCGGAGAATTCTACCTGCTTAGCTTTAATATATCGGAAGTAAGCATCCTCGGAATCCTGAAATTCCGTGAACTGACCATCTGTGAATCTGAAATAAGAAAACGGATCGACAAAGTAATTCATTAACCCAAGAAAAAGAATAACTGCTCCGAAACCGATCAGAGTTGAAATAATCCATGATTTTCCGGAGATTTCTTTGCCTGAAAAAAGTTTCTCAAATAATTTCATATGAGACTCCTTATAAAATAAATGAAAACATTTGTTAAACCAATGAGAAGTATTGGCATTGGTTCGAATTATTCATCGAAAAATTCAGAATTGGAAGTAAAGGAATTGTACTACCTTGTCCATATTCAGAATACAAGCACCGAGTAATACGATAGTAAGTATAACCGAAAAGCGAGTTCGTCTGAACTTTGACGCTATCTGAGATGAATTGGGAAGGAACCATGCCCAAAGCAGCGAGCAAGCAACCATAATAATATTATGAACATTTTCTTCAAAGAAGGTTCCGATCTGTACCCAACGTGAAACATTCGCATCCCCATACATATATCTTATGTCAAACATGCTCTTGATAACATGCCATGCTTGTGTAAGGTATGTTGAAACAAACAGAGCGCGTGTGATAGTTACAAACATGAGCGTAACGGCCACCGCGGGAACAACAGGTATGTGAATCTTCTTTCTGTTCATCCATGAGGCAATACAAACAAGCGCACCGTTAACTATACCCCATATAACGAAGTTCCAACCCGAGCCGTGCCAGAAGCCCGAAACGAAGAAGGTCACCATTGTAGCAACGTAATAGTTGCGGTATTTGACGCCTTTCTTATATACATTACGGAAAATATAATCTCCGAGAAATCTTGAAAGTGTCATATGCCAGCGCTTCCAATAATCCTGAAAATCACGCGCTTTAAGAGGGGAGTTAAAATTTTCGGGGATTTTGATATTAAACATGGCGCCCATACCTATCGCCATATCCGCATAACCGGAAAGGTCAAAATAATAAGCCACGGCATATTCCAGTGAATAATACCACGAAGAAAGCATCGGGATTTTATCAAGAGAATCAACGCCGTCAAAGAATAACTGCGCGTCCGTACTCATCGTGTCCGCAAGGAACATCTTCTTTGCGGCACCGAGCGCAAAAAGAAAGAGACCGAATGAAAGGTTTTCCGGCTTAAGTCTTAAGTTGTCTTCGTTCTCAAACTGGCATACCATCTCGGAGTGATGAACGATGGGACCGACTATCAGCTGCGGGAAGAATGTGATGAAAAGCAGGTAATCAAGGATGTTATAATCTTTGGTAAGCTGTCGGTATGAGTCGACAATATATGCAATCAGCTGGAACGTAAAGAATGAGATTCCGATGGGGAGAACTATGTGTTGAAGCTCATAATCCGTTCCAAAAATGGCATTTGTATTCTCAATAAAGAAATCCGTATATTTGTAATAACCGAGAAGCGCAACGTTTCCGAGTATGCCAATAAGACACAAAAGTTTACGCTGAACTTTGTGCTCGGGGTCCATTTTACCAAGGGTCGTACCGACCATGTAGTTGCCGAATACGCTTCCCATAAAGAAGGGGAAGAAATCGGGCGTACCCTGTGAATAGAAGTAGAAGGAAGCTATGATCAACCAGAACTTTGAAAGCGAAAACCATTTAAAGTGGTTGAAGACATAGTAAACAACAAGCACTGTCGGAAGGAACAGCAGTACAAATTTGTAGGTCGTGAAAATCATGACGTTGCCTCTCTTCTATATATAGTGAATAAATATATTCCAATAACAAGAAAATGTATCTATTACACTTCCACATTATTATGGGGGTATAACAGATACTTTTCAAGAAAAAAATGCGATTTATAAGGGAATATTCCCATGTTTTTTATATAAAGCAGTCGTTTTGGTTTTTCCTGAGAGCATGAGGAGATCTTCAAAGAGGCGTTTTCTTGTCTCGGAGGGCTTGAGAACGTCATCCACATAACCGTTGGCAAGACCGATGTCCGCATTCATATAGAGGTTGTTGTACTCTTCAAGTTTCTCGGCAACAAAAGCGGCTTTTTCTTCTTCCGACATGGTTTTCATCTGTTTGCCGTACAGAATGTCGACAGCACCTTCGCCGCCCATAACCGCCATCTGCGCGGTGGGCCAAGCATATACGTAATCTGCACCGAGGTGTCTGCTGCACATTGCTATATATGCGCCGCCGTAGGCTTTACGCATAATAACTGTAAGCTTGCTGGTTGTTGCTTCCGAATATGCAAAAAGAAGTTTGGCGCCGTGGCGGATGATGCCTTTCCGTTCCTGGTCACTGCCGGGGAAGAAGCCGGGCACATCGGTGAGCGTAATGATCGGTATATCGTAGCAATCGCAGAACCGTATAAAACGGGCAGCCTTATCGCTGGAATCGCAGTCAAGGACTCCGGCCTTAAAAGTGGGTTGGTTGGCGATGATACCAACGCTTATGCCTGAAAGCCTTGCAAATCCGACAACTATGTTCTTGGCAAAATCTTCCTGCACTTCGAAGAATGTGCCTTCGTCAAAAATGGCATCTATAACAATTTTCACATCATATGCTTTGTTGGGGTCTTTGGGAACAAGGAAGTTGACATTCAGGGCTTCCTGATCCACATAAGCGGGTGGATTATCTTGTGTTTCGCCGCATGAATGAGGGATGTAGGAAAGCAAGCGACGAACCTTTTCATAGCAGTCCTGTTCGGTGGGGCAAGTAAAGTGTGAAACTCCGCTTACCGTACCGTGCACTTTGGCACCGCCGAGATCCTCGGTTGAGACAACTTCGTTTGTGACCTGTTTGATAACCTTAGGTCCGGTAACGAACATATTGCCGATATCGTTGACCATGAATATAAAGTCGGTAATGCCGGGGGAATAAACCGCACCGCCCGCACAGGGTCCGGCAATGATGGAAATCTGAGGGACGCAGCCGGAGGCCGCTGTATTGGCGAAAAAAATATCGCCATAGGAAGCAAGAGAAGCTACGCCTTCCTGAATTCTGGCTCCGCCGGAATCATTGATCCCGATGATGGGGCAGCGATATTCCACAGCCTTATTTATTATGGAAGCAATTTTTTGACCATGATTATGACCGAGTGTTCCGCCGGCCACCGTAAAGTCTTGGGAATAAACGCATACGCGCTTTCCGTCGATTGTTCCGTAACCGGTAATAACACCGTCATAAGGAAGGGTGCCGCCTTTAAGACCAAGCTGTGTGTCAATGTTCGTGATACCCGTGCCGATTTCTCGGAAAGAACCCTCGTCAAGAAGAGACTCGATTCTCTCAATGGCATGAAGTTTCCCCTTTTCATGTTGTTTTGTTATATTGTAGTTCCTCATTATTATCTCCTCTTCGAAAGCGGCAAAAGCCGCTTCTTTTCCTCACCAAACACTTGAGTATGTATTAAGCTGAACTAAAGCGACGGTTATTCGCTGCTGATCTCCCAAACACATTATAGAAAGAAAACGCAACAACTCTTAAGGTACAATCTTCAGTAAAGAATTAAGATCCTTAAGAGGGGCGGAAAAACCACTTCCTAATTATATATGATAATCCCAATCTCGAAAAGTTATTATACATAAGAGGAAGTGTAAAAGCAAATAAATAAAATATTAAAACTATTTTGTGCGTCAAGTAAGAAAAGCTACATATATAAAATGAACATATCAGAAAGGTCAAAAAACTTTTATAAAAAAACATAAAATTGTTGTTGACATGGAAAAATACGGGTGATATAATATCTTTTGCTGACGCGCTTTAGGACAAACAAAACAGAGCGTTTGTTGGTAAAAAACCTGGTACTTCGGTTAAGTGTGGTACGAGGAAACGCAATCGAATACTTCGATTGCAAAGAGAACCTGGTACTTCGGTTAAGACCGGGACAAGGAAACGCAGTCGTAAACGACTGCAAAGAAGCCTTGGTACTTCGGTTGAGTGTGGTACGAGGAAACGCATGCGTTTCACGCATGCAAAGTGCACCTTGATAATCGAATAATGAAACAACCTTGAAATTTCTTGAATAATTTCTAGGACGTAGACATATGTCTACTACCCAAAAACAGTA
>JAEEIH010000016.1 GCA_016281275.1 Lachnospiraceae bacterium | reverse complement strand
TTTGCGGGGCGTCATACAAGGGTGACCCACCGGGGACGGGGGTTGTGGACCATCGAATTCATGGTCCACAACCCCCGTCCCCGGTGAGTCACCCAAAACCATCAAACCTTGTAACTGCCGACTGCGTTTCCAAGCTCCTCAGAAACATTTTTAATGTTCTTTGCTCTGCCGTTAACATCTTTGATAACATCGGCAAGGTCAGCACATGATCCGGCAGTAACCTCGGCTGATGCCGCGTTCTGTTCTGAAATTGCCGAGAGGCTCTCGATAGTTTCGTTCAGGGTCATGCAGGCACCCTTGATGCCGTCCACATTTTTCCCGATAACAGCGAATTTTTCTCTTGTATCGTTAATATCATCAACCAGAGTTGTAAGATGCGACTTTGAATCACGGCTTGTCTTTTCCTGCTCAGCCATAACATTGTTAAGTTCCGAAACCAGTTTGATGCTCTTACTTGTCTGAACCTTAAGCTCATCCATGATCTTCTTGATGGATGCAGCGGATGAGTTGGATTCAATGGCGAGATTTCCGATTTCTCCGGCAACAACCGCGAATCCGCGTCCGGCCTCACCGGCTCTTGCAGCTTCGATCGATGCGTTCAGAGAAAGTAGGTTGGTCTGGTTAGCGATAGCATTGATCGCGTCAGCGGCTCTCGTAACCTCTTCTACGGATTCACCGACCGTGCTGATCTCTTTTGTAACTTTTTCAAGCTCTGTCATAGAGCTCCTGATCGCATTGATAAGGACATCAAAGCTTTCCGAAACCTGATTTGATCCGTTGTTCATGCTGTCCGTACTGGTCTTGGCGGATTCGATCGCTTCGTTCATCTCAGCGAGTCTCGCAACTATCGTCTGGACATTATCGGAGGCTGTGCCTACATCCTGAGCCTGCTGTGCCGCTCCACCGGACACCTCGGTGATCGCGCGTGAAAGGTTATTGACCGTATCCGTGGCATGATCGGCAATTCCGCTCAACTCGCGAGAAGAATCAACCGAGCTTACGACACTTGTTTTTACTCCCGAAACGATATCCCTGATCTGCTCGATAAATCTGTTCATGCTTCCCGCAAGAACTTCGAACTCATCACCCGAAGTGATAACGATATTTTTGGTAAGATCACCGGATCCGTCGGCAAGGTCGGACAGTTTATCGTTAAGCGTCCTAAACCTCTTCTTTATAACCCACATTACAAGGATCATGATGATTATGCTCACTACCAAAACAATCGCACCGGAAATCAAGATAGATATGATCTCGGATTTTACCTCGTTGTCAAACCAGTCCGCCGAGAAATCGACTGCCAGAATTCCGACCTGTTTATGAGCCGAGTTGTATATCGGGCTGTACGCGCTGTAGAACCTGCCCCATTCATCCTCGTACGGTTCTTCATCAACGGCTGCAATGCCGTTTCCCGCAGAAATAAGCGCTTCGGTCGGAGTCGTCTCATCCCCGAAAGCGGCCGGATCCTCAAGCGCAGCATCTATTGTGAATGTATATTTGCCACCTTCTTTTTTTATTCCGTAAATATATTCAAGAGAGATGTTATCCCTGTATATGGCAAGGACATCAATCTGTGACTGATACTCCGGACTGCCCGCATCCCCGGCAGTGAGTTTTTCCATAATGTCACCGTTAAGGCTTGCCGCAGCACTCTTCGAGATGTCCATCATACGCTGATTTATCATTTCCTTGATGGATGATCTCGAATTGCTTATCGAAACGAACCCGAGCACGGCAACGCAGATAAGCAATATTACCATGTTGATCAAAATAAGCTGTGAAGAAAAACTGACTTTTCTGACTTTCATAATGAACCTCCTGAACCAAAAATATGTCCGACCCGAACAGAGTGACATTCTGTATCATGTATTCGCCCTTGTTCAAACATGATACCACGTTTTGGTGTTCTGCGCAATAGTTGTTTTGTGAACTTTATGGAAATATTTTGTTTGGCGAATATTTCTTGTTTGTATCAAGAGGTATTGAGTGGGAATTATACGATTTGCAAATAATACTTGCACATAATGCCCGTCGCTGTCATAATAGAGTAGCAACAGGAAATCGATTCCGATAGGAAAGAAAAAGGACATCGAACCTGAAAGGAGCCTGCCATGAATGATACGTCTTTGTTTGAAAAGGCTGTTGAATTTGCCATGCTTGCACATTCGGGCGTTTTTCGGAGAGGAAAGACCATTCCATACATCGTCCACCCGCTTGAAGCGGCGATCATAGTGTCGACCATTGCCGAAGACCAGGAACTCATGTCTGCCGCTGTGCTTCATGATACGGTCGAGGATACTTCCGTTACGCTTGAAGATATAAAAAGAGAATTCGGAGAACGTGTTTCGACTATCGTTGATATACTGACCGACCGCTATGACCCGTCACATGCCGCACTCGATCCTCCGATCGCGTGGCATATGCGCAAGGCTGATTCGCTTGACCGGATCTCGCGTGCACCACGCGAAGCACAGATCGTGGTTCTCGGCGATAAGCTTTCAAACATGCGCGCCATCGCGCGCGACGCCGAGAAAAACGGGGACTTTTTGTGGTCCACCTTTAAGTCGGGCAGCCGTGAGGCTCTCGGCTGGTACTACATGGGACTTGCGGAAGCTCTGCGCAATATCAACGATCTGGCGCAGTATCGGGAATTCAAGGATCTCACCACAAAATGGTTTGCAGGTATTTGATCATATTATTGCTTGTTATCATAAATTTAACTCTCCGGCAATGATTTACCGGAGAGTTTTGATTTTTTATACCACCCAAAAACGTCCTGTGATTTTTTCGGAATTATCCGGACTGACACAATGAATCTTCGATTCTATATTATCTAAAGTCATAACAATTCATAAAGAATAGAAACAACAACACCGTCCCGTAACGAGAATGTGAGATTAGAGTTATCCCCCACGTATACCATAAGGTTTTCTTCCGTATCATCCGCCGTTCCGTAAAGCTTTTCGATCAAAGACTTCGGGCAGCCGATATATGCGCCCTCGGGCGTTTCAACAGAATCGTCGAGCAGGAAGATGCTGCTGATGTTCTCTCCTCCCTTTCCGTCAGGGCTTACATCAACCTCGATCCCGGGATATGTGTACATTCTGTCGATTCCTTCGAAAACGCAGCTTTTTGCTTCAAAGTAGCTCTGCGGCTCACCGAGAAGCGGTGCATCCTTATCCCACTTCATACCGGGAACGAGCTTCTCTCCGTTGTAAACAAATTCAAAGACTTCTGTTTTATCACCATTTGCAGTGACCTTATTATCTGAAAGATTGTCCGATCCATGATCATTTCCCGAGTTTGCATCCTTGCTATCGATTATTTCATCTGTTTCTGATCCGGCCGAATATTTGCCGTTCTTTCCGTCTTTCGCTTCAGAATCTCCGATTTTAATCTTTTCATAGTATTCAGGTCCCCGGCGGTCAACAACCGCAAGCTTCTGTCCTAAGATCGCATCCGCGAGAAGTGGTGCAAAATAACGCGACAGCTTCTGCGCGCCACCACGGTTGAGGTGTAACCCTCCGTCATATGTATCGATCTTAAACGATATTCCGGCATCGTCTCTTCTGTCATAAAGATTTAAATAGGTAAGTCCATGCTCCCCGGCATAATCGGAGATCCTCTCATCCCACTCGGTGTACCATGTGGGATAGACAGAAGGAGCCTTGATAAGGACGAGCGTGATCCCGTTTTCCTCGCACAGAAGCCGTATCTTCTCCATGTATTCCCAGGCAGTTTCTCCGAAATTGTCATTGACGAGCGGTTTCGCCACAGGTTCATCGTCCACCGCAACAACGCCGTCCCTCAGGTACGAACCGTCGGTCGTGATCTTCGGAGAGCCGAAGTAATACTTAAAGTCCTCACTCGTCAGATCCCTGAGCCTGTCATGATAGCGAAGAATCGGAAACACATAGGTAACGAAAGACTCGTCCTCCGTCATGGAAGCGTTTATGGCCCCGACCTTTGCGGTCGACCACTCCATGCCATCGAGAGTCAACCTGTTGTAGGCCTCGTTTTGGGGTTCGTTGTACTTCATCGAAAGAACGTTGAAAACGACGGCTTTCGGTGTCTCGTAACGCAAAGTATCCTCCAGCAGATAGTAAGACTGCCAGATAAGCTGCTGGGCGCTACCGCGGATGTAGGTTTTGAGACCGGTTTTCTCTTCGATAACGACCGGATCAAAGTTCTCGTAGACCTCGCAGTCCCCGAGGAAGATCACGTCGTGGTTCTTTTCGCTGTCGTAGTATGAAGCTATCAGGCCGCCTTCGGCCATGTCACCGTCGTAATACTTGGGAGTAACGAGACGCTGCAGAGCGGCGAGGATTATC
>JAEEIH010000204.1 GCA_016281275.1 Lachnospiraceae bacterium | reverse complement strand
TTATCGGTCTGATTCCAATGAGCGTTCCCATGGTTGCGGCCAAACCCGAAACCCGTCCGCTGTGCTTAAAGAATGTAAGATCGTCCGCGAAGAAGTACATCGCGAAATGTTGTCTTTCTTTTTCAACAAAATCAACTATTTTCTCAGCGGTGGCACCGTTTTTGTAAAGCTCTCCCGCTTCACACGCAATATTGTAACTGAGCGTTGTAATGGCAAGCGTGTCAACCTCGTAGAATTTGCGATCGGGGAACTTTATTTTAAGTCTTCTGACCGCATCGTCAAGTGCTCCGAATGTCGCCGACATGGCTGCCGAAAAATGTATATACAGAATATCATTCCCGGCAGCGAACACGGGTTCAAAGTACTGAATGTATTTTTCGGAACCGATCGCACTCGTTGTGGGGATTACTCCTCCTCTGAGCTTTTCGTAAAATTCCTTTTGATCAAAAGTCTTAAAATCTTCATACGGATACACCGTATTGCCGTTGATGCTGTACGGCATGCTGATAAGTCCGAATCCGTACTCGGCCGCCTTTTCGGGCGTAAAATCCATGTCCGAATCCACAAAAACCTTTAACATTAATCCTTACCCCTCCTGAAAGGAAGCGTACGCAGGCTTCCCATATTATCTTACCCTTCGGTTCTCCGGATTTCTTTTCACATGCATCCTTTATTAAGCCAAACCGAAATCAGTCTCAGACAGCCTTTTCCGGTTGTAAATCATTCCAGAACCATAATAAAATCATAAACCGCCTGACCACCGTCGATAAAGATGACTTCGCTCCCCGGGTACGAGGCCGTGAGTCTCGCGCAGGCTTCTTCCGACCGGGCGGCATTCACATCGCATCCGCCGATGACAAGTATCACTCCGTAATCCCCGGCGGAAAGCTTTTCCGCAAGTCCGCACAAACATTCCACGGGATCACGGACGCAATTGTATATCACATCATCGACAAAACCTATATACGATCCTTCAACAACACGGACTCCGTCCATGAGCGTGTCTCTCGATGCTTTAGATACCAGACCGGTAACCACGCTCTCAATATCCGCGATCGAAGCCCTGACCAGTTCTTCCGGATCATCAAGCGATGTATCAAGCATCGAAATCGCGCTGTAGCCTTCACCGATCGTCTTTGTCGGAACGATCCTCACAGCGACCCTATCATACATATCGCAGGCCTGACGCGCCGTGAGAATGATATTATTGTTGTTTGGGAAAACGATTATGTTTTCCGAATCGATTGAATCAAACGCCTTTATAAAATCCTCTACCGAGGGATTCATGCACTGCCCGCCCTCGATACAGACATCGGCTCCGAGATCAAGGAACGTCTTATTTATGCCCTCCCCCGAAGAAACAGTCACAATACCGTACTTTTTGCGCGGTTTTACAGATTTCGGCATGTATCCCGTTGATCCCTCACCGCCCAAAGCCTTCGTTTCATCCTCGGGAGCATTGTTCCGTACGCCGTTTCCCGAATGCTGAAGGGTCATGTTTTCAATCTTTGTCGTAAGAAATTCGCCGTATTGTTGACAGTGCTCAAGCACCGCTCCCGGATTCTTTGTATGTATATGTGCCTTAACAATGGTACCGTCACGGAAGAGTACGATCGAATCGCCCATACTCTCCAGGTACCGTCTGACCTCTTCAAGATCAAAAGCTTCGATATCTGTCTTTGCACGGGTAAGGCGCAACAGGAATTCTGTACAATACCCATATGTAAGGACACTGTCCTCGGTAAAAAGCGAAAAGTCGGGAGTCTTCACAGACTCGGTAAACGGAACGGGTTCATCCTTGAATTCGCCGTTAATGCCTGCGATGGCGCCTTCCGCTATATAAACAAGTCCGGCTCCGCCGCTGTCAACAACGCCTGCTTCACGAAGCACTTCGAGAAGCGACGGAGTCCTCTCGAGAGAATTTTTCAGTTCACCGATCAAGTCGGCTGCAAATCCCTCAAGCGTGGAGCTGTCGGTAATCCTTGATTTGGCAAATTCCACAGCATCTCTGTAAACAGTCAGCATCGTACCTTCAACAGGATTGTTAACCGCCGAGTAAGCTTCACTGACACCCTGCGCAAGCGCGTCGGCCACAACATGAAGCCCGGCCGTTTCATGACCGTGAAGACCTTTGCTTATACCGGCGAATATTCTCGAAAGAATGACCCCCGAATTGCCTCTGGCTCCGAGCATCATGCCCTTTGCCGCTTCAAAAGCGACTCCCTCAAGATCCTCCGTGGACGGGATCCTTGAAGCTCCGGCTTCGAGCGTCATACACATGTTATCGCCTGTGTCTCCGTCAGGAACGGGGAAAACATTGAGCGAGTTGACCACGTTTCTGTTTGCACGCAAATTCTCCACGCTCCCCCGGATCATCCTGGCGAACATGACACCGTTTATAGTGTTTTCATCCATAATCTGTTACCTGAGAAGTGACATCACTTCAATCGATCATGCATAAAGCGGATATGCATCTGTGAGCATCTTAACTATAGATGCTGCCTGAGAATGGTCTCCTTCGGGATTCTTAAGCACGATGGTTATCGCCTCGGCGATAAGCTTCATGTCGGCTTCTTTCATACCGCGCGATGTAACCGCGGGCGTTCCGAGTCTCAAGCCGCTCGTAACGAAAGGAGACTGGGGATCGTTGGGAACCGTGTTCTTGTTAACTGTGATGTTAACCTTACCGAGAAGTTCCTCTGCAAGCTTTCCCGTCATGCCCATGTTCTGAAGGTCAAGGAGCATGAGGTGATTGTCGGTACCGCCTGAAACAAGCTTAAATCCGTTCTTTACGAGTTCCGTAGCAAGCATCTGTGCATTCTTAATGATGTTGCCTGCATATTCTTTATATTCGGGCTTGAGATCCTCACCGAAAGCAACGGCCTTGGCAGCGATAACGTGCATAAGAGGTCCGCCTTGAATTCCCGGGAAGATCGCTTTGTTGAATTTATGTTCCTTCGCAAATTCCTCACTTGAAAGGATAAGACCGCCTCTGGGTCCGCGAAGAGTCTTGTGGCATGTAGCTGTGGTAACGTGAGCGTAAGGAATGGGGCTCTCATGATAGCCCGTAACAACCAGACCTGCGATATGAGCAACGTCAGCCATGAGATATGCGCCTACCTTGTCGGCGATCTCCCTGAAGCGCTTGAAGTCGATGGCTCTCGCATAAGCGCTTGCGCCGCAGATTATGAGCTTCGGCTTATTCTCAACGGCTATCTTCTCAACCTCGTCATAATCGATGTAGCCGTCGCCGTTAACGCCGTAAGGCACGCAGTTGTAGTACATACCGGAAATGTTTGCGGGCGATCCGTGTGAAAGATGTCCGCCGTGTGCAAGATTCATGCCCATGAATGTATCGCCGGGCTGTAAGAGCGCTGTGATGACAGCCTGATTTGCCTGGCTGCCCGAATGAGGCTGAACATTTGCATACGTACAATTAAAGAGCTTCTTTGCTCTCTCGATGGCAAGTTCCTCAACCTGATCTACGAACTCGCATCCGCCATAATAACGGTGTCCGGGATATCCCTCGGCATATTTGTTGGTGAGGGGGCTGCCCATTGCTGCCATGACTGCCTTGCTGACAAAATTCTCGGAAGCAATAAGCTCGATATGAGCGTTCTGACGGTTTGCTTCCCGGGTTATCATTGCGGCCACATCGGGATCCGCTTTTTGAATCTCTTCAAACGAATACATTTTGGTTCTCCTTTACCACTCAACTGAAAATACAAAAGACCATTCGGTGAGTCCCGAATACGTCACTAGAGAATAATAAAACATCCTCATAAAAAACGCAAGTAATAGAACAAAAAACAGAAAGAATAAAATCTTCACTCATATACTGCGTCAAACATCCTGCTGCATCCCGGATATCGCTCCCTGGCATCCTCAACCTCTTTTTTGAGTTCCATAGCCTGTTTCATCCCGTCGTCAAGCATCCTTCTGAGTTTTTCGCGGCTTTCCTCGAGCGACTGTTTATATCTCTGAAGCTCGCTGCTGTTAAAGAGTATTTCCGGCTGAGACACCAGCGGCTGCGGATGAACGAATCCGGCACGATGGAGTTCATCGAGAAGCGACTGCTCGTAACCCGCAAGAAGCCTTGTATTGCTGGCATACATCTTCTCGGATTCCTTTTCGTGCACATATTCCTCCCATGTGTTTTTCAACTCGCTGTAGCCTTTCACATGGTACTTTTCGTACATGTATTCAAGTGTTCCCGATGTATTAACGAATTTGATCTTTACCTTATTGAGAAGCTGCTGCGCACGTTTCATCGAAACATCGCATTTGCGGATGATCGACGCGCATTCCTTCATGGAAACAAAATAATAAAAAGCAAAGCCGATGACCGCAACGCCCGTCACAAAGAATGCGGGCATGAGCTTTTCATTGCCGTTTTTCATAAGTATCAGAAGCACTATGAACAACATAAGAGCCGCAGTCGCGACAAACCACGAAAACCTTCCGAGAAATCGTCTTTTTTCAACCGCTCTTTCCCTCTCGAAGGAGATGATTCCCTTCTCCCCCTCAAGTTTGCGCATATCCTCCTCAACAAGCACAAGATATTCTTCCTTCTTCCGGATCTCTTCGAGTTTCTCCGGCAGAAGCGCGTCATACCTTGCCATGCTTCTCTTCTGTTCGGTGGAGATTTTCTTTTCTTTATTAATAAATCTCGTCCTTTCGTCGCCGAGATTCATGATAAGCCTCGCCGAATCGACAATGCCCGCCCTCGTTTTCTCCGGAAGCATCTCGAAGCGTTTTACATCTCCGAGCAGCTCGGTATCCAGCGTATAATCCTGCTTGATCTCTTCCTGCTTCTCCGAAAGCTCGCGGGCGAGTATTTTATATTCGTAGGCAATCTTGCCTACTGCTTTCTCGAGCACCGCCGTATCCCCGCTGCTGTAAGCGATTGCCTCATCGACGGTCATCCACCGCAGTACCGGATCCTGATCGTCAATCTGCTCTTTTTTCTTCTTTCGACTGAATAAGCCCATATCATTCCTCACTCATCACTTTCAAGCTCCGACCTGTAGGAAGCCTTGAGTTCTCCGATTATCTCATGCGTAAGCCTGTCAAATTCACCCGGTCTGTTGTCCTCCGCGAGTGCCTTAAGCCTTTCCACGCAGTCAAGACCGCCGCTGTGTTCAAACCTTTCAAGGACGTTGTCGATCTCGTCCTCGAGCTCTTTAAGCATATCGCCGCTGTCAAAAAGTCGCATCGCTTCTTTTATGTACCGTTCCTCGTCCCCGAGCAGCTTTAGTGCAAGCAGGTAGCATCGTACCGTTTCTTTTTCGTCGTTATGAGCATATGCCCTTAAGAACAGTGAGGCCGCCTCCTCGGGGTAGCCGAGTCTCATTCTGATGACACCGCAATTGTGCAGAACCGCCGAAAGATCGGTGTCCGTGAGCTCCCCTATCCGCTCATCCGACAGGATGTCCCTGTACTCGTACAGCGCAACCTTATTGCGTCCCTCAAAGAGATGCCTGTCAGCAATCCGCTTTGCGCGCAGAAGCGGAGTCATCATAAGACTTCTCTCGAATTCATCGCAGATCTCGCTTATCTCGGGTGCCGTAAAGAGGTCGCTCGAGCACAGCACGACAACAAGGCGGCTTTTCAGGTCGCTCTGCTCATTAACGAGCTTCTTGAGTACCGCTGCCCTTTCTTCAAGTCCGAGCTGGAAGTCCATAAATTCCACAAGCTCTTTACCGAGTGTTTTTTCATCAAGTGTTTCAAGTTCATCACGAAGGCAATAGCAAAGCTCCTCCACGGTGTAAACCTTACGCCCTGAAGCCTTCATCACGAAGGGAACCACAGCCCTTTTGCCGGAACACAGGATGACTCTGCTCATATCTTTAATATCTGCTCCCAGATCCTGTAGGAGGTCTCACGTATCTCTCCGAAACCTACATCCCTCACCGTGATCATGCATGTATCACGATCGACGAACTGAAGGGTTATCCTGACCTTCACGGATCTGTCATTTCTTTCTTCAAGATTATCAAGTGTCATAATAGCGCAGACAAAGTCCTTTTTCAGCACATTATGGACGATCAGGTCGAGTTCGTTCGTCTCGTCCATGATGACCTCCACGTCTTTCCCCGCCTTCGTATAGGGAGTGCTTATGTCGGCAAGCACCACCTCCTCATAGCCGCCGTCCTTATAGGCGCGGAGTGAAATGCTGCTCTTTAACTCATCGGGCGCTATATAGACAAAATCTTCCTCATCTTCTCCGGGAGAAAACTGTCTGCGCGATTTGAATCCCGCTCCCTTGACAAAAAGATTCTGCCCTCTGAAAATTCTTCTGCCGTTGCAAAGACTCTTTAAAATATCGTCCGCCCATGCGCTTTCGAATCCGGGTCCGGTAAAATAAAGCGCCGATACCATCTGCTTTGTGAGTACCTTGGAAATCGCATCCTTAAAACCGACCACAGCATTTGTGATGTCTCCGTTTGCGATCATCCTGCCCGTAACCAGCGAAGAAAGATTTGTTTTTTCTGTCACCACACAGACAGGACTTTGCTTTCTTCCGAAAGTGAGCCTGTAGTAGTCAAGAGCATCCATCGACATATAAAACAGCCCCACATCGTTTATCCAGATATCCTTGTTCTGGGAAATGACATAATTAACGAATGATTCGGGATGGGTGATTATGAGGAGTCTGTCACTGTCAATTCCCAGTTGCGAAAAAGCCGCCCTGATAACAGGTTGTGCCGCCTCATCCTCCTTCTTTATGCAAACCGTGAGCCCCTTGATCATGCGACCGCCGGTCTTTTCCCTCAGTGACGTGAGCACGATCCGGAAGAACTGGGTAAAAAGCGCTGTCGGCGTCAGCCCTCCGAGAACCGGTTCACCATCATCATCCTTTGCCCTCTCGATCAGATCGTCGCAATACACGATCCCTTCCCTGCCCTTCATGTTACGGGCATCCTGACCACAATACCATTCTTTGTACTGCCGGTCGGTACAGACTATCATGGGTATTCTGTACTTCCCGACATCATTGGTAAAAGGAGAAACGCTGATCATTTCGCCCCGGTCGTCAAGATACGCAAGTTGAAGCGCCCCATCGCAAAGATCCATGCCCAAAATCAGAGTTCTTTCCTCGTCCATTGTAAATTCCCCGTATTCCTTACTTTATCGGTGCAAAAAGCTTTTTGCTGAGATAGTCCTTTTTAAGGTAATCCTCAAGCGACTCCATCAGCGTTTCCCTGTCATGCATTCTCTCAGCTTCGATGATGAGCGACAGCCTTCCGTAACGCGATGTGTTTTTTTCGGTGCCCGGCGTCTGCATGTAGTCTATGCAGGACTGCGTGATCTGCCGCGTATCTCCCAATCCCTCGGTAATATAGTATTGGACAGATTCGTCGCAAAACAGTGTGACCTCTTTGACAAAAATACCGTAGCCCGCATCACGCATCGGTTCATGTACGAATTCACCGTTCGCCCCACCTTTGCAGATCCGGTAATCTATGAAAACCTTTTTCTCGGGCTCGGTGTGGTATTCGATAAAATATCTGTCCCTGATCGAGTGAGGCACGCTGATGTCTCCGGGAAACTTCGAAAAGAAAGGAAATACACGGTTCTTTCCCTCCATGAGTCGAAGCTCTTTCTCGATAAATTGCTTTTCATTGTCCGAGAAGGATGTATAAGTCGAATAAATCTTAAGGAGAGCCAGCACGCACACATCGTTATGTTCATAATTGCATTCGCGCCTCATGAGCATCATCATCTCATCATCCGGCGGTCTGTCGTAAATCAGGCATCCGTATGCATAATAAGAAATGAACGCCCTGACAAGCTTGCCCGAACCGCGATGCGAATAATAATGTTTGAAAACGGTACGTGAATAATTCATGTCGCTTTCCGTAAAAAGAAGCTGTCCCAGGAGTCTTTCCTCGATATCGATCGTGTCGATCCCTTCGTCGACAGCGCTCTTCCAGATCGCATAAGTGGTTTCGCAGTCACCGTTATAATGTGCCGCAAGAACCCCCAGAACATTTTTATCAACCTTTCCGGCTGCAAACGCAGCGGCACAGATTGAAACGAGCAGATTTCGGTCATCGATCTCACTGTGGGATGCGACAAGCTTCGATGCAAGTCTTCCGAGCTTTCTTACATCAATTCCGTAACATCCGTACAGCTCTATGTTTTTGAACGCGAGACTGTAAAGTTCCCTGTTTATCATAAGCTCGATCATTGTCCCGCGTTCCTTTCGCGTAAGCCGCGAAAGATCGAGTCCTACAAGGTATCCCTCCATTGTCTCGCCTTCGAGATTTTCATAATAATACCCGATCAGTCTCTTTGTGCATATGATCCTGAATTCATCGCTCAGTTCTTCGTTGTCTCGTGAAATGCGCGTTGCCTCGATCGTTTTCTTTGAAACACATTCGTAAAGGGCCACTCTCGGATCATCGGCACAGTTTTCGATACAGAAATCAAAAAGTTCTTCGTTATTCACAAGCTTTTCGGTTTCGTGCCCGCATTCAAGCAATCGCGAACCGTCGGGGTCTTCAAAGCAAAGTATGTGCTGGTCGGTATATATGTCAATGAGCGCTTCTCCGTTTATTACCTTGTAGCGTTGCTCCTCCTTCATCTGCCTGTGGATCACGATTACATATGCGGCGTTGGGCATGCCTATATTTGTGACCCTCCATTTGAACACGATTCCCGGAAGCATCGCCACTGCCTCCTCGGGAAGCTTTTCGAAGCCGCGGAGGTCTGTGTAAAGGTCGGCGAAATTCCGGTCAGTCAGACCTTCCTTCATTCCGGCTATGGTGAATTCTCTCATGAGCATGTTGAACGCGGGTGATACCCCCTGAAGTCTGTCCCTGTTGCGTGCAACATTTGCGAAAAAAGCGGCTTTTACATCATCATCAAGATCGATTCCTTTTTCAAAATACGATGTAAGTATGACATCCGCGGATTCCTTTTTGCCCGCTGCAGCAAGCGACACAACACATTCCTCGAAAATTCCCGATTCCCTTACACGCTCCTTGCAGGCTCTCAGAAGGATACGGTAGGTTCTCGCATTTCTGACATCGGAGACCATCACGATATGACACAACGCCTCTATCACCTCGGGAAGCGGGAACTGCGCGTACATCCTTTCAAACACATCGATAAGAACCCCGTTCGCTTTCTTGCATCTCATGGCCACATAAGAGATCATCTGAGCGCCTTTTTTCTGAAGTGTTTTGTACATGAGCGCAAGGTCTATCACCTTTGCATCAAAGATGCCGATCTCCCTCACGACTTCGGGCCTTCGCGATACCAGCAGAGCTGCCTCCGTAAGAACGGGAATCGTAAGGACAGAGGACTGAGAGCTTTCCTTAAGCATTTCATATGCGTGCTCGGGCAGAATGGTCCTGAGTTCATCTGCCAGAATGCACAGTACCATGATAAAGGGATCGCAGGACTGATCGAACACACGTCTGAGGCGTTCGGTAACCGTGTGCGGATCCTCTCTCCTGATTATCGCTTCGAGGAAAAGGACGCTGCCGTAAATCTTCGGCACCGATCCTCTCCATTCTTCCTCATCAATTATAGCCCTCAGAAGCGTATCTGCCTTGAAAGCCTTACCCGAGACCGCAAGCGCATAGATATTTAAAAGCCTGTCATAGATATTCTCATTTCTTAAAGGTCTGAGCCCATCGAGAACAGTCTCGACCTCTGCCGTAAAACGTGCTGCCGGAATCCTTCCGAATCTGTAACTGACATACGCTTCGGTTACCGACAGCATATCATGCCTGATCCTGCTTCTGATAAGCAACGCACGGCGCTTCACCGATTCCTTGCGACACGAAATGTCGATGACCTTGTTCTCCCTCAGTGAAGAAAGCGTGATCGAGCCGTAATTACGACCCGGTCTGAGTTTTTCTTGATCTATTTCATAGTTGAGATTACATGTATTGCCTTCAAAATCATCCGTCCAGATGACTCTGGCGCCGGGCTTGATAAATTCACCCTCAACCTCGCAGCTGAGCTGGACATAGCCCCATGAGTCTTTTGTGAGAGTAATGCTGTTTGTCCCCTCACATTCCTCAGGCGTGTCAAAATCCACCTCATCACTGTCGACGCTCACACTCACCACATGTTTTTTCTTTAATGCGATCAGGAATTCCTCAACCGCAAGCGATATGTTATTGCATCCCTTAAGAGCCCTGATCGCAAGCTCCGATTTGAGGGAAGCTCCCGAGAACACTCCGGCAAAATTGTCGGATTTGAAAAGGTTCTTCGCTTCTGTCCAGTCGGTCCGGGCAAGATTTGCGAACTGAAAAGCATCCGAAATCGGACCGAGTGACGTACTGCACGAAAGGGGATTAACAAGGCATGAAAAAGGAACGTGCGCCTCACCGTATTCGGTAACGACCACGATCGTGCCCTTTACTTTGTCACCCGCATCAAGATGTGTTGCGTCGATGGTAAACGAAAGTGTATTCTCTTTTCCGTGAAAAGCGGATTTATCAAAAGAAAGAAGGATTTCGTCACAGAAGGCTATTCCTTTAAAGGCGCGTGTTCCCGTTGAAGATACGATGAAAGACCCCCTCACCTTGCTACCTGTTGAAACAGACAGATTCAGCTTTTCAACAGACAAAGAAAGAGCGGGTCTCTCGTAGGAAAATATCCCTCTTGCAAAAAGACCGATTTTTTCCTTCATCCGGCACCCCGACAGACTGCTACATTTGGGAATATAAAGCAACGTTTCCCATATGTAATCATTCTATCATTTGGTGTGTGGTTTGGCAAGAAAACGAATGGTCTCTTGGGGACGGGGGTTGTGGACCATCGAAATCATGGTCCACAACCCCCGTCCCCAAGGGCCCATTAATTGAGGTGGTCCACAAAGAAAGTGTCCCTGATATCGGATGAACAGTCGAAGGCGAGTATATCTCCTTTACGGAAGCCGTTTGACTCACGATAGCCTTCAATTTTCCACATATCTGCAGGGCCGCAGTCATATCCGACTGTGACGGTGCAATCGGCGATCAGGTAAGTGACCTTGGGATCAAAAGTGATGACGACCACTCCGTTTTTAAGCCATAAGCTGTCATTCGATGTAAAACCGACCGAACGGGGAGTGTTAGCGAGAGCACCCTTGATTGTTGCCTTCAGTCCCGCAGGGATAAAGAGCCTGAAACCGATTATGACCTCATTCCGTTCTTCTTCTACACCTGTAGAAGTGTTATCTCCATCCAAAGGTATTTCAGAAATGCCTTCGTTTCTGCTTGAAAGAAGGGATTCAAACCGTATCTCGGGTTCAAAAAGAGCAAGTCCCGGCTTCCCCGTGTAAGGACCGGAATCATACCAAAGATCTGCCTCCACGGCCTCGTCACGAAGAAGCTCTCCCGTATCGTTGTCGCTGGGAACGAAATAAATTTCCGGATACAAATATAATCCTTCCGTCGCTGCAGTGTCAGGTCCTCCGGAAGATTGCCCGCTTTGACCGGTATTTTGATTTTTTTGAAAGACTTTAATTATCTCACGGTTTGCCCGGACACCGTCGCTTATGATCGAAAAATGAGCGGTCACTCCTGCTCTGATTCCTTCCTTTTCGGTTGCCGGAAAAAAGCTCCCCGGCGGATCCGCAAGCGGCAGACCCGCTGCACTCTTATCTCCCACTCCGGTCCTAGGTACATTTAAGATTCCGTTGTTTTGGTTTTCTCCGTTGTTTTCTCCTGTCGTCAACACATTCTGAGCGCTGTTCGTATCATCAACAGACGTGTACCCTCCGGATCCGCTCACAGACTCGAGAGTGAGACCCCAAAGTCTTCCCACGACATAAAAGAATTTTCTGTCGTAAACGGCATGACTTAAGTAATAAGTGTTGGCTATTTCCATGGCGGTGGACAGAGTATCTTCCGGATCCTCCTTATTGGTCGCAACACTTGCGAATGTAACGTAATGCCTGCCCTCAGAAGTATTTTGCGGGACGATGATACGTATCACGGTGTCCGCGGGAACAGAAAGCCACTCTCCGGCTTCAAGCACAACATCGGCATAATTCTCGATAAAGTCGGGTTTCCATGACGGCTGACCTCCCCTCACCGATCTGTCGATCACAACCTTGATGTCAAAAGAGATCCTGTTGTAGGGAAGTCCGCCGGACGGAGTATAGATATCCTCGTTGTAGGTCTTTATCCCGTACCCGGGATAAGAGAGATGCGGATGAGACGGATCCGTCGTATTACTGAGTCTCGCGTAAAGATCACAGGTACAGAAGGTCTGCGCGGGAGCTTTTTTGTCGTAGCCGATATAAGCGCGTTCTTCACCGAGCACCGCCCAAACCTGCGATGTGTCGGCTTCCTCCCGCTGTACGTATGCAATGTTACCGGAAGTACTGCCCACGTTGCCGGTTCCGATTCCCCCGACGATCGCGGTTGTGGGATTGCCTGCATTTCCCGTGTTGCCTGCGGATGCGACGTTACCCTCAGCTCCCGTGTTCATCGAAGTTCCCGACGGATCCGCGAACCCGTCCGGAGCATCGGTGAGGCTTCCCTTAACATATACCGGTGTCTGGATCACTACGGGAGACGGAAGACCTGCGCTTCTGTACTTTGCTTCATCGACAAGTCCGACAGAACCCGAAGCCTTTGAATAGCTCACCGTCGCGGCAAGCACGGGATAAGTTCCGTTTTTCTTGGTCTGCGGTATTTTCTTTTCCTCAGAGAAGAAGGTGATAACTTCCCCTCTTACCGGCGAAAGACCCGACGGTCCGACCGATTTTCCCGACCCGGGGAATTCCGTGGGCTGTTCTCCCAAAAGAGTGATTCCCGCAAAGACAAGAGTATCATCAAGAGCAGTGATCTCAGGAACAGACTCATCGGCGATACGTGATGCATAGCCCTCATCAAGAACAGGAACCTCCGGAGGAACTCCGTTTTTGAAGATGTCGGCGTAGAAACCTTCTACCGTGACGATCATGCCGCCTTCAGGCGGGACGCCCGTCAGATGCGAATCCGACGCCCCTCTCCTGATTATCGTAAAATGCGGAGCAGTCTGCTGTCCGGGTCGTGCGGTTATCCTTTCATATCCGCTGTCGTTCATTTCAAGCGCGTCGCAAAAGGCTCCCGCTTCGTTCAGGTACCAGACCGCACATTTTTCAACAGTCCAATAGCTGTACGGACGTTTTATCTCCACAATTCTTTCCGCATATCCCGACACCTTCGGCGTATCACCCCTGCGATAAGCGGCAGATGACTCATAAAAGGCATACGGATAGCGGACTGTCACGGGAATTACAACCATCCCGGTCACATTCGTAAGCTTAATGTCATAAAGATACTCTCTTCCAGCCGCTTTCAGTTTCAGGTTCCTTGCAGATGGGATCGAAAGTGACGGATCGTAGGTCACGCCTTTATTGTATCCCGCAACGATCGAAACATCGCAGCCGTCGGTGTCCGTGTCTGTATAAACGACATCGGCCTGCTTCACGAAAGGATCCGGCGGATCGATCAAAGGTTCGGGAGGCGGCATAGAAAATGCCTCCCACTCCGTGTACATGACATAGACATCCGTCGTCCTTGATCCCAGATCGCTCGGGACATAAACTCGCATGCGGATTCCCGGACCGTTTGCGAGCCGGATCACATCCGTTCTCTGTGCCACAGCGGTTTTCGCGCTGTCATAGGCCATCCGCGGTTCAAGCGATTCAAGCCCGCAGGCGGAATGGTTCATCAAAAAGCCATAGGAGCCGTCTGTAACTTCTGCTTTTCTGTACTGAGTATCGTAAAGAGTGCTCTTTACGGAGTCACTCATACCGGAAGCATTAAAAACGGTAATGTGGTTCTTCCCCGTTCCGTCTTTTCGCAGGACCAGAGTCGTGTTATACGGTGTACTTGCCGTAAGGATATATGCATTGCATTTGGCGCAATGATATCCGCCCGTCATAAAGTACGGGAAATCCCTTGATTCGATCGGATCGCCGTACATATCATAATCGTGATAATACGAACCTCTGTGATAGCTTCTGTTCACGCCCGCAACGTCCGGATCGACGAGGTAATTCTTCGAAACGCATGAACACGGAATTTCTTCACCTTCCGTACCCAAAGTAAAGCCCCTTCCTCCACAGTATTCACAAATATCACGGTATTCAACATTATAACCGGTCCCGTATGAGGCGCGTGCGCGGATCCCCCCGACCGACATTTTTGAGCCGTAATAATGCACATGACTGCAGTATTCACAGAGATCACCGTCAACAAATCCCGAACCGTCGCACGTACCGCAGGGATAATCGCCGGACCCGCCACAGAGCTCACATGTCGTGTATCTTGTGACCAGCCTCGAGCCAAACCAGAGCTGACCGTTTTCGTCCATGTACGATTCGTTCACCCACTCCTTGTAGTAATATCCGCCTAAGCCGCCGCATGTCGGGCAGTCGTTATCCGGACCGTTCCCGTTGCGATTGCACTCGGGGCAGCACTTTTTTTCATGCATATGAGACGCAAGAGTCGGGTCATAACTTGTTCCGCCGCACCGGGAGCACCGCTTTTTAACTTCCCTCCCAATACCCGACGCGTTCTGCATGTCATGTACATAATTATAATTCACCGCAGTAACCCAGATTCCGCTCCCATCGCAAAAGGTACACCTCTGTGTTTCACCCGTCCGACTCTTCGCTGCCATCCGACCCGACCCGGCGCACAAGGGACACGAAACAGCGCAAAGTCCGACTCTTTGGAGAATTCCGTCACATCCGCATTCGTGATGGACGGCGATCGGATCTTCATCTGAAATTGAATGAGTCACTCCGTCGTTATCCACAATTTCGGTCGGCACTTCAAATTCGAACCATCCTCCGTGTTCATGATCCGGCTTGAACGGGTCATCTGTCAATGCAAGTTCCTCATTCACCCAATGAGAACGTGAAACCCTGTAAACATCCCTGACTGCCGCCGCCTCGACGGGATCTTTCCCCGAGTCATCCTCCGTCAGGAGAAAAACATTGACCTCCGAAGCAGTCCTGTATGGAATAAAAACGCTTATGACATTTCCCGACGGGATTCCCATACCGTCGATTACGACAACAACCGCCATTTCTCTGTAGCTGTCGGAGCCCGTCGGGTTCACGATCGAATCCATGATGTACACGGGCGGATTGACTATGTACGACGAAACAGCCGACATCATGGGCACTCCCTGTGTGCTTATCATCTTGTAGGCGTATGCGGATGTTTTATATCGATACTCGTTTTTTTGCTCCAATCGCTCTCCGAGCATAACATAGCTTTTGCCCCCGATCGTGATTTCTTCAAAAGGCGAAACATCAACACATTCCGTGGTTCCCGCCATAAAGCCCGATGTGATGGGATCGCTCAGGAGCAGATTCCCGGTATCGGCATCGATTGCGAATATCTTTATCGGATTGCTGCCTGTCTTAATCTCACAAGGAACAAAGATTTCATAGGTTCTGACACCCTCTGACAGAACCACTCCGATACACACTGAGCCTTCCGAAGCTTGCCGGCTCCAAAGCACGCTTTTCCACCCGGTCTCGCCGGTCGCATCGGGATAACGCATGGTGCCTACAGAATCTCCTTTTTTTTCGGATGCGATCACCGCATACCTGAAATCGTCTTCCCCCGGAGAGTCAAGCGGCTTCCAGTGAGCTCCGTTCACGGTTTCCGTAACATCGGATCTCAAAGTAAAGCTTCTTGTAAGATTATTCGCCGCTACGGCGCTTTCATAGTAACCGACGGGTAAAATGCGTTTTTCGGAGGCAAGCAGCCTGTAGCCGTCCCGCTTTCTGCCTCCGATGTAATAGATATTTACATCGGCTCCGTAGCTTAAATCTTCTTTTTCGTCGTAGGGAATAAACAGCATGGCATCACGCGCATCCGACGGTATTCTGATCGTAAACCCATATTCTCCCCGCATCCCTGTGACCGCCCTATGGTAAACCTCCTCATTTCCCGACCCGGAAACCGTTCCGTAAGAGCGTGGGAGGCGCTCTTCCTCATCCGTCCAGACTCCGAGAAGCGCTCTTGGTGCATTTACCGGATCCTTCGCGAGCTCATAATCCTTCCCGGCATAGCTTAAGACCCCCATCGCATCATGAACATACATATAATCCACGCCGACGGGAATGTTGATCGGTCCGATATCCTTAAGGATGTGCGTCTCGCCCCTTGCCGGAACATAACGGACATAAAGCTTTCTCGTCTGTATCGACGGCTTCTTTTTTACGACACGCACAAAGAATACCACGTCCGTTATATGGCGGTTTAAGGTGATCGCGACCGAGTTTCCGAATCCTTCTCCCATTACGCCGTATCGCCGTCCGTCTGTGGCGCTGCCTGTGAGCGACAGCTCGCTGACGGTTCTGGCCGGATCCTTTATACTGTTCTTCTTTGCTGTTGCGGCTCCCGCAATGATGTCCCAACAGTCGGTCCCGAAGAAATACCGGATTACTGTCCCGGTCGCTCCCCCCTCAAGCTCGTACTCCGCGCCGTCTCTTGTCAGAAGCGGATTTGAAAGTTCTTCGATCGCAGCTGCTCCGGTAAGCTCGGAGAGCGGGATAAGCAGTCCTCCCGAAGCGTTTATGTCATGAAATCCGCCGTCACGCGCGAGAACCGGTTTTTCATCATCTGCGGTAACGTACATTATACTGACCCCGACACCCGATCTGAGCGGAACCCATACGCAGATATAAGGCGCGACAACATTCAGACTCGTGCCGCGTTCGTCATGTATCGAAACAGGCGTAAGCAGGGGGCTCTGTGCCGATCCCGAAAGCCTGAACCTTGCCCTGAAGCTTGCCTCGCCGACACCACCCGCATTGTTCTCTCCGTATGAATCGGAGCGATCGCCCGCGAAGACCGATATTCCGCCATATGAATCAAAGACTTCTCCGGAACCCCCGAAGGCTCTGTCGCTGAGCTCAAGCCTCAGGTTCTCGGGCCTCGATCCTTTTTCACCCCCGTACTCAAGCTTTATTGTCCCAAAGCCCGCTCCGTTATTTCCGACAGTCTCCGGATACACGGTTTCAACGACGCTTCCCTTCGGATCCGCGCTGTTAAGGTAATAATGTACAACCGTCGTAGCCGTGATGAGTTTTTCGTCAGTCAGCTCAAGATATCTGTTAAAAAGCGCCGGAAGATACTCGTCATGTGTTACAGGCGCCCACTTTGCGGCTGCGAGCACATCAACGAGAGTTGTCCTGACGTCGGGAACATAAGCTCCCGACCCGTCACGAACCAGACGCTCCCTTTTGTTTTTAAGGATGTATTGTCCGTTTGGCTGTTTTTCACGTGTGGCAGTCATGATCTCTATGATGTGTGAGGCGTAGATCCTCCACTCACCCGTAGGCAATGTATCGCTTCCGCATTCAAGATCGATGAGCTGTCCGGCAACACAGTCGCTTTTTATCTTCCCCGACGAGTTTCTTGTGAGGAAATTGCCGATATAATAATGACCTTCGATCACCCCGCTGCCGTTCGATAGATCCTTGTTTACCATCGAGGCATCGCTGACACGTCTGCGACCTCGCGCCGAAGCACCCGATGCAAGGAGCGCCGAAGTCCTCAGCTTTACACTATCGCTCACGCCTTCAAGAAAGACATCGACAAATTTCACATCTTCCTTCTCCCAGACCTCGCTGTTTTCCGCCATATCAAGAGTCGGAACAATTTCCTCTCCGCACGAAATATCCTCAAGGGTGAATCTCATCCCGACCGTTCTGTAGTAAACATATTCGGTACTTTCGTCCGAAGTGAACACAGCTTTCCCCCTCACAGTCTGTGTTACGGCGCCCGGATCTTCTGCCGCAATCGAACCTTCCGCTGCGAACGGATCTCCTTTCCCGGACATTTTCTCTGATGCGCGCAGATCATCATACAAAGAAGGGGTTTGCGATGTAGTCTGCATGGGATTATGATCCTGAACCCACCAAAGCGTGCCTTCTCCGAGAGTCACCGTTGCATCTGCGCTCCATCTGTCGTTTCCCTGCGCCTTATCTTCCTTCGAAACGACGTTACCCCTGATCGTATCGCCATAGCGATAAGCCGCGGGCGCCGCCGAAGCCGTAGCAAGCGGCGCAGAAAGCTGTGCGATCAGACCCGTTATGATCAGACACGATAACACTCTCTTTAATGATCGTTTTTTTGCAGCTGATTTCCCGTCGGAACACACTTCTGCAAGCCTAATCCTTCCCATAAAGCGAAAGCTCCTCCTTGATAGTGAGTGTATGTTTGAGAAGCTTGTTGCTTCCTTTTTCGCGGTGCGGATCATCTGAAGAAACAACTGTATGACGTCCCAAGAAGCCACGCTTTTCAGAAAGCACCGGTTCACGTATTATTTCCGTTTTTCCGGAAAGGATTTCGTCATAAACGTCCATCAGTCTGTTATAGTCCACACGACCATCCAGATATACCTGCGCCGCCGTTGCCGAATCATCATCTCCACTGTGACAGGACATCACAATCCTTACCATAAAATAAGCAAATATCTCTCCGGACAGAAAGATGCCTGTAACCGATTTTGGGATAAGCGCTGCAAACACAGCCGCAGAGAGAAGGAATATACTCTCGAACCACGGCCCCAATCGCAACAGCATAAGAGGCGACCTTATCTTGTTTTCCGTACATGCCACCACATATCCGCCCAGAGCTGCTGACCTGTCGTATCTGAATCTGAGCTTTTTCCCGGTTGACACCAATATACCAAAGATACATATATGCCTGATGTTGTATCCGGCAAGGAGCGCGCCTGTCGCATGACCGAGTTCATGAACCATAATTGCGAGAGCGATCAAAACTGCAAATAAAACAACTGATAAAACAGCCTCGCCAAAACCGACAACCGCATTCTGAAGAATGATCGATACCGCTTCTTCCCGAGTACGTGCCGATTTCTCCGATCTGTTATCTATAACTGATTCTTGTACCTTACTTGAATCACCCACAGCGATCCCGGACTCATCCATAGTGCCACCCAAGCCGGTCTCAGGCATACATACAACATCCTCCTCGACAGACTCGGAAAATCCCGAAGAATCATCAAGACCCGAGGAACGGACAAAATTACTCCCGTATGAAGAAAAATAAGATATAAACGAAATAACAAAAACAAAAAGAGCAATGATAAGAGCGCTGAAATACGAAAGATCCGTGACAGGATCGGACTTGTGATGCTTCATGGCGAAAAACCTCAGAACAAAAAAGAATGTCGGATAGCTGAAAAAGTTCTTCAACTGTCAGAAACTACATGGAACCCATCCGCGACTTACCCGCCGTGAGCCGGACCTAACAACCGGATAGAGGATGTGAATACTATTATACAAAAACTATCTGCTCAGACAATTGTGTAAATGCACAAATATCCCACCCCATTTTTGTGCAAAAATACAATAAACTTTTCACCGGATTATAGGAATGACGAAATCATCATCAAATAACATGCATGACAAGCGCATTATTATATACACTTTATGTGATATTCATGTAATATCTTCACTTTTCTGTGATTTATTTTCGTTTAATATATTTGTTTTTATTGTTATTGCATATTTTTTTAATTTTTTTGAAATTCGGTGTTGACATTTTAGAAAAGCTGTGTCATAATACAGATATCAACAAGGAAAGTTGATAAAAAAAAACCAACAACGGAGTTTCCGGCAGACTCCTCCCCCCTCATTATCTGCCGGAGAACAAAACTCCTCCTCCCTTACATCAGGGCGTAGATTCTCCCCAAATCTACGCTCTTCTTCCTTTCCAAGGAGAGTGCGTTTGGTCCTTAGGGTATTGCGTCCGGTATTTTCGGACGCATAACGAGCAAGCGTTTTGAAAGATGCAAAAACGCTTCACCTTGCATCTTTCACTTGCGAGTCGCGAAGCGTACCCGTCTTTGCTAGCACAAGGCGAAGCCGCCGTGCGCGCAAAAGTAAAAAAGTCCAAACCGTCAAAAGTATGGACTTTTCTCTTTTTGATCGTATTTTGTTTTGTAAATGCACCCCGAAAACACTTCCGAGTTTTTCTGCATCATTGGGTTTTGCCATTCTTACCGCCTGCAAAGAGTGAACGGTACTCTCCGGGCGCCATACCCTTTTCATCACGAAACACTCTGTTGAAGCTCGGTATGCTTTGAAATCCCGACATCATCGCGATCTCAGTCAGAGTCAGATCGTTCTGCGTCAAGAGTCCCGTTGCCTTTTCAAGTCTTATCATGTTGAGCCACTTACTGTAATTCATTCCCGTGACATTCTTGAATATTCTGGAAAAATAGTCTTTGCTTATTCCGGCGATCTCGGCCATCGCGCTCTGCGAAAGGTCATCTGCCGTGAGATTATTCTTAATGTAATCGGTCACCATGATCATACGCCTCATAACATCATCCGTATATCCCGCACGACCTCCGGCATCTATTTCCGGAGCAAACTCCTCTCTGTGTTCATCGAGTGTGAGCATAAACTGCATAAGAAGCATGCAGCACCTCAGCTCCTTGTCGGCTGTATCAGAAAAAAAGATTTCCTTCATCTTATAGGCGATGGTGGTGAGCATCGAAACAAGTTCTCTGTGTGAATTAATGCAGATCACATGCAGATTTCTGTAGAAATGCATGATCCGCTGCAGATCAAAGAGAGAATTCATAAACGCATTACTGAACTGTATAACAAGGGATTTTTCTCTGTCGGCATCAACGATTGAATGCATCTCCATGGGCCATACAAGTACAAAATCACCTTCAACAAGGCTGTAAGTATTCTGATTTACTTTGTAGATATTTGTATCGCCCTGACCGACAAGAATTACCTCACCGTATGAATGCCAGTGCATCTTGTAGCTTCTTTCCTTAAATCCCGTCGACATGTTGAAAGCGCTTATGCTGTCAAATCCATAAATCTCGTATTTACTGTAATCCATGTGTCCTGCCTTTCGTGTAAAAGCGGAAAACCACCACAATAAAGCCGGATGTAAACTTCCATTAGGCCCAAATACCTCAAAAAAACAGAGGTGATCTCTCGATTTTTTATATTATAAAACAAAACCTCCGCCCATGCTACAAAAAAGGCGGAGGAATTTATCATTTTATAAAGACGGCGGTTGTGGTTCACATCAAGATTTGGGCAGTAAAACGACTGTGGCTCAGTCACGCCCACAGCAACGGGTTGTACGCTCGTGTCATGCGAGCATTACGACTGCTTCCGAATCATCCGTCAGGCTCACTGCGCCCTCGGCGCCGTCTGTGCTAACGCTGTATTCACCCTTGAAACCTTCAATCATGATGCATCCGGCATCATCGGTCTGTGCAGTCACCTTTGTGTTCCACTCCTCGTTGACAAGCCTTTCAAGCATCTTGTACGAGGGCTTCTCCGAATTGTCGAGCCTTAAGAAACCGGCGGGAGCTTTGAGCCAAGCACCGTCCCTGAAATCCCAGGTGGTGATCGCCTCAACAAAAGGATCTTCAAAGAGGATCCTGTACATTTCTTCGATCTCCCTGCACTGCCGTTCTTCGCCTTCCGGGGTGGTCGGCCACTCATCAACCTGCCAGTCGTTGAGATCGATGATGTGAGACGGCATGATCTCGCCCGAAATAAGCGTATTCTCGGTGAAATGGAGAGGAAGTCCGAAAACCTTGTACCTTTTAACGATGTCGAGAACCTTCTCCCTGCCCATGTATCCCTGATGCTGATGTGTCTGGATGCCAATGGCACCGATGGGCACGCCGGCATTTAAGAGACCGTCGATAAGGATACGGTAAGCCTCGGAAAGATTAAAATCATTGATAAGAAGCGTTGCATCCGGGTTCGATTCGTGAGCTGCGGCGAAAACATCCTTGACAAGAGCTATCCTGCCCCTATCGTTGCAGATTCTGGTCACAGCATTATCGTACTTGTCAAACACAGGCATGATAACAACCTCATTAATGACATCCCACATATCGATGACACCCTTAAAGTTGGTCACTTCTCTGTGAATTCGGTCAAGCTGTTTTTGAAGTATGGTCTTATTGTCATATTTCATGAGCCAGTCGGCACAGACAGTATGCCAGCAAAGCGGATGACCCTTAACCCTGACGCCGCGATCACTCAAGTACTTGGCTGTTTTCATGAGATTTGCCTCATCGGTCTTACCCTCTTCGGGTTCGTATCTTCCCCAATAGAAAGGAAGCGTGCCGTAGTTGAATATTTTGAGCCATTTGCTTGTAATGTCCGCAGTTTCATCGTTTGCATTTTTGATATGATTCATAAACTCAAACGCGCCGCATCCGAAAAGGAAGCTGTGTGATTTCTGGCTGACGGTCACCTGCCTGTTTGCAAGCGGGTTACCCTGTGCATCCCTTATAACAAGTACCTTTTTAACTTTTCTGTGTGAAAGACTCATGTTTTATCCTTTCCTTTACATTCAAACCTCGCGCATCTTACTGCCGCAAACCGGCGTGATGAAGCCCGAGATTGTGCCATCGCGTCCGTCACCGCGGCAAAGGACATTGACAAGCTTCGGTATGTCCTCTTCTTACGTTCCGTAAAACATAATATCACTTTTTGTCATATAGAAATATCAGGTCACCGACAAACGTCGATGACCTGAATAATTCAACTTTAACGATCCGATTATGCAAGCTTGCTCTTAGCTGTATCGCAAAGGCTCTTGAATCCCTCTGCGTCGCTGATGGCGATCTCTGAAAGCATCTTTCTGTTAATGTCGATCTCTGCGAGCTTAAGTCCATACATGAACTTGCTGTAAGAAATGTCGTTCATACGGCATGCAGCATTGATACGTGCGATCCAAAGCTTACGGAAGTCTCTCTTCTTCTGCTTACGACCTGCAAATGAAGCAGCAAGTGCTCTCATCACTGCCTGCTTTGCTGTTCTGTACTGATTTGAACGTGCTCCTCTGAAACCTTTAGCGAGCTTTAAGATTCTGTTATGTTTCTTCTTGGCATTTAAGCCACCTTTGATTCTTGCCATTTCTTAGTTCCTCCTTCTCGCTGCGGATTACAGATAAGGCAGCATCTTCTTGGTTGCTGCAAGATTTGCAGAATCCATCATGGCTGCTTTTCTGAGTCTTCTCTTCATCTTGGTTGTCTTCTTTGTAAGAATGTGCTGTTTACCGCATTTCATTCTTTTGATCTTACCTGTCCCGGTAGCCTTAAAACGCTTTGCGGCTGCTCTGTTAGTCTTTAACTTCGGCATATGTGTTTCCTCCTCAAATAATATACATTAGATTGATCATTTCTTCTCGGTAAGAACCATGATCATACTCCTGCCTTCAACTTTGGCAGGCTTCTCGATTGTCGAGCAATCTTCAAGATTGGCTGCGAACATATCAAGGATTTCTTTACCCGCAGTCATATGAGCCATCTCGCGTCCTCTGAATTTAAGAGTTGCCTTGACCTTGTCCCCATGTGTGAGGAACTTACGAGCCTGATTTGCCTTGGTCTTCAGATCATTCTCATCGATATTAGGAGTAAGTCTGATCTCCTTAATCTCAGTAATCTTCTGTTTCTTTCGCGCTTCTTTTTCCCTGCGCATTTGCTCATAACGGAATTTACCGTAATCTGCAATCTTACAAACAGGCGGCTTTGCCGTGGGCGCGATCTTAATAAGATCGAGTCCTGCTTCCTTCGCCATGTTAAGAGCGTCGCGTACGGACATTATACCGAGCTGCTCTCCCTGCTCTCCGATGAGACGGATTTCTTTGTCCCTGATCTGATCGTTAATCAAATACTCGCTAATGGTCGTTACCTCCTAAATATTTGCGAACGAAAGGTTCGTTCAACATAAAAAAAGTATGGACAGCGAGAGCAATCCACACATAAACATTACGGGTCACAAACACGACCCATGCGATTTATGAACCCTTCGGCTGCAACCTGTCGTGCGCCTGAGGTGAGAGCGGACACTCTGCTTGATGATGGTTCCGCGTGCGACACGTTCGTCACACGCAGAAGTCATGTTACAACAAATTTAAATCCGTGTCAACACTTTTTTGCACGGCATGCCAAAAGTTTAAAAGCAATATTTGATGGAAATAACAGTTTAAAACCGGTCAGGTTTTCCATGTCAGATTACAGAGAACAGGAATGGATGGTCAATGTTCCGTTATACTTGGTCAGCGAATGGATTGAAGCCCTGGAATAATCCGGTCCTTTCTCTCGGATGGCCCGCTGGGGGACGGGGGTTGGGTGGCCCACCTGGGGACCATCTTTCAAACATTACCATGTCACTCACACCTGCCGTGCTTTTCCTCATAGTATTCCCTGATCGGTGCACAGCAGACCTCCATCATCACTGACGCTTCCTTCCTGTTTTTTGATTTTCTGACAGCCGATACCGCTCCTGCAAGGGCGCGATAATTGATTGCGGTGCCCATTCGGTCGTTTTCATAATTGATCGCCCTGTCGGCATCGATCCCGAATCTTCCTGCCACCTGGGCAGCGTCAATGTTCGCCCCGAGGAACAGGAATTCCCAGCCATGTTTTTCCTTTGCTTCCTCGACCATTTTCTTCACTTTGTGATAATCGTAGACATGACTCGCATTTTCAAGTCCGTCGGTGGTTATCACAAACATTGTCTTTTCGGGTCTGTCCTCTTCCCTGGCGTACTTATGGATGTTAGAGAAGTGATCTATCGCGCCTCCGACCGCATCGAGAAGCGCCGTGCAGCCGCGTACATAGTACTGCTTGTCATTCATCGGTTCCACCTTCTTAACGGGGACTCTGTCGTAAAGCACTTCAGTCCTGTCGTCAAAGAGGATTGTGGAGATGTAAGCCTCCCCCTCTTCAACCCGCTGCTTTTCTATCATCGAGTTGAAACCGCCGATCGTGTCCGACTCAAGTCCGCTCATCGAACCGCTCCTGTCAAGAATGAAAACAACTTCCGTTAAATCTTTTCTCATAATGAACCTCCTATGGATATACTTGTTTACCTCATCTGTTGTCATACATAAGCATTCTCTTTTTATCCCTCGTTTGGGAAATATAAGTGTTCGCTCCTGTCTGGCTTTCGCTTTCGGAACATAAGCGTTACGGTTATGTTCCCTGCTGACAGGCTCATTATATGAAATTTAAAAACAAAAGAGGTCGCCACACGGGCGACCCGTAAAATTAATGATAATTTATCGAAAGACATTTAAAACCTCTCGCTATATCCATGGGTAATGCCAAACGATCGTCTGTACACTATGATCAGGCTATTATGTAAGGCAGGCCGTGACCCTCAAGCTGGATATCGATCTCGATCATGTCAAATATCCCGTTTTCTATGAAATATGAAAAGATCACATCCGTCTTGTCGCACGGCGAAAGTGCGTATCCGGCGCGGGCGAGCAGATCCTTTGTTTCGTCGAGGTTCAGTCGTGCTCCGATGCACAGGCAGAGCGCCGTGAGCTTCTGGGGATGATAATCCGCATTGTTCTTGATCTTGGAAAATGTCTTCTTATCAACGAGCGCGCGCTTATATACCTCTGCGTTCGCCATCTGCCTTTCTTCTATAATGTAGAGGAGATACTCCGAAAAGGTATCCGAAAGATGCTTCATCCTCTCTTCGAGCCTACTCTCGTGCTTTTCCTCAAACGACGGTTCCTCAAGTCCGCTCTCGCGGTCTTCCTCAAGCGCCGGTTTCCCGAGCCTGCTCTCGCGGTCTTCTTCAAATGTCGCCTTCGGAGCACAGACGGACATGCACATTTTTTCTTCATAAAGAATATCCGGCACATCGTCCTTGACCTTCGAGGCTCTTGCCTTGCCTCCCCCGAATGCGCTTCCAAAGAAGCCCTTTGCAGCTGCGGGCGCGGGTTTGATCTCGACGTAATTAAGTCTGATGTATTCTTCAAGTTCCGGTATCGGTCTGTAATCCATATCGGCTCCTTTCAGTCAACTCGTTTAAGTCTTGCCGTAGTCCTTCCCAGTAATGTTTTTTCGCGCATGCTTATACACTTCAACAATTTGATCATCGCTATTCACCTCATAAACCGTGGTCTCATCCTCTGAGCTGAAATATCTTATCGGTTTTTCCTTTCTGAGATAATCCTTAAGAGTCATTCCTTCATTTTCTGAAAGCATATCATCCATCTCAACATCCTTAAGAACAACCAATTCCTTAAGGCCTGAAACCGAAACCTTCCCTTTGTCGCAATCCTCATTTCGCTCATATGCTCTTATTATATTACCACATGATTGAGCTTGGACCTCATAAACTCTTTTACAAGCCGGACACTTCCAATATTCAACATCCTCAATTCTTTTCATGAATGAGTTATTACGCCTATTTTTTTCATCCCAGCCCGTATAAAAATCCCACAAACGAATCCCTGGATTGTCTTTGATCGCATTTTCTGCTTCACAGTAATAAAATATCTTTAATAGGTTTTCGGACGGCGCCACCGTATTGGTCATCTCTGCGCCACAAAAACATCCCAATCTAGCCATATGATCTCCTTTTACAATATAATTCTGGTCTTATCATTAAACCACACTTCGACTGTACCTTTTACATATCCTTTTCGAACAGCTTCTTGATATCCATTGTTAACAAAATCAATAGTTGATTTTGAGTTTCTTGATCTTCCGGGAAGATAAACAGAAACAGTTCCAGCATCGCCAACCTGTTCAAAGCCCTCTTTTATGTTTTTAGCAAGTTGACTAGCATTCTTGCTGGTTGTTTGTTTTACCTCGATATTCTTCACGAAATTCTCATCGTTACTTGTCTTTATTGTCAAATCGTATGTTTTTTTATTCACTTCATCGTGACGTTGTCTGAATACAGCCTCATATCCCATATCAATATACCTTTCAGCCACAAAGATTGTTCCTGAGTCCGTTACTTTTCGACCTCCTGAATCCTTGTAGCCTGATTGAATGGATGTGTAACCACCTCTACCTCTCCCCATAGTCGGTCACCTCCCATCTGGCTTCCGAATATGCCGGGAAAACAATAATCCGTGTAGGGAACTTATCCATCCACTCCATAGCGAACTTTCCGTATACTATTATTCCACGCGGATGTCTCTGACGAATAAGTTCATGTAATCCGTTCAAAAAAGTTCTCTTTAATGAATACTCATTCATGCAACCTTGAGTAGTAACTGCAATCCAATTTTCTTCAGGCAATCCATCAAAAGCCCACTGATAAGTATCAACATCTCCATATCCTGCATTTGGAACAACTATTGAGTGGTTCTGTTGCATCCAATATGTCATCACGTAGTTTCTCCAGCAATTATATGCCTGCTGAGGATAATACATGTTGCAAAGAATGCTGAAATCAAGCCCCGTGACTAATGGAAATTTCTTTATCAAATTCAAGTATTTGATTGGGTTGTTCCAAATCCGCTCTATAACCGAATCTTTTGTATAAAAGCATAATCCACATTCTTCAGGATGCTTTTCATAAGGTGCGTTATTCAAAGTCACAAGCCTTTTAATCTCAGGAATCTCTACAACAGCGTTCAGCCTAGGATGATGGTGTTCTCCGACAATTTCAGCATCTTCAATCAAGTCCCAACGAAAGAAATGCTGAACTTCTTGTTCTTTTTTACATAACACGTAAAGCTCCGGACTTTTATTCGAAAACAATTCATTACTCTTTTTTAACATAATAATGACCTCTATTCCTTTCTCGGGTGCCCCCGCAAAAGCCAATCGAGGTTTACAGAATTACTCAGATTCAAGTAAAAGCACTCGAGAGGCAACAACAGTAACAACATATTGTTTTTTTCAAAATTCTGTAGTAAAATATTTTTACTCAGATTCGAGTAAAAACACTCGATAAAACATCGTGGGAATTGCTGCAACAATTTCTGCGATGTTTTTTTACTACAGAAAGCTATTCAATCATAGGCATTTCCTCCATAACAGTTGTTTATTTCTTTTTATACTGAGTTCCGGCAGCACTATGTGTAACACCACACTTCTCAGCAATTTCATCTACACTCATATGCTTTATAAGAGGATGATACATAAGCAGTTCCCCTGCAAATGCATCTGCTTGCCATTCGGGATCCTCGAAAGCCCTTAACCGTTCTCCTTTTTCAAGTTTGCATAGCGAAATCGAGTCTATGTCGTTCATAAATAGATGCCCCATCTCATGGCCTACGCAAAATCTCGAAAATCCATCTCTTTCAATCGCGCCTATATATATGTCTTCCCTTAATGCTATCTTAGACGCCGCAGGAAATGTTTCACCGTACTTATTCCCCATATCTTCTTCTGAACATATTTCCAGTTCAAATTCCGGAATCAGCTTTGGTACTTTCATTTCTAAGAAATCAATGACATCAAAATACAAATCATTTTCGGTTCCAGTAAGCTTCCTTATATATTTTATTAATCGCCTTATTTCGTTTCTCGAAGTGGGCGATGCTTTGTATCTTTGCTGATTCAACTACTCGTCCTCCATAATTTTCATTAATTCATCAAGTTTATGGTCACTCAAATCCGAAAGTTTTCGCGCAAACGAAACTGCGAGACATTGATTTTTGATATCTAAATCTTTAATGTTTAACTCAATTTTCTCTTCAGACTCAGCAATTGCCCTAGTAAACTCTTGTATTTGTTTCTCATTAAGCTTATATAAACTGCATATCTTTCTGTTCCATGTTGAGGGCATTTTTTTCTTTCCGTTTTCAACCGCAGACAAGAACGATACAGTAACCTGTAACCTATCCGCCATGTCTTTTAAATATTCATCATTATCGATACGGATTTTCCTTAAAAACTTTCCAAGCGAAGTCAACATATGATAATCTCCTTTCTCTACACTTCGAAGTATAGCACTATCTGTGTAATTAGTCAACCTTTTGGTTGAATTATTTTTATACTTTAAAATCTTCACGTTTTTTATTCGACCGGGAACCAAATCTATGGTACTATATAGACGTATCAAACGAAGCGCTGCTTTTAAATGAGCCATTATGCCGTATATCAAGGGCGATTACTTATTCGAAAGATTAAAACTTATGCATAGACGTATGAAAATACATAAAAAGGGAATGACAATAGTCGATGAGTACCTTTCCCGCTTCGACCCCTATAAAAAACTTGAACCTCTCAAGTTTGACCTGAGAGGTTACGCAAAATATTTAAAAGAAAACAACATCTCCGGAAAAATGTAAGCACTGATGTTGTAAAAATGTTTCGACGCTAGATAAAACTCTTATTCAGTCTTTTCTCTCATCTTCGTTGGCAAAGCACTCCCGGAACCTTCCCGAAAAGGAAGGCTGCATTCCGGCTGCATAGAGATGTGAGGTGTCGCCGAAGGAAAGCATCCTGAATTGCGCGATCCCTTCTCTTCTCTCTTCCGTGGCAACAATTGTAACGCCTGTAGGTGCTGCGATAGTTGCATGCCAGAGCGTAAAGATCGGGAGGTTCAAGAGGTACGACAAAAGCACGCACTCAAGACCAAAATGGCAGAACAGCACGACTGTGTCGTTGTTCGATCTCACGGCCTTGAAGATCTTTCCTTCTTTGCGGTACCCATGTTTTTCGAGAAGCGCCGCAAATTCTTTCTGTACCCATTCCACTTCTTCCCCGACATGAGCTTCTTTAAGTGCGGGAAATTCCGTCCAGCGCTCTTCGTCAAAAGCGAAGGGCATCTTTGCACGGTCCGCGGGAAGCCAGTCCCATGCCACTCCGACCTTTTCGGGTCTTTGCACTTTAGGAGCGAATTCACGCAGCCACAGCATCTCCTCAGGCTGCATGTTCATCTTTGCAAGACAGGGAGCCGCAGTTTCTTTTGCCCTCCCGAGCGGCGAAACGTAACACTTGTCGGCACGGATGTTCTTCATCCTCTCGGAAAGCGCCTCTGCTTCAAGCCTACCGGTCGGTGTCAGAGAATCATGCTCGTAGTCGGGATCGCCGTGGCGAATAATGAGTAATTTCATGTGTATATTCCTTTCGTTTGTTGATTGGGGTGGACCACCTCAATTTATGATTCTTCCCTCACTCATCCTCACAACCCTCGTGCAGAATCTGTCGAGGAGAGCCTCGTCGTGAGAGATGAGAATGTATGTAAGTCCGTGCTTGGTTTTGAGCTTGCAGAGCAGTTCAAGGAGCTGCTCTCTGAGGGTGACATCAATGGCAGAAACGGGTTCATCGAGGATAATTAATTTACGATTTAATAACAGTGCAGAGGCTATAGAAATACGCTGTTTCTGACCTCCGGATAGACCCGAAACACGTCTCGAAAGAAGCTCTTCGGAGAGGTCCGTGTCGGCCAGGATCTTTCGAATACGGCTCAACCTTTCTTCGCCGGATCTTACGCCCGAAAGCTTGAGCGGCTCTTCGAGGATCCGGCGGACGGTCATGGTCGGACAGAGACTGGCCTGAGGATCCTGGAACACCATCGCGGGTCTCTCGCAGTTCAGCGTTATCTCACCTTTCACGTGGCGGAGTAATCCCGCTATCGCTTTCACAAGAGTTGACTTTCCGCATCCGCTCTGTCCGGCGATCCCGAGAGTCTCGCCGTCATATACATCAAGACTGACCTTATGAACAACCTCGCGCAGCTTGCCTCTTCTGATGATGTTTCCGGCCTGAAGCGGGTAAGAGATGTCAACGCCTTTGAGTGAGCAGAGAACTTTTCCCGACACCCGTGTGTCATTGTAACGTTTTTCGGAAAACGCAGCTTCAAGGAGGCTTTTGCCATATTCTGTGCAAGGCGAAGAGAACTTCCCACCTGTAGTTGTCCGACCGTCATCTTCCATTTCTGATCCACGAGATCCTTCGCCAAGGTCGTTTTTCGGGCTTTCCAATGCAGACTCATCCGACCTCTCTGCATTCGGTTCTTTCGGAGTAAGACTGTCCTGCCTCTCGACGATAAGCTCCTCCGTGATCAGACCGTCCTGCATGATGAGCACGCGGTGGCAGATCTTCTCTATAACCTTAAGATCGTGTGATATGAGTATGATCGAGGTGTCGTACTTTCTGTTGATATGAGCAAACGAATCCAGCACTTCATCCGCTATCTTAGCGTCAAGCGCAGTTGTGGGCTCGTCCGCTATAATGACCTCAGCGCGGCTCACAAGTGCCATGGCGATCATGACACGCTGACGCATGCCGCCCGAAAGCTCATGAAGATACTTTGAGCGGAGCGCTTCGCAGTCATCTAAACCCGCATCTTCCATGGCGCGAAGCACACGCTCTTTTCTCAAATCTTTTATTTCTTTTTTTATATCTCCGGATGCATTCAAATCGGTCTTTATAACCGGTACACCGCTTCCGGTTTTCTTCTCTTCGGATATTTGTTCTACCTGAACGATTTCGCTCTCTTTTCTTTCTTTTCTGTAAGATATTATATCCTTTATCCTGCCTCTGAAAGATTTGTGTCCGAGCTCCGGGTCGTGAAGATCTAAGAGCTCCATGATCTGCTGCCCTACCGTGAGCACAGGATTGAGGCAGGTCTGAGGCTCCTGGAAGATCATGGCGATGCGTCCGCCGCGGATACGGCAGTTTGCCTTCGAAGAAGACATATTGAGCGGTTTGCCGCTTAAGTACACCCCACCGCCCGTCATGCAGGCCTTGTCGGGGATCAGACCCATGATACTGTAGGAAGAAAGGCTCTTTCCGGAGCCTGACTCGCCGACGATACCGAGGATCTCGCCTTTGTCAAGGCTGAAAGAGATACCCTTTATAACTTCGTCGATACCTTCTTTTTCTATGTAACCAACCCTGAGGTCACGAACTTCGAGAAGTTTCGAGGGGTCGGGAACTATCTTTTTCAGATTTCCTATGATAATGCTGCTTATACGCTTTCTTACCGAGCGGTAATTAATGCTTTCTACGCCTATATTCTCAGCCAGCATCGTGATGGCTAAGATCGAGACCACCATAAAGAGGCACGAAAAGAATGCGTACCAGGGCGCCGAGATCAGGTACGTCTTTGATTCCGAGAGCATGCGTCCGAGACTCGGATCGGGCGGCTGAACACCGAGCCCGAGGAATCCTAGGCCTGCTTCGGCAAGGATCGCGTTATTGAATCCGAGCATGACTGTCGGAATAAACACCGGCAGAGTCCCGGGGAATATATGGAAGAAAAGGATACGAGGAACACTCGCCCCCATAAGGCGAGCATTCAGAACATGGTCCCGTTCCCTCCCTGCCATGAACTCTGCTCGCATGACACGGGCAAAACTCGGGATAAAGACGATTCCGAGCGCGATACAGACATTAAGGGTTCCGAGGTCGAGCACGCTCACGACAACAAGCGCAAGAAGAACACTCGGGAAAGAAGCGAGTGCATCGTTTATCCTCATAAGAAGCTCATCGATCCTTCCTCCGAAATAACCGGTCACGGCACCGATGATCGTACCGACCACAGCACCGATCGTTACAGTGAGAAATGCGATACCGAAAGTGAGCAGGGCGCCGTCCGTTATCCTCGCGTAAATATCCCTTCCGTAGTTGTCCGTTCCGAAGATATGAGAGGTCGACGGAGCCGATAAAATCTCTTCATAATTCATGAAGTTTGGATCCCAAGGCTGCCAAAAAATGCTCAGTACGACAGGAGTAGAAACTAGAG
>JAEEIH010000203.1 GCA_016281275.1 Lachnospiraceae bacterium | reverse complement strand
GATCCGGAAGTATTTTATGATAAATACGTAGATAAAGACTTTGAAGAATCTTATATCCTACATAGATTTGAGGAAATCTGCAGGCAATACCTGATAAGGCAGAACAGACTTGGGGCTATGGATCCTGTCATTGAGAAGATCGGAAAGTACTATTATGATGATTCGAAGACAAAAACCAACGGCGAATTCGATGTTGTTACTTTAGACGAGAAAGGATATACCTTTTATGAGGTCAAATTCAGAAAGAAGAAGACATCAAAGGAAGTCGTCGAAACTGAGATAAGTCAGGTTAAGGCGACCAGACTTAACTGCTATAAATATGTTTTCTTTTCCAGAGCCGGATTTACAGCAAATGAGACGGAAGATGTGAAATTTATTAAACTTGATCAGATGTTCTGATGAAATAACACGCAAAGATAATATTTGCGTAAATGATTCAGCACAAATTACTTCGGCAAAACACCACAAATCACTTCAGTAGGTGTTTGAAGGCGATGCAATAAAAAGCGAAGGACAGCGCGTATGCCAAACGAAAGCGGAACATGGATAATGTACGGCGTTGAACGGGATGATCCCAAATGCCTGCATACAGTGGAAGAAGCAATTGAATATATTAAAAGAACGGGATTTCTGCCGCTTTTTAAGAATGATATGCCCGGATTTTCCTTGGAAGAGAGAACTGTTGCAAAGTACTGGTGGTCGGGGGATATAACGACAGACCCCTGGGAATGGCGCGAGATCATTTCGAGGCACAGCGACATTGCGTACGGCAAGTTTTTCGATAAAAAGGCGGGGTTCATTTCCAAGGAGTGGTTTCCGTACTTTGCAAATTTCAGGCGCGACGGCTATGATTTTGACGCACTTTGGGATGACGGCAAAGCGTCCGCAAAGCAGAAGAAGATCATGGACATGTTTTTTGAGAGCCTTTCCGGGAATGAGTATTTTTCAAATGAACTGAAAGAAAAGGCAGGCTTTGGGAAAGGCGGCGCCAAGGGCTACGATGGCGTGGTCACGGGCTTGCAGATGCAGATGTATCTTTGCGTCTGTGATTTCCGCCAGCGCAGGAACAAGAAGGGCGAAGGCTACGGCTGGCCTGTTGCCGTATATGCAACTCCCGAGCATCTGTGGGGGTACGAGCATGTGACTTCGGCATACTGTGAAACCCCGGTGGGATCTGCAATGAGGATAGCAAGGCATATCGCCGAGGCTTATCCGGGAGCTGAGGAAGACATGATCCGGAGTATTATAGGCAGGTGGAATTGATAAAAGTCCGCCTTTCCCGTTTGACGACGGGGGAGGCGGACTTTTTTAGAACACTAAACGCAAGATTTACATAAGTTTTCTGAACATTGCTTCAAAATCCGCGATCGTAGCATGCTTCGGGTTTCCGGGCGCACATGCGTCTGCTGCGGCAGATTCGCAAAGGAAAGGAAGATCAGCTTCCTTGAGCTTTTCAAGCTTTGTGGGAATGCCTACATCTACGGAAAGCTGTCTTACAGCGTCGATGGCAGCCTTGCGATAGGCTTTCTGATCCATTCCTGCTGTGTTTACGCCGAGAGCTTCGGCAATGGTCTTGAACTTTTCACCTGTGCACTCTGCGTTGAATTCCATTACGATAGGAAGCATCATAGCGCATGCAACACCGTGAGGCGTGTCGTAAACAGCGCCGAGGGTGTGGGCCATGGAGTGAGCGATGCCGAGACCGACGTTGGAATAAGCCATAGCTGTAACATACTGTGCAAGAGCCATTCCTTCGCGTCCTTCGGGATCGTTCTCGTATGCTTTACGTAAGTTTGCTCCGATGAGCTTGATCGCTTCGAGGTTAAGAGCGTCTGAAAGCTCCCAGGCAGCGCCAGTTGTATAACCTTCGATGGCATGTGTAAGAGCATCCATACCTGTGGAAGCTGTAAGCCCCTTGGGCATTGAGCTCATCATGTCGGGATCTACAACAGCGACATCGGGGATGTCGTTAGGGTCAACACATACGAACTTTCTCTTACGCTCAACGTCCGTGATAACGTAGTTGATGGTGGATTCAGCACCTGTTCCGCCTGTTGTGGGAACTGCGATGGTAAATACCGTACGGTTCTTCGTGGGAGCGACGCCCTCAAGAGAACGAACATCGGCATATTCGGGATTGTTTACGATGATGCCGATACCTTTACCTGTGTCCATGGAAGAACCGCCGCCGATTGTGATCATGAAATCTGCGCCGGATTCCTTATATGCCTTCACACCGCTCTGAACGTTTTCGATGGTGGGATTGGGCTTAATATCGGAATACAATGCATATTCGATACCGTTTTCTTCAAGAAGAGAGGTGACCTTTGCCGTAACGCCGAACTTGATAAGATCGGGGTCGGATGCTACAAAAGCTTTTTTGAAACCTTTGGACTTAATGATGCCCGGGATCTCTTTGATGGCACCGTGTCCGTGATAAGAAACCCCATTTAATACAAAACGATTAACTGACATTGCAATTTCCTCCTTAAATTGTATGCTTTTCCGCGGTATTCCGCGACAGATCAATTTTAACACATTTGGTATGAAAAGGAAATTGCTAAAAGGAGTTATGCGGAAGTTCTTTTGGGGATGAATGTGTAATATAACGAGTTTATGACTTAAACGACGGATAAGCCTTGTTGAGTCAATGATTCTTCCTGAAATTCTGCTTTTTCATGTGCTTTTTTTTGACTTTATGTCGCAAAAATAAAATTAGAGTCATAAAATTGGGGAAGCAGATGCCTTCAAAAGTAAAAAAACAGCCAAAAAGTTTGACCTAAATGCGGAGAAATGAATGATTGAGTCATAAGGTAGCTTATTATCCGCTTGCGGTCCGAGGGTGAAAAAGGTAGAATTGTTATTGGTTATAGGTGACGCTTATGACAGACTATGAGATCTTAATGATTGTTCTGGCGTTTATCAGCTTGCTGATAACGTCAGGAGGACTGTTACTTGCGTTGCTTAGCTTTCTCGACAAGAGAAACAATAAGCGAAAATAAAAATGCCTCTCTCGTCTGCCAACGGGAGAGGCGGTGTCCGTAAGGACAACTAAACCAATCTCGGGAGCATCCACTTTGGAGTGGGTGCTTCTCTTTATTTGTAATATAACACCATTGTATATTTTGGGCAAGTGGATTATTAGTTTTGCGCGGACGGTCGTTACGCGGAGACACTCGAACTTCGAGCCCCATGGGGCTCGATTTATTTGAAAAAAGGTACCCGAGTAATCGGGTACCTTTTTGAAATAAAAAGAGCGCGAGACGGG
>JAEEIH010000202.1 GCA_016281275.1 Lachnospiraceae bacterium | reverse complement strand
TTCCGGAGCGGAACTTATGAATACAGGATTCGTTACGGACAGACTATGGGGCGATGGGAAAGCGCAGATTTACCACCTTACGTACAGGAACCAATTCGAAGCGTGACACAACTAAAGTTCGGAGTTCGGAAGACGCGATGTGCTTCCTCCGGAAATAAGTAAAACCCGAACATCGCAGACAGAGGAAGAAAACACCGGAAAAAGGAAAAGACAAACTATGAATAAATACTCAGCATATCAGGAACCCGCCGAGACGATCCGTTTTCAGGGAAGGGTTCTTTGCGACCGCGATATGGTCGTAATGGGTTATACAAACAGCAGCTTTACGATCCGTGCGTCGGCAAGCTGTGTCCGGGCGGTACTGAGGACCGGAGAAAACGATCCTATCAATGCTCCGGGGCTCAGGGTTTATGTGGATGACATCGCGACACGCGAGATCGTCCTCAGCGGTACGGAGACAGACGTTCTTCTGGCCGAATTTCCGAAGAAGGAAGAACATACGATACGCGTTGTAAAGATCACGGAAGCGGGGATGTCGTTCGTCGGCGTTGTTTCTATCGATGTGGACGGAGAGCTTCTTGCAGTCCCTGAGGATACAAGGACAAAAGCTCTTTTCATAGGCGATTCTATCACCTGCGGATACGGAGTTTTAGGGGCGCCCGATGCCGAATATACGATCCGTGACGAAGACGGAGAAAAAAACTACGCTGCGTTCCTCGCAAAAGACATGAACTGGAACGCGGAATGGGTCAGTGTGTCGGGACACGGCATATACGTTGATTATACAGGGAACGCCTTGAATGTACTTCCTCGGGAATTCCCTTATACAAATTGGTTCTATGATAAAAATACTTTGGAGGATTACACCCGCTTCCAACCGGAGTGGATCATCGTCAATCTTGGGACAAACGATCAGGGAAGCCTTGGCAAACCCTTTGTCCTTACGGGATTTAAGAGCAGCTACGAGAGCTTTCTTTATACGCTGCGAACAGTTTATCCGAATGCGAAGATCGTCTGTGTCCTGGGAACGCTGGCGCCCGGGGTCTACCCTCATGTCCGGGAAGTCGTTGACCGCGTGAAGGCAGCCGGGATGAAGGATGTCTACGGGCTCGAGCTTCCTTTCCACGATATCCCGCATGACGGAATGGCGTCCGGACATCCTTCTGTCATTACGCATAAGAAGGATGCCGAACGGATTAAGGAATTTATATGCAGCATACAGTGAAGCGTGTCGGGGGATCGATCTGCAGATATTGCAAAAGTGAGCAGAGGATCATTCTGCGGTATTATGTAAAGCGGATCGGAATATTTGCCTGCGGAATGTGGTGCATGCGCATTCCGGTGAGAAATAAAGGATGATTTTGGGAAGGCTTAAAAATGAGATTAGCGGCGATTTTTTCGGATTTCATGGTACTTCAGAGAGAAAAGGAAGTACATATCTTCGGAGAGACAGAAAAACAGACCGTCATTAAGGTCAAGATTGACAATATATCCGTAGAAAATGAAGTGACGGAGGGAAGATTTGTGGTCACTCTTCCGGCGCATCCCGTCGGGGGACCGTATACCATGACCGTAACGGACCTTTCGGAGCCGGACAAGGCGAGAGTGATCCGTGACGTATATTATGGAGAAGTATGGATCGATAACGGACAATCCAATATGGAGTTTGAGATACAGAATTCACGCGGAGGTGAGGAGGAACTCTCGTGCACGGATCTTCCTCTTGTCCGGTATTTTAAATGTATAAAGACACCCGTGATCGATGATTCTGTTCTTCGTGAGGAACAGAATCAGTGCTGGACTCCTCTCACGAACGGCAGATTCCGTGATATGTCCGGTGTGGCTTATTTTTTTGCCAAAAAGCTTCACGGGGATCTGTCGGTCCCGATCGGCATGGTGGACTGCTGTCAGGGAGGCACCTCCATATCCTGCTGGCTCGATAAAGAACGCCTTTCGGCACATTCCGAAGGACGTGTCTATATCGATGCATTTGAGAAAGCTATAGAAGGACAGACACAGGAAGACTACAGCCGTAACCTTCTCATATACAACCGGATGGTGGCGGATTACAAGGAAAAAGAACGCACAGCGAGAGCAAAAAAACCGGACATCACGCCGGAAGAGCTTTCGGCCGAAGCGGGAGAATTCCCATGGCCGCCTCCGATGGGACTTGAATCGGCTTTTCGTCCGGGCGGGCTTTATCAAACGATGCTTGAGAGGATCATGCCGTACACTACTCGCGGGATCCTCTATTATCAGGGCGAAGAAGATTCAAAAAAGGCTTTGGGGTACTGCACATTGCTTAAGGAGTTGATCGATGAATTTCGAACAGGCTTTTCGGACGACGATCTACCTGTCGTCATCCTGCAGCTTCCCATGTTCATAGAGAGAAATAAAGAGGATAAAGGAGAATGGGCACATTTGCGTGAAGCTCAGGCTAAGGCCGTGGCCGAAACGGACGGGGCTTACCTTGTTCCGCTGATCGATCTCGGTGAATATGATAATGTCCATCCCGGGGATAAGAAGTCACCGGGAGAAAGAACAGAGACCGAGGTGCTGTACGAAATATATAAAGACCCGGATGCGGGATACCCGCACGCCGAATTTGATCATATCGAAGAGAGCGTGAAGAATACAGCTCCCGGTAAAAATATCGTTATTCATTTTAAGAATACTCTCGGAAAGCTGATACTCAAGGAAAATGAATTAAGCGATCATCGTAAGGAGAAGGAACTTGGGTGTACCTGTAAAGAAAATGAACCAGGGGATGCCCGTGAGGAGGGGAAACCGAAGTGTCCCCATAAGGGAACGGAAAAGTCGGAAGGACATGTTTACGGTTTTGAGGTACGGCTTGCAGGCGGGGAGGACTATCTTGTCCCCGAAGCAAAGATCGAAGGGGATACCGTGATCCTCACGGCAGACGGTCCGATAGAGGAGATCCGCTACGGGTTCTTTGATTACGGCAAGGTGAATCTTTATAACAGTGCAGGTCTTCCGGTTGCACCGTTTCGATATGTGAATTATTGAGGGGTGGCCCACCCTGGGACGGGGGTTGTGGGTCATCGTCTACTACGTGTCACCATTTGGTGATGTGCAAGACGATGACCCACAACCCCCGTCCCCAAGTGGGCCACCCCTTTGTCATACATGCTCTTGTGTTTGCGAAGTTTGTTGATATAATGGTATGAGGGTGGAGATCAAAGTGTTGATCGAAGGGGGAAGTCATGAATCTTGTCGATCTTAAATGTCCGAACTGCAACAGCACGCTTGAGCAAGAGGGGGGAGAATCTTGTTTGTCCTTCGTGCGGTGCGGTTTTCGCGATCGATTATGATGATTCTGATGTTGAGCACGAGCGCATAAAGACCGA
>JAEEIH010000015.1 GCA_016281275.1 Lachnospiraceae bacterium | reverse complement strand
GTTGAAAGTTCGACATCCGGAGAAGTACTCAAGAGGCCGAAGAGGCGCCCCTGCTAAGGGTGTAGGTCGTTTGCGCGGCGCGAGGGTTCAAATCCCTCCTTCTCCGCTGAACCCGTGAAGGTTTTCCTTCACGGGTTCTTTGCGTGATAAACGAATGCCGTCAGTGCAAGCTTGCTTGCAATTGTATATGATACCATGGTTTGCGCAGAGAGCTTGCTCTCGTGAGCAAACATGGTATCGTATACAAAGTGAGACGAAGTCTCGCGTACTGACGTCTGAGTGAACGGTCATCGAGCGGACTTGTACGCGAGATGTCCCGTCTCAAGTTGAAAAACAAAACAGTTTCGTGTAAACTGAAGGTGATGCGGTTCCGCTCCGGCATATTACGGAACCGAAAACTATAACTGAGAGGGATGCACACCATGGAGAAGTTAAAGAAGTTTGTTGAAGGGCATTTGTTCCAGAATCTTATTCTGGTAGTCATTATTATCAATTCGGTAGTCCTCGGGCTCCAGACCGTTCCGTCTTTATCCGACGGAACCGCCGGAAACATTCTTTCCGTCATCGACTACATCTGTCTCGGTATCTTCATTCTCGAGATGCTTCTCAAGATGATCGCTTATAAATTCTTCGGCTACTTTAAGAGCGGCTGGAACTGGTTCGATTTTATCATCATCCTGACCTCGATAGTTTCGGGTCTTCCCGTATTCTCCTCTGCAAGAATCCTCCGTGTATTCAGAGTGTTCCGTTCATTAAAGGGTCTCCGCGGCTTCAAGATGGTCAGCGCCTTAAAGCCCTTGCAAGTGATCATCGGTGCGATCGGGAAATCCCTCCCCGGAATCACATGGACGGCTCTCCTTCTGATCATAATTTATTATATCTTCTCAATAATCGGCGTAACCCAGTTCGGCACAGCTTTTCCCGACTGGTTCGGTACCATTCCGAAGGCTATGTACACTCTCTTCCAGGTAATGACACTTGAGAGCTGGTCGATGGGCATCAGCCGTCCCGTAATGGAAGTTTTCTCATATGCCTGGGCATACTTCGTTCCGTTCGTGCTTATCTCCTCGTTCGTTATGATGAACGTTGTTGTGGGCGTTGTGGTTAATGCGATCAGTGAGGTTTCCGAGATGAGAAAGAAAGGTGCAGAAAGCGAAGTAGCTTCTGACGCAGCAGAAAAGACAGAGGTTTCGGCAACCGTTAATCCCGACGAAATCCGCGCCGAGATCAAAGAGGTTCGCGAACACCTTGAAAAACTCGAGGCTATGCTCGACAAATAAACAGACAATCATCAACGTTCTTTATGTTTGAAACGCAAAGAAAGAGGCAACCTTTTTTCCGGCATGAACGGAGGTTTGTTTTGAAATTTCTTTTTAAAACATATTTATTACCATACGTTTTCGTTATTTGTTTGATTCTGAGCGGCTGTTCACATTCATCTTCCTCTCCCGAGGAACAATCTCTCCTTCCGGGAACTCAGCAAACAAAGGTTGTGCTTGATTCGCCCGCATTCACGAGTCAGATTATTTCATCTGCGGAGATTGTATCGGAATCGGATTGTTCTATTGAATTCATCACTGAACTGAACCGATTCGGAAATCTGACCTACACTCTCACGAGTCACTCAGACAAACAATATTCCTGCGGGGACTCCTTCGAGTTGGATTATCAAAGAGACAATAAATGGTACATCGTCCCTCAAAAGAACGGCTACGGCTTTGATTTGATAGCCTATTCACTTCTCAAAGACGCTCCTCTAACGTTCGGCGAACTATTACAATGGCGTTTTTCCAATCTTCCCGAGGGTCATTATCGACTTGTGAAGGAAATTATGCCTCCCTCTTATGAAAGAATAAACAATCAGAACAAAAGCTTCTACATTGCATCAGAATTCGATTTCAAAAATCCTTCTCCTCTTAAAGTCGGTAATCCTGAAGGAAAACCGACTACAACGCCGGACTCATCGGAGAATCCTTTTCACGAGATGTCTTCTGTTTCTCTTGAGAATGCCATCGACAAAAACCTGACATCTGAAGCGGATGTTTTGTCTGACGGAACTGTAAACTTAACCGTGACTCAGCTAGAAAAAGGCAAACTCGGATTGGGTACGTATTACTACAGAATGAACCTCAACTTTCTCCTGGAGTATCAATTTAACAACGAATGGTTTGCAGTTCCTGCCAATCAACCTGAGGAGTTCCAAAAAGGAACCCTTCAGGTTACGCCTTTGCCACAGGCGTACCGCATCATGTTACCCTGGCTTTATAAGACTCTCCCTGCCGGACATTACAGGCTGATAGAACAAATAGAAGAATTTAACCCTTATTTGGAAAACTTAACGGTTGACACTTTTTATATTGCTACGGAGTTTGATTATCCATATCATTTCTGTAAATAAGCAGGTGATCATAGAGTCGGAAACCTTGTACCCCATAGGCTCTTTTGATCCTTATCTTCTCTCCGCAGCCTCTATCACGTGCTTGCAAAGTACCGCTGTCGTTACGTTGCCCACGCCTCCGGGAACGGGGGTGATGGCGCCGACGATATCCTGAGCTGCATCAAAGTCAACATCGCCGCAGAGATTGCCGCTTTCATCAACGTTTATGCCGACATCGATGACGGTCTGCCCGGGGCAG
>JAEEIH010000201.1 GCA_016281275.1 Lachnospiraceae bacterium | reverse complement strand
TCGATCTGCCTGATAATATATGTTTTTGATTCGCTTTTTTGCTTCTTACCTGTTGACTTCTCATTAGCGGAGAGGACCTCATCACCGATTCCTCTCACGATGCATATCCGGTCGGTACGAATGCGGCACTTTTCCTGTTTGACCGGTAGGAATGCGGCACTTTACTTGTTTGACCGGTACGAATGCGGCACTTTTCCTGTTTGACCGGTACGAATGCGGCACCTTTCCTGTTTGATCGGTACATACCGAATATTACAATGTTATCAATAGAAAAAGCGCATTATATTCCGAGGAGTCTTCTTGCGTTTCTGCACAGGATCAGTTCCTTGTCCTCGTCCGAAAGCGGAAGAGTCTTAAGAATTTCGATTTCTTTGCCCGGATCGGTCCACGGTGAATCGGATCCGAAAAGCACATGATCCGCACCGATTGCTTTTACGATCTCAAAGAATGTTTCGTGTGGATAATACTCAAATCCCATCGATGTGTCAATATAGATCTCATCGTGTCCGGCATAGTTTTCTGCCACGCGTTCCCATTGCCTGCACCCTCCGAGATGGGCTGCTATGATCGTGCCGCCGCGAAGCTCCTTAGCAATGTTGGCAAACTGCTCGGGGCTGCTTCGGAACGGAGCGGGATAGGCCGGGTCGTATCCGGCGTGGAAGAGCAGGATCAGCCCTCTGTCAAAAGCGCGGTCATAGATGGGAAGGATCTCAGGAGCGTCAATCGGGAATTCCTGATACTCACAGTGAAACTTTATCCCTTTAAAGCCCATTTTTGCAATGGTATCGACCTGTTCTTTCCAATCGTCCGTGTGAGGCCATATGCTTCCGAATGAGATGATCCTGTCGTCCATAACAGAGAAGGCCCAATCGTTGACTTTTTCGAATTGAGCGCGTTTTGTGACGATCGGCTGAACAACGGAAATATCGACCCCCGACTTGTTCATGGATTCAAGAAGCGCATCCCGGGTCATGTCGTGAAGAGGAGTATATTCACCGTGTGCTGATTCGGTGAGAGCTTGTTTGGCACGCGGAGCGAGCGCATCGGCAAAAATGTGTGTGTGTATGTCGATTATCATTTGAAAACCTCTGTCAAGCTGATATGTACGTTAAGTGTTTGTGTTTATAGCGAAGGCAAGCATTCCTATGCAGGTGATGGGTGCCTTTGAAGCGAAGACAAGCGTTTCTGTAAAGGCAAACATTATGATAAAAGTAACAGGTGCATCGGATCTGGATACAAACATTTCATAAATATGATATATATAAAGGATATTGTCAAGGAAAAACGAAGAAAAACTGTATAAAAAACGAAAAATACATACTGCCCTGAGATAGAATGGCAATACACGTTAAATCAATCCGGCAATCCAAGCAGCCCGTCCGATCCTGCAATTAAATCCGGTGAATCAAGCAGCCCGTCCGATCATGTGATTTGATACGATCATCGGTGCCGCCGGATCGATAATCAGGCGAACGCTGCGACACAATATATTGTGGCCCAAAATGTTCACAAAAAGCGAAGAATAAACAACCGGTCACGCCTCAAAATGCAATAATTAAACTATGAGTTAATAAAATGACACCTACAAAAGTAGAACCTTGAATTTTTGTTTTGCTTTTGGGATGCAGAAAGCATGAAGCGACCGAAAAAAGCTCCATGAGAGTATATGAGAGTACAACGAGACATTTCAGAGGTTCAACGCAAATTACGTTCACTACATATTGTGTTAATGTATGCATAGCGTTTGTTCCCTTTTTTGTCTGTTTTGTTCATTGCTTTTGTCCTTTTTTGATTGCTTTACTCATTACGGTTTTCTCCCCGGTTTTTGTTGCACGTTCCTCATTATCTTTTTTGTTCTTTGTTCTTTCACGCTTTCGCTCACCTTTTTTTCTTTAATAACACAGCGTTTTATGGTATCATGTTAGGTAGAAACGCCAAAGGCGTGTTTGCCGGAGGTCAGAAACAGATTAAATCGCTTCAAAAGAGGAGAATACAAATGACGATTTCAGATGTACAGGTAATACTTCACGGAACCTATGTCTGCGGCGAAGACCAGAAGGATCGCGAGATCCACTCCGCCTGCGGATCGGACATGATGAGCGACGTGCTCGCTTATGTTAAGGATCAGGCGGTGCTTCTCACGGGACTTTGCAATCCGCAGGTTATCAGGACGGCCGAGATGATCGACGCGTACTGTATAGTTTTCATCAGGGGAAAGAAACCCACGGATGAAATGGTTGAAATGGCCAGAGAGCGCGGCATCACGATCCTTTGCACGGATCACCGCATGTTCAATGCTTGCGGTCTCCTCTACAGTAACGGACTGCGAGGAGGTGCACCTTATTGAGTGAAGTAAAGCTTTCTTACACTATTTCCGGGGATGATTTTACCAGGGCGGGTGAGGCGTCCGGCGATGTAAAGTCCAAGCTTAAGGTGCTCGGAGTTTCACCCGAGATCGTTCGAAAGGTCTCGATTGCTCTCTACGAGGGTGAGATAAACATGGTTATCCATGCTCATGGTGGGACGATTGAAGTGACTATTTCCGAAAACGAGATCACCATGGTACTTGCGGATCATGGTCCCGGTATTGAAAACGTCGAGCTCGCTATGCAGGCGGGATATTCGACCGCCTCTGAAAATGTCAGGGCGCTCGGCTTCGGAGCGGGGATGGGGCTCCCGAACATGAAGAAGTACAGCGATGACATGAGCATTGATACACGTATCGGTGAAGGAACGACTGTCACGATGAAAGTTTTCCTGCAATGATCATTGATTTTGCATCGTAGAAAAAATGGATGCTGCGATAAAGGAATTCCCGAAATGATCATTGATTTTGCATCGTAGAAATAATGGATGCTGCGATAAAGGAATTCCCGAAATGATCATTTGTGTTCGTGTCGATGAATTAATAACAAAGAAAACGATGGTCTTCCAGCTATATAATAATTTCGACTCAAATATCTGCCGCTCCGCCATACAAAACAGTAACGGAGGAGCAGAGGATTAATTGCGGTTTCAAAGATGAGTCGGATTCGTCGGAGGAGATATGGAGTCTAAGTTCTACACATCAGTGCATTTGAATGAAAGTCTTTGTAAGGGGTGTATAAACTGCATTAAGCGTTGCCCCACGGAAGCTATCCGTGTTCGCAACGGAAAGGCTGTTATAACCAAAGAATTCTGTATTGATTGCGGAGAGTGCATAAGACACTGTAAAAATCATGCAAAAGTGGTCTCGCATGACAGCCTTGAAAGCATGAAGGATTTCAAATACACAGTTGCGCTTCCCGCACCGTCTCTTTATGCGCAGGTCAACAATATCGAGGATGTGGACATAGTTCTGACTGCCCTTAAGAGGATGGGATTTTCCGATGTTTTTGAGGTCAGCGCGGCGGCAGAGATAGTTTCCTCCCTCTCCAGAGAATATGTGAGGACACATAAAGATCAGTGGCCGCTCATAAGCACTGCGTGTCCGGTGGTCTCAAGACTTATCAGAGTAAGGTTCCCAAACCTTCTTGAGCACCTTTTGCCCGTCCTTCCGCCGATGGAGATCGCAGCCAGAATGGCGAGAAATCGTGCGATCGAGAAGACGGGGCTGCCCTCCGAAGACATAGGCATCTTCTTTATTTCGCCGTGCCCCGCAAAAGTTACCGCGGTTAAATTCCCGCTTGGCTATGAAAAGAGTGAGGTTGATCGTGTCCTTGCGATGAAGGACATCTACCCCGGGCTTATTTCGGCTATGAAGGATGTTGTTGAAGAAGAAGCGGTTGAGGAGCTTTCCTCAACGGGAAACATAGGTATCAGTTGGGGCGCCTCCGGCGGCGAGGCAGGCGGACTCCTTACGGATTCCTATCTTGCGGCCGACGGAATTGAAAATGTGATTAAGGTACTTGAAGACCTTGAGGACAATAAATTCGCGAACACGCTGTCGTTCATTGAACTTAATGCCTGCAGCGGAGGATGCGTGGGCGGTGTCCTTGCGGTCGAAAATCCTTTCCTCGCAAAGGTCAAGCTCAAGAGTCTCAGAAAATATCTCCCGATAGCGCGCACGCATGACACGCCTGAGGATATCGAATTGACGTTCTCACGAGATGTTGATTATGAGCCCGTGTTTAATCTCGGCGGTAACATGGCGGAGAGATTGTCGAAGATGTCTCAGCTTGAAGAACTGATGGAAAAATTCCCGGGACTAGACTGCGGTTCCTGCGGTGCGCCCACATGTAAGGCGCTTGCCGAGGACATCGTCCGCGGAGAGGCGCGTGAAACCGATTGCATCCACGTCCTAAGAAGCTACATTCGGAAGATTTCCGACGGAATCTGATGTAAGGAATTTGATGCACGGATGCCCCCGGAAACAGGAAGCAAGGCATCAAAAAGTGGGAATTACCGAGAATTTGATGCCTGAACGCCCCCGAAGATAGGAAGCAAGGCATCAAAAAGTGGGAATTACCGAGAATTTGATGCACGGATGACCCCGGAAGCAGGAAGAAAGGCATCAAAAAGTGGGAATTATCGAGAATTTGATGCATGAATGACCCCGGAAGCAGGAAGCAAGGCATCAAAAAGTGGGAATTACCGAGAATTTGATGCATGAATGCCCCCGGAAACAGGAAGAAAGGCATCAAAAAGTGGGGAAACAAGAATTTCGCCGCCTGAAGTGAGCATATCAGGCAAAAAGTATGGCACAGAAAGGATAAAATATGACGGTTGAAAGACTTTACGGTGCGGAATGCATCAAGAATGTATGCCCGGGCGAGTCGGCGAAGGAGATCGGCAGTGTGTACTGCTGCGATATGCTGAGCGTTGCGATGAGCAAGGCGCCCGCAGGGGGATGTTGGGTTACGGTTGTGAGCAACCTCAATACGCTTGCGGTTGCTTCTCTTACGGACTGCGCATGCGTTGTGATAGCCGGCGGGGTAGCGGTCGGAGACGATGTGAAAGAAAAAGCGGAAAAGGAAGGAATCGCTCTTTTTACTTGCGAGAAGCCGGTGTTTGAAACGGCGCTTGAGGTTTATGAGATGCTTAAAGGCTGACCCCGACGCATATATATTTGTTAATTAAAGGAACACAGAGAACAAAGACATGCATTCTATAAGTTATGACCTTCATATACACACTTGTTTGTCGCCTTGCGGTGACAGTGACAACACCCCGGCAAACATCATAGGAATGGCGGCCTTGAAGGGGCTTGATGTGATCGCCATCACAGATCATAACGCCGCACGAAACTGCGCACCGGCAATGGAGCTGGGCCGGGAGTACGGCGTTCTTGTTGTTCCGGGGATGGAGCTCACGACCATGGAAGAAATCCACGTTCTGTGCCTTTTCCCTGAACTTGAAGGGGCTCTTGATTTTGACAAGTTTGTGTACAAACACCTCCAGAAGGTTGAGAACAAGCCTGTAGTTTTCGGTCATCAGCATTGCGTCGACAAGGATGAGCGCATTCTTTATGATGACCCGTATCTCTTGATCAACGCCACGGACATCCCGTTTGAAGATGTGGAGATCCCGGTGAAGGCCCGGGGAGGGATTGCAATACCCGCACATCTTGACAAATCAACGACAAGCCTTATCTCAAGCTTTGGTTATGTTCCGCCGGAGAGCACCTTTAAGGTCTTTGAACTCAAAAACATGAGTAACCTTCATGCTCTCAGGGAAGCGCATCCTTACCTGCGTGATTGTCGGGTCATCACCGATTCGGACGCTCATTATCTCGAACACATAAACGAACCCGTTAATTTCCTCGAGGTGGAAGAAAAGAGTGTCGCAGGTGTTATAAAAGCGCTCAAGCAGGAATATTGAAAATTGTGAATATAAGGGTCGGGAGTTATCGGGTTTCTTCGCGGACCCCGGGGATAAACGAAAAGCGGATAGTGTTCGGATTGTTGTCCGAACCTGCTTTTAAGAGGTATTGACATGAAATCTTCGGTTTGTAAAGAATCTTTCGGCTCAAATGTGAGGCATTCGGGATGGACTGCCTTAACGCTAATATTCCTTCTGCTTATCTTTCTTGTTGTACCGTTACACGGATCGCGCGTGTCGGCGAACAATGATACTGACGGATCGCGCGTGTCGGCGAACAATGATACTGACGGATCGCGCGTGTCGGCGAACAATGATACTGACGGATCGCGTGTGTCGGCGAACAATGATACTGACGGATCGCGCGTGTCGGCGAACAACGACATTGGCGGAGCGAGCGTCCCGACCGACGATGCGCTCGCGAAAAATGAAAAAACGACAGGCGAAAAAGGCAGAACGATCGAAGAGGACGAAGTTTTTCGTATATATAAAGAGCCTGCGGTAACGGAGCAGCCGATCTTCCGAATAATGCTTATATTGGTCGGCGCGGGGCTGGAGGCTTTCGTGGTTTGGAGGATCATCAAGGGAACGATAATAAAACGCCAGAAGGCGATGATCCGCGAGGCAAAGGAAGAAGCCGAGCGCGCAAACAGCGCCAAATCAAGGTTTCTTGCCAATATCTCTCACGAGTTAAGGACGCCCATCAACACGATCATGGGCATGGACGAGTTGATATTAAGAGAAGACCGAAACGGAGCCGGAGCCGAATACTCAAAGGCGGTGGTCGGTTACGCGAGGTCCATAAAAAGTGCTTCGGAGTCGCTTCTCGGGTTCGTTAACGACATTCTTGACCTTTCGAAAGCGGAATCGGGAAAGATGAACCTTGTCGAGCGTGATTATGAACTGGCTGAGCTTTTGAAACCTGTAATGCTCATGATCGGCGTGAGGAGCAGGGAAAAAAGGCTTGAATTCAAGACCGATATAGATCCCCATCTTCCGAGGAAGCTTTACGGGGATGACGCCAAGATCAGGCAGGTGCTTCTCAATCTCCTTACGAATGCGGTCAAATATACCGAAAAAGGCGGATTCACTCTTTCTGTGAGGATCTCCGATTTCGAGGAGGAATCCGGTGCATGGTCATATCTCGGGAGAGAGACGGAAAACGGATCAAAAACCGATTCCGAAGAGGAAAACGGTAATACTTCGGAATCTATTGATTTCGAAAAGACAAAAGACCCGGAATCTGTTGTACCTGCGAAAGAATCAGGGAGGGAACACGAGGACAAGAGCGCTCAGGAAAAGGAAAAGATCAGAATCCGATTCGCAGTTTCGGACACCGGTATCGGAATAAAGCATGAAGACATAGATAAGCTTTTTAACGCATTTGAAAGGCTTGACGAGAAAAAGAAGAGCGGAATTCAGGGAACCGGACTCGGGCTCGATATATCGAAGAAGATGGTGGAGCTCATGAGAAGCGATCTAAAGGTCACGAGCATCTACGGCGTGGGATCGGAATTCAGCTTTGAAGTTGAGCAGATCGTTGTGGATTGCGAGGAAGTGGGCGACATTTCTGAGCAGATGGAGCATAAAGACGCCGATGTATATAAGCCGCTCTTTGTCGCTCCCGAAGGAAGGGTTCTGGTTGTCGACGATTCAGATATGAACCTTAAGGTTGTCAAGAGACTTCTGACACACACCTTGCTTAAGGTCGATACGGCGGAGAGCGGTCGGGAATGTCTTGAAATGATCGAAAAATTGGATTATCATGTTGTTCTTCTCGATCATATGATGCCCGAAATGGACGGAATAGAGACAGTGCACAGGCTCAGGGAGAAGCATCCCGAGCTGCCCGTCATCGCTCTCACTGCCAATGCAGCCACGAGCGGATCGGATTACTACATAAGCGAAGGCTTCAACGGGTACCTTGCTAAGCCGGTCGAGGCAGCGGAACTTGAAGAAAAGCTCAAGGAATATGTTCC
>JAEEIH010000200.1 GCA_016281275.1 Lachnospiraceae bacterium | reverse complement strand
GTTCTTTTTTTTTTTATTTTTTTTTGAGTAATCGGGATTCCCCGTGGAACTAAATAATAGAACCAAAAATCTGAGAGAAAGGAGAGTAGCCGGTTTATATGAGATTTGAGACTGATGAAGCGATTCGGATGATCGAGAAAAAGGCCTTAGAACTGAAGATCAAACAGTTGCGCACCCGTATCGTGATACTGTCGGGCGTGGCGCTTTCTGTATTGATCTTTTCGGTCGCTTTGCTGTATCAGTTTACCGGTTTCGGATCGCCTGACACTATCCAAATGTACGGATTCGGTGCACTGATGCTCTCGGATGATGCGGGAGGGTACGTTCTGGTCGGAGCTCTGTCGTTTGTGTTTGCCGTCGTGATCACCCTCGGATGCATCAAGTGCGTAAGAATAAGGCGGGAAAAACAAGCGGAACAGGAAAACGAAATGGACGATCCGGACGGATGAAACACCGGAGAAGTCAAAACAACATTAATTCTTACGGAATTGAAGAAACAAGGAATCAGCGGTGAACTGCCTCGTATTCGGATGAGTGATCGGGATGAGGTTAAGCCGTATCTAAACAGGAGGAAATACTCATGAAAAGCTTCCGGAGAAGAGCTGTTTCGGTCATAATCTGTGTAGCAATGATACTTACATTGATCCCGCAGACCATGCTCGAAAAGGTCAGTGCCGCAGTGAGCGGCGAGCAGTCCCCCGAGTACAGGCAGGAGATCATTGACGCCCTTGCCGGTATTGTGGGCGGAACCGAGAAAGCAGAGGATTATTACAGGATGCTTCAGGATTACGGTCTTATTGATGAGAACGGAAACATCCTTGACAGCTGGTATATCGAAAAGGACGGCAAGCCCATTTCGCTTGACGAGATCAGGGAGATCCTTGCCGGCGACTACGATCCTCAGGATATGGTTTGGGTTGACGGGGCACCCGTATGTCTCGAAGACCTCAAGACCATGATCGAAATCGAGGATTATCTCGCATATGTGAAAGACACTTACTTTACCGACAAGGTCTGGACCAAAGAGCAGACGGCAAACGCGAAAAGCCTTGTGGAACAGCTTGAAAAAGAAGGTGTCGTTCTTCGTACCGCGAATAATACCGGCGCCCATATCACCGGCGCCCGTGATATCAGCCATGATACGAGAGTTACGGTAACCCTTGTAGAGAGCTCGATCGCGACGGAGGAAGTTTTGGCATTTACGGCCCGTTTTGCAGTCAGCCTTAAAGGTGCGGTACTGAATCAGAATGTTACGTTTAAGTATAAGGCATTCTCCGGCAGCAGAAGCGTCACTGACAGTGGTGTTGAAAAGGTCGTAACTCTTACGGCGGGAGTAGACGGAACGGCAACCGCAGAGATCGATGTGGTTGCGGAGAGAGTTGATCCTATGGCGGATGTTGACCCTGTTTACTCCGAGAAAACGTTCTTTATTCTTGACTGCTATGATATCAAGAACGCTCTCTTTACGAATGAGGCGGGAGTGGACAGTGAAACACTCGGAATGCTGATCGAATGTAAAGGCTCGACGGCACCGAATACCATGCCTGACTGCATCAGTTTTGACATAACCGGTTCAACGGGTGTGCCTGATGATGCCTTTTTCCGCCCTTCAGGCACCTATAGAACGGAAACAGTAATGGAAGATGTACTTGATGCAAACGGACAGCCCACAGGTGACAGGATCGGAAGACTGGTCAAGCATTACGAAGAGCATGATCCCGCACGGTTAAAGGGTGATACTGTGGAACTCACAGCCGGGCAACAGCTTTTGGTCAAGTGGGGTCTTACAGACAAAATAGACTTCGTACACCTTACGCCTGATGATGGAATAAAGTCTACGGATCCCATAAGACAATTTCCTATATTTGAATATTATGATGACGGGGGCTTCTATCATTGGACTCTTCGTGACGGTAGACTTGTTCCGGAGACAACGATCGGTGTTCATGCCAACAACGATCCGGAGGGAGTGAACGTAGCGATACCCGCGGATAATATCACTGAGAGCAGTTCAACTAAACCGGATGAAACCTCCATGACAAATACAGTGATAGAGACCACTGTAAAGTCAAGAATTATTCAGCCTGCTACGTGGGAGTTTATCGTAAGGAAAAACGATTCAACCGAAGATTGGTATAATTATTCTTTCGGATACCGTCCCGACGGATCCAATCTCAGCTCATGGGATGCAGAGAATCTTCTGCCTGTCGGAGGAGAGGATCTCTCTCTCGTTTCAACGGGAGCAGCGATCAGCAAGGGTGATGAGATCACTTCCATCACCTTCGACGGTGGGTTTGCTTATTATCCCCTCAGGATCCAAACACTGGAGAAAAGAAGCGGAACGCAGCTCCCAGTGGTCGGTACCGTATGGAGTCCGATCACGAAAGAAATTTACAAGATACATACCATCCAGGAAGGCTGGGCCGGAAATCACTCCGAATCGACAATAGCTCCGTCTGTCCGCAACGGCCAACAAAGCTATGAGAAAACCAAGGCCGGTACCGATCAGACCGAGGTGATTTACTATACGCCTGAATACTATGCGGAATTCTATCCCGGTACCATAGATGGCACGAGCGAAATACAGCCTTTCTATGCATACTACGGCAACAAGTTCGATATCACCGCACAGTTCAAACGTGAAAAGACCCCTAAGATCGAATCGATCAGCGTACCCGCATGTGAGTTCAAGCCCGGCGAGCTGATCCCTATCACGGTCAAGTACACTGAGCCCGCTCAGGCAACCGCGAGGATGATGGTCAATGGAAGAGAGCTTGCACCGATCGAGACCTCGGCTTCGAATATTCAGACCTTCATTTATGAGGTTAAAGAGGGCGGTGATATAAGCATCCTGGTTACAGGGTTTAACCCCAGGAATCTTGACGGCAAAGCATTCAGCAATATCGCTGAATACGTCAGCGCAGATCAGAGCACGACTCTGGAGCTTAAACCCACAGGCTTTAATATCAACAACGTTGTTGTAAAGAACACATTCACAGGCTTTACTTTTAACGTGAACAACACCAATATTGCCGAGCCTAAGCTGAATGTTACGATCGACGTGGTAAACGATTCAAATCGGGCTGATTGGCTTAGGAGGGATTTCGTAACGGAAGGTACGACTCATTTCTCGAAATCCCTCAGAGTAAGGATCGTTTCGACTGACGGAACCTACAATTCGGGATATCTGAGATTAAAGTCTGTCGGTGAGGATATCACCGGTGGCAAGATCACAACAGGTGATATTGAGATTGGTGATAACACCTCGGGAACGACCAGGTATTTTATCGCAGAGCTCTACCTCGATAACGGTACGGTTACTTCAGTTGAAGATGATAAATACGACCCCGTTATCGGCAAGTATAACGGACAGTACATCGGTATCGGCGGCGATGCTGTGGCTTCTGTTAAGTTCATCACGGCAACCGATCTGACGACAAAGCTGTCGGTCAAGAAATCGGACGGACAAACCGATTACGTGTACAACGATCAGAGCAACAAGGTAATCTATGTTGAAGATAAGCCTGTTATCAAGGCAAGTTTCACTCTTGCAGCAGACGATTACACCTACGGTAACCCTCAGAAGGTTACATATATCAATTCCTACGGCAACCCAGCGAATAGCACGGCAGACTTCTCATGGGTCAGCAGCGATCCTTCGATCGCAGTGATCGGAGCTGACGGAAAGATCAGCCCTTCGGGAAAAGCCGGGGAGACTATCATAAGCGTTATCGCTTATAACGGCAATGCGGAAGGCAAGAAAGTAACGAAGGAAGTCGGGAGATTGAAGTTCGACAGCGGCAACAGGCCTTTCTTCGAGGTACCCGATCTTGCGTATGATATCGTGGACGGGCAGGGCATCACTGTGTTCTGGAGTTCCAATATCTGCGCTCAGAACGGAACGACACCCACTACCTTTAGTATCGAGCTCTACCGCGCAAGCGACACCACAGGTACACCCGTTTACACCACAACCGTTTTGGGTACTGCTGCGAACCCTGTTACGCAGGCAGCGATCCCTGCCGAGTATCTGGCATACACCTACGAAGAGAACGGGATCAATGAGTTTGTGATCAAGGTAAGCACGGTATACCACAACACAACATATTCCGGCGAGGTTAAGGCGTCCGTGGAATCACTGCCCGCTGAGGTCAGACTCACGGGTCTCTCCGATTACTACGTACTTGATACCGCAGGAAATGTAGGTATCGAGTGGAACGTCAAAAACTTTGCGAAGTTCTCGTCTGCCAACGCATCGGAACTCTTTGAGATGAGTATCGCGAAAGACGGAACAGAGATCTACAAGACAAACAACCCCGGTACCGGAGACGGACAGGGTAATTACAGGGGTACTTATACCATAAGTAATATCGGTTTCAACGCTTCGAATACCGACAAGAACGGCTACAGACAGATCTATACCGTGTCTGTCAAGGCTAAGAACGGTACTTCCGGAACATGGAGCTATGACTCATTCCTGTTTTACGTATATGATGAGGCGGCTCTCAAGATCTGGATCCAGCCGACAGTTAACGATACAGAGAAGAAGGGCAAGGCAACCGGAACAGTGATCTCCGGAAGCGGCTCGACCGCATCAAGTCTTGTGATGGACAATGCGGCCACCATCGGCAGCATGTCGCGGGATCAGATCCTTGCTCTTAGGGGAGATATCTCGCTCCGTAACATCGTCTCGGCCAACTACGGCGAGTACGCATGGACAGAGCTTTCGGATCAGCTCAAATGGGCAAGCGACAACAACTCGGCTGTAACGATCAATAACAGACAGGGTTCGCTTTATGAAGATATCAGGAAGCTTTCCTACGACTCCTACCGTCCCGGAACGGATATGCTGCTCTCGGGATTAAAGGATACGGACAAGCCCGTGACCGTTACCGCTGAGCATGTCCTCACAGGCATGAAGGACTCGCTCGAGGT
>JAEEIH010000199.1 GCA_016281275.1 Lachnospiraceae bacterium | reverse complement strand
ACAATTTACGCAGTGGGAGTCAAGTGTAATTAACGCTGTGGCTTGACTGTTAGCCCGTAAAAGAATAAAGTATAAAAACAGAAAGAACCGAAGAGGGGCACACCTGTCGGTTCTGTCGAATAATCCATTAAAAGAGGCCTTTATGCTTTACTATATTTTCCCTAGATTCGCTTTTTTCTTTAATCCCATGTTTTCGGGGCTCATCGCTTTTGCGGTGACCGCTTTCCTTATCGGGACGCTGAAGAGAAAGCTCCCCGCTGACCAGGGACGTGAGTTCGCTGTCAACGGAGCGCTTTCAAAAGGGAAGGCAAGGGGATGCGGGATCATCTTCATAAGCGTTTTTATAGTGCTCTCGCTCCTGCTCATCCCTTTAAACCCGACAGGACCGTGGGAGCACATCATATACATGGTCATGATCTTCGCCGCATGCCTTGAAGGTTTCCTCGACGATGCAGCCAAGATCCCGTGGGGTGAGCTCAAGAAAGGTCTTATCGACCTGCTCATCTGCGGCATCACCGCATTTACTTTCTACATGTACAACGGAGGCACCGTAAGACTCGGCCTCTTCGATATTTCCTTCGAGCTGCCCGCAGTTGTGTTCATCCTGCTCGCCACCGCTCTTTTGTGGGCTTCGATCAATGTGGTGAACTGCACGGACGGCGTCGACGGGCTGTGCGGATCTCTTTCGATCCTCTCCTGCGCGGGATTCGTGTTCATCCTCATTGGCACTGACAGCGCAAGCGTTCCCGCATTAATCAAGTGCGTCATAATGATCGGAGTGATCGCGGCTTATCTGCTTTTCAACTGCTCGCCGAGCATCGTGCTCATGGGTGATGCGGGCTCACGCGCCATCGGACTTTTCCTCGGGCTTGTTGCCCTCGAAACCGGTAGCCCGCTTGCCTTCATCCCGATCTGCCTGATCTTCATCCTTGACGGCGGCCTCGGACTTGTAAAGGTTGCCCTTCTGCGCACCGTAAAGCTCAAGATCCTCAAGAACACACGCACCCCGCTTCACGACCACTTCCGCAAGGCCCGCGGCTGGTCCGACACTCAGACGGTGACAAGGTTCCTGATCATAGGAGCTTTCGTAGTAATCGTATATCTGTTGTTCTTGTAGCTAATGTATTTCTCGGTATTTTTTAATATTTTACCGATGTTTGCAAAACAAGTGGAACAAAAGGGTGGTCCCTCGGGGACGGGGGGTGTGGGTGACCCATCGGGGACGGGGGGTGTGGACCATTGAGGTACATGGTCCACAACCCCCGTCCCCGATGGGTCACCCACAACCCCCGTCCCCTAGGGCCCACCTTTGTCAATTATTTATACTCTCTCAAATGTCACAGTTTCGCTGACACCCGACGCTTTCAGAAGTTCTACGATCCTTGCAAAATCTTCCTCAGATGCCTCTATCACGAACTTCGCGTTCTTCGCGATGCCCTTGAAGGCATTCTTGTAGATCTTTTTCACCGAACCCGTGAGCTTGATGAGCTCGAGGTTCTTGCAGTTCTTAAACGCACCGCTTGAGATCGTTGTGATGTTCTTTCCGATCTCAACTTCCTTAATGGACAGGTTGCCCTTCATGGCGTTCTTTCCGATCGATTTTACGACTCTCTTCATTCCGTCAAGTTCAAAGCTCTCGGGGATTGTGACTTTTTCTCCGTCAGAGGTGAGAGACAGAAGCTTAACTACTCCGTTTACGGACAGTGAGTACTCTCGTTCTTCTTTTACAACGTTTTGCACATTCCTGCTGCCCGTTTTGCCTGTATCGGTTCCGTCTTCACCTTCCGTATCGGATTCTTTATTACCCTTATTACCTGATGTTCCGACAAATGTTCTTGTGCTCTTTTCTGAAACGGTTGCCGCTCCGAGAGTTGTTACAAACGCTGTTGTCTTGATCTCTTCCGTGTTTCCTGCGGCGTCCGTCTTCTTTTCGCTGATCGTTACTTTTTTTATGTTGTCAGCATTCGGATCACGCTTATATGTCTTCTGTGTTTTCTCCGACTTTGAGCCGTCCAAGTTCTCGGTCACAGACTTGATTGTCTCCGTGCCCTTTTTGTTTACCTTGATCGTACCCTCGGTCTTGCTCAGGAGATTCCCTTCGGCATCCTTCTTTTCAATCTTTAATGTACCGTTACCTTTGGCATCTCTGGTTTCTTCCTTGACTTCTGTCGATCCGTCGGGCTGCTTGTTTTCGGTAATAACGGTTGTTGTTCCGTCTTCGTTCCAAATTATCGTTATGGTTGTAACGGAGCCATCCTTATTCTTCCGTGTGAAGATGCTCAGCTTCGGTACTTCCGCCTTCTCTTCCACGGGCTCAGGATCATAGACGGGTGTTACGACCACTGGTGTAGTTGTGGTACCCTGCGCAGGATCCTCAGCGGGTGCTTCGATAACAACCTCGATTGATGGATATCCATTTCCCGATTTATAATAGTTGCTTTCCGGGATTCTGTACCAAACGTAATATGTCCCCGCTTCGGTTCTTGCCGGAAGACCTTCTGCAAAGGCACTGTCCTCAGGTCTATCATTT
>JAEEIH010000198.1 GCA_016281275.1 Lachnospiraceae bacterium | reverse complement strand
TCACTTCAGAACGAAGTGGCTCGGAAAGATAAATGAGATCAAAAATGACGGTGATGAATCTGACAATCTGACGGATGATGCTTATGAAATCGCACTTCTGCTTCATGACATCATTATAAACAGGATAGATTATGCAACAAACGGCGCAGGAAAGCCGGTTGCCGAGATGTGGGCTCATAATATCGCCGGAGTTTTCACAGGCGAAGGTGCAGTCTGCGAAGGGTATGCCAAGACTTTTAAGTACATGCTTGACGTGGCCGGAATTAACAATATTTATATTTCGGGAATGGGAAATGGTGACAGTCACGCATGGAACGCAGTTAAGATCGGAAGCGAATGGTGCCTTGTTGATGTCACCTGGGATGATCTTAAATGCGGACCGGACAGCGAAACATCTCCGGCCGGTATCTATGACTGGTTTATGTCTCCGAAAGGTGCATTTGGAACAAAGCACGTGCCTTACGGGAGTTCTGTAATGTATCCGCTTCCCGAATTTAAGAACGACAACGAGTTGGTATATTACGTAAGATACAGTTCGTATTCGGCAGAAGCATTATCAAAGGAAGCGGCTGCAACCTTTGCGGAAGGTGCAAAAATAGCGGCTCCGGGACCTTATGTATATTTTGTACTGCCTAATGATGATAAGACCTTGTTATATGTAGCGGAGGCTGCCGGTTCTAAATCTGACGGTTTATCATATATCCTTGGCCTATTTGGAAGGCTTTGGATCTGGGTTGACGAGGAAAGAATACCGACACCTGATGACGACACATGGGTTTATCCGGGTGATGAGAATAACTCCGGAAACCAAAGCGGTAGTCAAAGCGATAGCGGGATTTTGAACGGCGGAACCAAAACGGTTTGGGCAGGTGGTTCAAAGGATTATTCAAAAATAACGCTTGAAACCAAGCTGTCCGCTTCGTCATACACGGATGCCAAAGGCAAGACAAAGCAGGGAAAACTCGGATTTGTTGTCCTGACTTCCGATTCGGGCGTCTCGTTTAATAAGACCACACATAAGGTCAATTCAAAGAGTCATAAAGGGATAGCAACGGTATCAAACAAGGGCGTTGTTTCAGCAAAGGCTCCGGGAACCGTTTATGTATATGCATATGACACCGGATCCTTTAAAACAGAGATGTTTACGATAAATGTGCTTGCGGCTCCTACAAAAGTTATGATCACAAAAGTGGCCGGATCGTCAGACAAAAAGAACCTGATTAAGAAGACAAGTCTGGTCACAGGTGACGAGCAGAAATTCTACATACTCGGGACAGGAAAGTCGGGGGCGGTCGATGCCGGTACGGTTTACAGTGTTGTGCTCGAAGGCAATGCGGATTCTGTTCTGATAGCCTCAAAGGTACAGACAGATGACGAGGGAGCACCTTTCTTTACGCTGACAGCAAAGAAACCGGCGGACTCCTCAAAAGCCACAAACGCTAAAGTAACGATTGTCAATCAGGAAAGCGGCAAAAAGGCTAAATTTACCGTGGTGGTCGGTAATCCCGTAACGGGAATCTCGGTAACAGGCAGCGGAACACTGAAGTCTAAGGGAGACAGCATCGATCTTGATGTCACTTATCTGACACCCTACGGAAATGGCAATGAGACTACTGATGGCGTAGCTGTCAAAGTATCGTCATCAGAGCCTGTTGTGAATGGGAAGAAAGTGACATTTAACAGCTCGGGCTCGGAGCTTAAGGTCAAATACGATAAGAGCTCGGGAAACCTTACACTCACTGCGACAAAGGATATCACGCGCGGCGGAAAAGTCTATATCGCTCTTAAGGATAAAGGAACGGGAGAGTTCCGTGTTTTCCTTATCTGTGAGATCGACAGCGAGGGAAAGCTTACGCTTGGCAAGTGATGTCGGGTGAGGGGCGTACGAAGAAAATCGATACTCGGAAAAAATTCGGGTGGATTATACGAAGAAAAGCGAAAATTGTAAGATGTTTCGGATGAAGACATATGAAAGAAAGCTGACACGGGCGAAACAGACAATGTAAAAACAGAAAACAGAACCGTCCGGATTCGAAGGGAGAACACCATGAAAGAAAGGATGAAGCATAACAGACGGATGAGAAGCCGATTCACGGGCTGTATTATTGGCGTTGTGATTGCTTTTATGCTCTTTTCTTCGATTGTTCCCGGGAAGGTAAAAGCTGACGAGACAGACGTATCATACGGGCAGGATTTCGACGGGACACTTGCAGGAGCAGCGGATGAGAAATTCGGTGAGGCTTCGGGAGAAGAAACCGATGACGAAACCGGTGGGACACTCGGGGAAGAAACTGACGGAGAAACTCCGGAAGAATCTGTGGAAACGCCTGACGGATCAATCATTGACAGTGAAGAACCAGTTGTTATAGACGGTGGAACAAAAACAGTCTGGCTGAAAGGAGACAAAAAACACTCTAAAATAACGCTTGAGACATCGCTCGTCCCTTCGACATACACGGATTCAAAAGGAAATCTTAAAGCCGGGAAGATCGGGTTTGTGGTGATGTCTGTTGACAGAGGCGTCAAATTTGACACAAGGAAACATAAAGTATTAACAAAAAATGATAAAAAAACGGCATCGGTAACCTCTAAAGGGGTTGTCAGCGGAAAACGCGCGGGAACGGCATATGTATATGCATATGATACGGGATCGTTTAAGACGGAAAAATATACGATAAACGTGCTTACAGCGCCGAAAAAGATATATCTTTCGGATGAGCCCGGAGTTACCGATAAGGAGAATCTCATTAAGAAATTGACGGTTTATCCGGACGAGAGCGAGCCTGTTTATATCGTCGAAACGGCAGGTGACAGCGTTGTTGACCCGGCCGCAACGTACAGTATTGTGATTGAAGAGGAGGGCAATTCGGGAATTACGACTACTGAGGTCTTTCGCGAGAAAAACGGTACCTTGTGGTTTGATGTCATTGCGGCGGAAAAACCGCTTAATGCAGAGAAGGCTACCGAGGCGAAGATCACCGTGATCAATAACGAAAGCGGAAAAAAGGCGTCCCTTACCGCGTTCCTTCCGAATCCCATCGAGAGCATGTCGATAACGGGAGAAGGGACTCTGAAGAAAAAGGGCGACAGTGTCAGGCTCAGGGTGACCTATATAACTCCCTTTGAGGAAGGACATAGGACAACCGATATAGTAAAGCCTTATGTTTCAATCACCGAGCCCGATATCGATGAAAAAAAGATCACTTATGAGAAGGCTTCGGAGATAAAAGTGAAATGGGAACCGAAAACAGGGTTGCTCGTCGTGACGGCTGCGAAAAGGATCGAAGAGGGAGGATCGGTCTGGTTCCTTGTAAAAAATAAATACGGTGAGGCGTACTTCGAGTACATATGTACCGTCGATGAAACCGGCGCGCTGACTGTCAACCCGAGATTTGCGGGATGATGGGTGGACCCACAACCCCTGTCCCCAAGGTCCACACCCCCCCAAGGTTGAAGTGCAGCCGTGTATCGTGGTATAATGGGAAGAAGGGGTTGTTTGTGCAATCATGTCCCGCCTGTCGGGACAAAAAGGGGAGCAGTAGTGAAGAAGGACAGAAAACAGGGAGAATCAATAGCATCACGCATCTTTAAGCTGTCGGTCATGGTCTCGGTGATCATACTTATCGGTTTTGTGATGCTTGCTATCAGATTGGTCAGCGATACATCGTCAGCCATTAAGGACAGCAGCCGTGTGCTCGTTGAAAAACTTCAGGACAACGATGTCGGGAATGACGGGGAATACCTCACAGAGTTCCTCGATACCGTTTCGTTTGAGCAGAAGATCATCATCGTGATCATGCTGAGCGGAGTTTTGATCTCTGTCATCGGAGTTGCTCTTTTTGCAAGACATAAAGCCCGCCACCTCGTCGAGCCGATGCGAAAGCTGACGGGTCAGATAGAGGATATTAGCAAAAGGATAGACACGGAAGGCTACGACGTTGAGGCCGGTCGTGAGAGCCTTGAGGAATTCAGCGGACGAGGCGAAACAGCGGCTCTTGCTGCCGCTTATATGGGTCTCGTCGATAAGCTCAAGCAGATGTACGAAACGCAGCGCCGCATCGAGGACGAGAACACCATGTACGCCGGTCAGCGTACCATGGACAAGCGTTTCATCAAGGCCATCAGCCCGGTTTGCTCCTACTTCTTCGAGATCGACGTCCTCAGGGACGAGGTATACCGCTACGATATGGACGAAGGAAGCGATGTGTTCATCAACAAGACGAACATGTCCTTCATGACGTACATTTCCTATATAGCCAATGCATATGTGCATCACGATTCACGGGAAACCTTCCTGCAGAGCTTCAGGGAACTTGATTTTGACGAGATCCTTGCGGGCGAGAAGCCCAGAGTTGTGTGCGTTTATGAAAGACGCACGACGGACGACCGCTTCAAGTGGTACACTTCGTGGATTCGCCCGGTTTTTGACGAGGAAGGACATAAGCGTTTGTTCTGCTTCGCGCAGGATGTTGATTCGCAGCTCAGGATCCGCCACATGCAGGAAAAGCAGCTCAAGATGGCCAACGAAAAGCTCACGACGGCCAAGCAGGAGGCGGACAGCGCCAATGCCGCAAAGTCCGAATTCCTCTCAAACATGTCGCACGACATACGTACGCCCATGAACGGTATCGTGGGCATGATCGATCTGGCGCGTCGCCACATCGACGATAAGGAAAAGGTTCTTGACTATCTGGCAAAGATGAAGCTTTCGTCGAACCACCTTATCAGCCTTATCAATGACATCCTCGACATGGCTTGCATCGACAGCGGAAAGCTTTCGTTCAAGAACGAGGAATGTTCGATACGCGGTATCGTCAGCGAAGTGGCGGACATCATGCGCGTTCAGACCGACGCGAAGGGTCAGATATTTAATGTCAATGTCAGCGAGGTGCTTCACGACAGGATCATCGCCGATGAGCACCGGCTTAAGCAGATAATGATCAACATCATCGGCAACGCCCATAAATTTACGCCGAAGGGCGGCACGATCACTTTTGACGTGCGCGAAAAGGACAACTGCATGTTGAGAATGTCCTTCTCGGATAATGGAATGGGCATGACGGAGGAATTTGTCGGGAGATTGTTCGGGCGCTTCGAAAGAGCGCAGTCATCGACCGATTCGAAGACCGAGGGCACGGGTCTGGGCATGGCGATCACGAGGTCACTCGTCATGATGCTCGGTGGAACGATCGAAGTCGACAGTCATGTCGGAGAGGGAACGACGTTTATAGTGGAACTTCCGATCGCGCCTGCGGTAGCGCCCATGCCTGTACGACCCGCTACGGATATAGCGGAAGAGGTTGCCAAGATCGATTTCTCGGGCAGAAGGTTCCTGCTCGCGGAGGACAATCAGCTTAATGCGGAGATAGTAATGACGCTGCTTAACGAGCTCGGCGCCGAAGTGGAACACGCAGAGAACGGAAAAGAAGCGGTTGAACTGTTTACAAAAAAAGAAGAAGGTTTCTTCGACTGTATTCTTATGGACATAAAGATGCCTGTCATGGATGGTTATGAGGCGTCGCAGGCTATTCGAAAGATCGGCACCGACTACGCGAGCGCGGTACCCATCATCGCTGTTACGGCGGATGCCTTCGTCAGTGACAAGGAGAGGGCGCGCGAAAGCGGCATGAATGAGCATGTCGCAAAGCCGATAGATGTGAGACAGCTTTATAAAACGGTGATAAAGTTTTTTAACTGACCGTATTGCGGATCGTTTCGAGTTGCCTGTCGCGGGCTTTTACGTTCCCGGATCTTTGGTTTTCGGACGGGGCAGGCGGTTTTTACGGAAAGGAATTGCTTATGAAGAATATGCTCAGGAAAATCTTGGCCGGTGTACTGATCACTACGGCGCTTGTTGCAGTCAGTACCATCAAGCCTGCCGATGACAGAGTGAGGACCGTCTCAGCGGATGATACTAATACCACTCCCACCGACGGAGCAGGTTCAGTTACTACGACGCCCACTCCCTCGGCAACCGCGACTCCCACTCAGGCAGCGGGCGCGATGCCTGACGGAATATCGCAGATCCAGCTTCAGTTCAGGAACGAGGAGGTCATCGTAGTTTCAAACGCGCAGGTATATTATGCGCAGCTCAAGAAAGCGACGGATGTGACTGCCAAGCCGGCGGACATGATTCCTGCGGCAAAGACCTCGGATACGACATATCTGATCGACATTTCCTGCTATTCTCCGGCAAAGGATCTTTATCTCGGCATCACAAACAAGCTTACCGAGGATTCCAACGGTCTTTATCCGGTGATGAACTGCAAGATCCCATCAACATACAAAAAGGTTGTGTTTAATGTTAATTTTGCCGCTGAAGGAGACGCCGCTTCGGGAAACGGAATCCTTAAAAACGTTATTATAAGCAATAATGACGGAACAACCGTTACGTATGACCATACAGCCACGCCGACCGAACAGTCCCGTCCGATTTCGGAACTGAACATTGAGTGGCGAAAAGGCAACAATTGCTCGTACAGCAACATAAACACTCTTACTCCTTCGGTTTGGGAGAGCATGAAGACTTCGGGCGCGATCCTTTACCTGAGGCTTGGCGCCGTCGACAGCCTGCTTAACGGAGAAGGCCGGCGCTACAGCCAGGAAAGCAAGATCAAGCTTGCGATCGTAAAATCGAAGCCTCTTAAGGTCGATGTGACAAAGCTTTCGGTACCGATCACGAACGGTATGCAGGTCAGACTTAAGGGTAATTCTTCGTGGGTAACGATCCTTCCTTATAACGGCAAGAGCACTTTGACCAAGGCGCTGCGTGATCCTTCTAAGGTAACGGGAGCATTCGATCCGTACAATGAGAGCACATCTGAGAAGGTTAAGGACATCTCGATAAGCGACCTCTTTACGATGGTCGGGTACGATATTGCTTCAAATCCTCCCACTTCAGTGGGATTTGAGGTACGCGTGGCTGCAACCACCAAGAAGCCTGCTTCGAGAATATCATCGTTCAAGGTGCCTTACCAGTATCCCGCGCCGGTGATCGACGCCAAAAAATCCGGTGCTGATGTTATGATCGCGTCGGTTACGAATTCTCCCGACGACAAGGTTTCCGGCAAATACGAGTACACAATTGTTGACAAAGCTGACCTTGATGCCAATAATTTTATCGTATCTCAGGTCTCAAAGTGGTATACTGTTAAATCGGGTACTGTTTTAAAGAGCGGTGCGGGAATAAAGGGCACATACACGAGGAAAGACGGATCGAGAAAGACCGTTATTCTCGGTGACACGGGAAGCGTTGTGCTTGTGCGTCGAAGCGGAATTAAGGAAAGCAAGAAGAATGCGGCGGTTCTCGCTTCGGCCTATGCGGTGATCAATCCGACCACGCTTCCAACTCCTCAGGAAGCTACGCCGACGGAAGGGGCATCGCCTGAACCGACAGGTGGCGGAACGACTCCTGAAGGCGGATCAACCACGCCGGAAGGCGGATCTACCACACCTGAAGGTGGATCGACCACGCCGGAAGGCGGATCTACCACACCGGAGGGTGGATCGACCACGCCGACCGAACCTGAGACCACACCACCCGCAGCGCCGTGATGATGCCTGACGCCCGGCGCGATCTTTACAGACCGGTACGGTAAATCACCGGGGATTAGAAGTACATATACAATAAGGGAAAACAAAGGGGATTTTTTGTCATGCCAAAGAGAAGTAAATATGTAAAACCGAGGCGCTTTAATATCGCGCTGATTCCGATAATGGCGGTGCTCGGAGTCGTCCCGCTTATTGTTTTCGCCTATAACTATTCCACGGGTCTCGAAGATAAGCCGTACATGGACAGCGAGGGTCGTGTCGATTTCTTCCTTGCATGGAAGCTTTACGTATTTACGGCCGTTGTTTTTGCAATGGCATGCGTTATAATCTACAAGCTTTACCGGGAGGGCAAAAAGATCAGGTTTGAGAAGATCTTTATCCCTTTGGGTGTTTATGCAACGCTCGCATTTCTTTCGGGCGTTTTCAGCGACTACCCGCATATCGCATTTACCGGCGGTTTTGAGCAGTTCGAAAGCACCTTCGCGCTGGTCGGTTATTCCGTGACTGCGTATTATGCCTTTCTGTTTGTCGAAACCGAGAAGGATCTGAAGCTGGTGCTCGCGGCGCTGACTTTCAGCGTCATCTGCATGATGCTTATAGGCCTTTCGCAAGCCTTCTTTACCGATTTTTATCAGACATCCCTCGGAAAGCACCTGATCCTTCCCATTTCGCAGTGGAGCACAGCCCATAAGCTCGAATTCACGTTTGAAAAGGGCAGGGTTTACATGTCGTTATATAACCCCAATTACGTGGGTTCCTACGTTTCTTTCCTATTCCCTGTTTATATGATGCTGGCGTTCAATAAGTGGAAATACAGGTTCGTGCTCGCACCCGCGAGTATTGCGGTCGGCGTGAGCCTTATTCTTGTTCTTTTGGGATCGGGATCGCGTTCGGGATTTATCGGCGTCGCGATTTCGGTCGTATTTCTGCTTATCGTGATGATAAGGAAGCTGTTCCGTTACATTGTTCCCATCACTTTCGTAGTGCTCTTGTTTATCAGTGTGGTTCACAAAATGGATATGGACAGCGATCGCTACTACAGCAACAGGCTTTTTTCGGCTTTTAACAGAGAAAAAGCCGCCGAACCCAATTTCTCCGATGTTTCTGCGGACGGAGACGAGCTTTTGATCACATATTGCGGCAATACACTCCATATTGAATTCGATTATGATGTTCAAACCGGCAATTACTCTTTCCATCTGACGGACGATGCGGGAGTCGGCATCGAAGGAGCAATGGGAGAAGAAGACTGGATCGTTCCTTCGGACGAGAGATTCTCGGATCTCAAGCTGCATGCGGTTGGTCTTGAGATGTACAATACCGCCGGATTCGGAGTGGTTATCGACGGAAAAGAGTGGTACTT
>JAEEIH010000197.1 GCA_016281275.1 Lachnospiraceae bacterium | reverse complement strand
TATAAAAGGTAGATTTTGGCTGTCCTGATAACGGGACTTTCTTTCTGGGAAATAAGTGAAATACACTGCGCTGCGGAATCCGCACGCTGATCGAACTGACCGGGAAGATACTCAACCGCGAAGCAGTAAGGAGTGTCGGGATTTAAATCGGAATAAATTACATCTACGGGAGGTTCCGAGAAAACTGTTGTACAGCTGTACCTGAACAATTCCTCATCAATTCCTTCCGCATCATATCTGTTAAGGATGCGAACACGAGTGATTCCCGGAATGCCAAGATAAGAATTGATGTCCGAAAGCAAGGCTTGTGCTTCGAGATCCTGACCGGGTTTTTTTTCAACATATACCCTGTAAACCATTTTATCCTCCTCTATAGAAGCGGTTTTCAAACCGCTTAAGATTTCTTGCCAAATATTTCGCGAAGCATTAAGCTTCCGTTTGATGCGACCGTCGCATCCGTGTTGCCATACTTTTTAGATATAAAGTGAAATAACTGCATACGACAGTGTTCGAACGAACCCCGGAAGTTTATTTGCCAAACCCTTTCTGCGCGGAGCGATCCGATAAACACAGACGATATTCATTCTTCCGGGAAGGATAGATTTCATCCATTAAAGCACAAAAAATCACAAAAAGCAATATACAAAATTAACCAATATTGCGTTAGCGACACTCACTAAAGAGAGTCTTTTGACGGGCGCAAATAAAGGATATGCAGACAGTACAGGCATGGAATCCGCGGTAGAACAATTTGAATCCCATGCCCTTATATCTTATTTTTTAAGTGCAAGCATTGCGCGTGCACCGATGTCATTACGGTAGAATCCTTCGTCGAACCTGATCTTCTTTGTGAGATCGTAGGCTTTGTCGATCGCGCCTTTAAGGTTGTCGGCTACAGCCGTTACTCCGAGGACTCGGCCTCCGTTTGAAAGAAGGTTGCCGTCCTCATCTTGTTTTGCGCCGGCCACGTAAATCTCACAGTCCGAATCATATTCGGGAAGAGTGATGGGGTAGCCCTTTCCGTACTTTTCGGGGTAGCCCTTTGTTGCGTAGATCACGCAGCATGCGCTCTTGTTGCTGAAATGAATGTCGAGGTTCGCAAGTGTTCCGTTTGTTGTCGCAAGCATGATCTCGAAAAGGTCGGATTCGAGCAGCGGAAGAACAACCTGTGTTTCGGGATCTCCGAATCGGCAGTTGTATTCTACAACACGGGGTCCCTTCGGTGTAAGCATAAGTCCGAAGTAGAGACATCCCTTAAAGGGTCTGCCTTCCTTTTTTAATCCTTCGATAGTGGGTCTGAAGATCTTCTCCATGCAGATGTCCGCAAGTGCCGGAGTGTAGTATGGATTTGGAGCAATCGTGCCCATACCCCCGGTGTTGAGACCTTCGTCATTATCATGCGCACGTTTATGATCCATGGATGAAACCATCGGTACAACGACATTTCCGTCCGTGAAAGAAAGAACCGTAACTTCGGGACCTGTCATAAATTCTTCTATGACGATCTTTGAGCCGCTCTCGCCGAATTTTTTGTCACTCATCATGGACTTTACGGCGTCGATGGCTTCGTCGCGGTTTTGCGCAATGATAACGCCTTTTCCGAGTGCAAGCCCGTCCGCTTTGATAACTGTCGGGTAGGAGTTGAGCTCCTTGATATATGCAATGGCATCTTCTTCTTTGTCAAAGGACTCATAAAGAGCGGTGGGGATGCCGTATTTCTTCATGAAATCTTTTGAGAAGCACTTGCTGCCTTCGATGATGGCAGCTTTTTTATCGGGACCGAAACATGGGATTCCTGCGGCGTTCAGGACATCGACGGTTCCGAGAACAAGCGGATCATCGGGGGTAACTACGCAATAATCAACATTGTGACCTTTGCAAAATTCACAAACAGCTTCTTTGTCGGTTGCCTTAATATCGACTGTATATGCATCGCGTGCGATTCCGCCGTTGCCGGGAAGTACGTAGATCTCCTTGACGAGCGGGCTTTTTTTGATCGCTTTGACTACCGCATGCTCGCGACCTCCCGAGCCGATCACCGCTACTGTGTATTGTTTCTCGGACATATATTGATCCTCCTCTTTAGAAGTGGTTTTCAAACCGCTTATTCCTTGACCGACACAGATGCTCTCAAGAGACATCTATTCATGACTGTGTATCGGGTTACAGTTAACAGATGCTAAATACTTTGTGTTGCGAGCGGACATCAGTCGGCTTGTGCCTCGCAGATTTCTTTTGAAATCTGCTCCACGGCGCGGGGAAGAAGCACCCACTCCGCTTGTTCCATAACTCGCTTCTGAAGCGTCTCGGGCGTGTCACCTTCCTCTATTTCGACTGCTTTCTGGAGGATGATACGTCCTCCGTCGGTGATCTCGTTAACAAAATGAACCGTTGCTCCCGTAACCTTCACTCCGTAGCGAAGTGCCTCCTCGTGAACCTTGAGTCCGTAGAAGCCGTCGCCGCAGAAGGAAGGGATGAGCGATGGATGAATGTTTATGATCCTATCGGGATATCTGCTTACAAAATCGGCACTGAGAACCGAAAGAAATCCCGCAAGCACGATAAGGTCGATGTGATCCTGTTCGAGCATCTTGATTATTTCTTTTTCATAGGCTTCGCGTGAGTCAAAGGTTTTTCGGGGAACCGCAAATGCGGGAATACCGGCGTTTTTTGCACGTTCGAGGGCGAAAACGCCTTCTTTGCTCGAAATCACAAGCGAAAGCTCTGCGTGCGGCATCTTTCCGGCGGACGCCGCATCGATGAGTGCCTGAAGATTTGTGCCGCCGCCCGAAACAAAAACGGCTATCTTAGCTTTTTGCATTTTTTCCTCCCGGTAGTTTTGTCTTGATCCAAAAAACATCAAAAACGAAACGGTTTATCGTGTTTCAGACGCGGATATGCTCCTTTGTCTGCGGAGCAATGTCGTTTGCATCACATTATTACTCCTTCACCCTCAACAAGGGTACCGATAGTATAGGCAGTCTCGCCGCATTCGGTGAGAACCTTTATTGCGTTTTCTGCCTGTTCGGAACTTACGACAACAGTCATGCCGACACCCATGTTGTAGGTGTTGAACATGTCGCGTTCGGGAATGTTGCCTTCGCTCATGAGAAGCTTAAATATAGGAAGAATTCTGATGTTTTCTTTCTCTATCTTAACACCGAGACCCTTCTTTATGCTTCTCGGAATGTTCTCGTAGAAACCGCCACCGGTAATGTGAGAGATTCCTTTTACGGGGATCTTGTCGAGAAGAGTAAGGATGGGTTTTACGTAAATCCTGGTGGGGGTTAGGAGCGTTTCTCCGAGTGATTTCCCGCCGAGTGCGTCAAGAGGCTGTTTTATATCACGATTTTCGATGTCGAACACTTTGCGAACGAGTGAAAAACCGTTGGAATGCACGCCGCTTGATGCGAGGCCGATCACAACATCTCCGGCCTTTTGAGTGTCGGGATTTATTACCTTGCTACGATCAACTACGCCTGTAGAAAAACCGGCAAGATCATATTCATCTTCCGGATAGAAGCCGGGCATCTCTGCCGTCTCTCCGCCGATAAGAGCGCATCCCGACTGAACGCATCCGTCCGCAACACCTTTGACGATGTCTGCAATCTTCTCGGGGAAATTCTTTCCGCATGCAATATAATCGAGGAAGAACATTGGTCTTGCGCCGCAGCAGATGATGTCGTTGACGCACATCGCCACACAGTCGATACCGACAGTATCATGCTTGTCCATGAGGAAAGCAATCTTAAGCTTTGTGCCGACACCGTCGGTTCCGCTGACAAGAACGGGCTCCTTGATTCCTGTAAGATCGGGAGCAAGAAGCCCACCGAAACCGCCGATGCTGCAAGACGATTCGGGGGTCTGGGTACGTGCGACGTGAGACTTCATAAGCTCAACCGACTTGTAACCTGCGGTGATGTCCACGCCCGCAGCTTTGTAACTTTCGCTGAAACTGTTCATTTCGGCTCCTTTCTGAGCTTTGTGCCGCTCCGAACAAGCGACAATGATTTATCTGTGGATCTGATTTATTACCGAATGAGGATTAACGCTCGATTTTTTTGTCGAACTTGCTCTCGTAGGGAACAGGAGCTTCGGTGGGGTACTTGCCCGTGAAGCATGCATCACAGAACGTCGAGCAGTTGCAGTTTGCGGCGAGCTTGGCAACCGAGTCGATACTGAGGAACCCGACCGAATCTGCGCCGATCTCCTTGCAGATTTCCTCTGTGGTGTGTGTGTACGCAATGAGGTGCTCCCTGCTCGGGATGTCCGTACCGTAGTAGCATGTGTAGAGGAACTTGGGAGCGGTGACTCTCATGTGAACCTCGGTAGCGCCTGCCTCGCGGACGAGCCTCACGATACGCTCAGATGTGGTACCGCGAACGATCGAATCATCGATAAGAACGACTCGCTTGCCCTTAACAACGGAAGAGATGGGGTTGAGCTTGATCTTGACCTTGTCTTCGCGAGACTTCTGGCCGGGGCTGATAAATGTTCTGGCGATGTAACGGTTCTTGATGAAACCGATCTCGTAAGGGATGCCGGACTGCTTGGAGTAGCCGATCGCAGCATCGAGACCGGAATCGGGAACGCCGATAACGATGTCGGCCTGGATGGGATTCTCGAGAGCGAGGAACGAGCCTGCCCTTACACGAGCCTCATGTACGGAGCTGTTCTCGATAACGGAATCGGGACGGGCAAAGTAAATGTATTCGAAAACGCAGAGTGCAGGGTTGCACTTTTTGCAATGATCCTCAATGGACTTAACGCCGTTTTGGTCGAAGATCATGATCTCACCGGGGTAAAGTTCGCGGACGAGCTTTGCACCAACGATGTCAAGAGCGCAGCTCTCGGAAGCAACGACATACTTACCGTCGGAAGTCTGACCGTAACAAAGAGGTTTCATGCCGTGTTCATCGCGGACTGCGATCATCTTTGAAGGGGACATAAGAACAAAGGAGTAAGCGCCCTTGAGATGATTCATCGCTTTGTTGACTGCTTCTTCGGTCGAAGTGCTTTTAAGTCTCTCACGAGTGATGACTGTGAGGATGATCTCGGCGTCCGAGGTTGTATGGAAGATGGAACCATCAAGCTCAAGTTCCTTTCTTAAAGGACCGTAGTTGATAAGGCTGCCGTTATTGGAGATGGCAAGACGACCCTTGACATGGTTGACAACAAGGGGCTGAGCGTTAGCACGGTCCTTATCGCCCGTAGCGCCGTAGCGAACGTGTCCGATTGCCATGTCGCCCTCGCCGAGGGTGTCGAGACGTTCATGAGTAAAAACGTCATTGGCGATGCCGTTGTCGGCATACGATGTAAAAACCCCGCAGTCGTTCACGCAGATACCGCAACTTTCCTGTCCGCGGTGCTGGAGAGCGAAAAGACCGTAATATGCGGTCGCTGCGAGATTCTCTTTCTTTCCGGAATAGACGCCGAAGACGCCGCATTCTTCGTGAAGATTACCCATAACAGATTCCTCTTTTCTTTTTGTGCTTATGTAATCCGGGACCCGCTCCCGGTAAGTGTTCGGATGTAATGATCGTGCAGTTGACTTCGGCAGATCGGTGAAAGCATTTACGCATCGGTCGAAGAACCGAAAGTCGGTTGGATATTATAAGGAAGAAATCTCCTTGTCCGCCTCGAGAACGGCTGCGCTGTCAGAAGCACGTTTGTCGGAAAGCTTCTTTGCGAGACCTTCGTCACTGACAGCGATGATCTCACATGCAAGAAGAGCGGCGTTTGTCGAACCGTCGATACCCACACATGCCACGGGGATACCGGAGGGCATCTGTACAGTGGAAAGGAGAGCGTCCAGTCCACCGAGCCCCGATGCGTCGACGGGGATTCCGATAACGGGAAGCGTTGTGTTCGCCGCGATGGCGCCCGCAAGATGAGCAGCCTTGCCGGCAGCGGCGATCAGAACACCGAATCCGTTCTCACGGGCACTTTTTGAAAAAATTGCCGCAGCCTCGGGAGTTCTGTGCGCAGAAAAAACATGTACCTCATAAGGTACATCAAACTTCTTAAATATGTCGATCGCACCCGTAAGTTTGGGAAGATCGTTTTTGCTACCCATAATGATGGCGGCTTTTTTCATGATAATTAACCTCTTGTCTTAAATGAGTGGTCCGGCAAAACAGAAGGCGACACCTCTTTGCTCGCCGAGAATAAATTGAAGGGTCACCGGTTCAAATTGGAAAAATATGGAAATAAAAATCGCCCCCTGAACCTGAAAAAGGGAACAAAAGCATAATATCACGCAGTGACAGGGATGTCAATATTGAAAAATTGACAAATTTTGGAAATAAAGATATACTTTTCACAATATCTGAAAAAAAGGATAAGGTGACACGGATCGCATCGCAATCTGCGAAGATAAATCGATAAACGTTCAAAGTACCCTAATAAGGGGGGCTAATTTATGATTTATATCAGTTTATTATATTGTTCAGGAGGTATATAATCATGAGAAGTACAGGGATCGTCAGAAAACTTGATGACCTCGGAAGGATAACCCTTCCCATGGAGTTACGCAAAACACTTGGTTTTGATGAAAGGGAATCGCTCGAGATATTTGTCGATGATGACAGGATCGTTCTCGCTAAGTACGAACCTTCGGATATCTTCAGCGGTCAGAAGGATGATCTGATCGACTTTTGCGGGAAAAAGGTGTCAAGAGCATCCATTCGTCAGCTCGCAAGGCTTGCAGGACTCATCGATTAAGGATGAGCGTAAACAGGGTGGAGAAAGAGGAGGAGTTATGTTAAAGATTGAAAATTTGACAAAAGTGTATGGAACAAAGAAAGCGGTTGATAACCTATCTCTTCATATCGATAAGGGAGAGATTTACGGTTTCATCGGACACAACGGCGCCGGAAAGACCACAACAATCAAGTCGTGCTGTGGAATTCTCCGCTTTGAGGAAGGAAATATTCTTGTTGACGGTATTTCTGTAAAGGAGGATCCCATTGAGGTCAAGAAAAGGATCGCGTACATTCCCGACAATCCCGATCTTTATGACTACATGACAGGAATCAAGTATTTGAACTTCATTGCCGATGTCTTCAAGGTCAGCTCCGAAGACAGACAGGCAAGGATCCATGATTATGCAAAGCAGTTTGGTCTTTTTGATGATCTCGGATCTCTTATTTCCACTTATTCTCACGGAATGAAACAGAAGCTTGCCGTTATATCCGCACTTATCCATGATCCGAAGCTTGTCATCATGGATGAGCCTTTTGTAGGCCTTGATCCTTCGGCAGCACATCTGCTTAAGGAGATTATGCGTAAGATTTGCGACAACGGCGGTGCGATCTTCTTCTCAACGCACGTGCTCGAGGTTGCGGAGAAGCTCTGCGACAAGGTAGCGATCATTAAAAACGGAAAGCTCATCCGTTCCGGAACAATGGAAGAGGTTAAGGGGGATGAGTCTCTTGAGGATGTCTTCCTTGAACTGGCAAACGACAATCAATAAGGAGGGGAACTGTTATGTTGGGAACACTTCTTAAAAAGGAGCTTGCCGGACTCGGAAACACGCTTATGAGCTCCGGAAAGAATGCCGGAAAAAAAAGAAAAAACAGCACGGGCTCCAAAATCCTGCTGGGATTTGTCGGGATCTATCTGTTCGGGTTTATGGGTGTCCTTTTCTACAACATGGCGGATGTGTTCTGCGAACCTTTTGTGGAAATGGGAATCGGCTGGGCTTACTATGCGGTCATGAGCATTATGGCGCTCACGTTTTGTATCATAGGCGGTGCCATGACGGCATATTCCACAATCTATAAGGCAAAGGACAATGAATTTCTTTTGTCGCTGCCCATACGCCCGTCTCAGATACTTTCTACAAGAGTTTTTATATGTTATGCCGTGGACTTTATGATCAGTGCGATAGTCATGATTATGGCGTTTGTTGTATATGAGACACACTTCGGACTGACATTTTCCATGATTGTGGGCGGAATCGTTATTCTGCTTGTTTTCCCTCTTTTCGGGCTTGTATTGTCGTTGCTCCTCGGTTGGCTTATCGGCGTGGCGACTTCAAAGGTCCCCGAGGAGAAGAAAAGTTACGTATCGCTTGCGTTTGCGTTTGTATTCCTGATCGGTTACTTTGTCATATACAGCAAGATGATGGACATTATGGATCTGATCGTAAACGCCAAGGATTCGGTAGCGGGATTCTTGGAGACATGGATAAAGCCGGTGTTCTGGATGGGAAAAGGCGCCACGGGAGATTGGCTTGCTCTGTTTGAGTTTACGGCTGTCGCCTGCGCTGCGTTTGCGATCGTCTACAATATCCTTTCTGCATCCTTTATCAAGATTGTAACGACGAATAAGGGAATAAAGAAGGTTAAGTACAAGGAAGAACAGCTCAAAACCGTAGATCAGAAGAAAGCTCTTCTTGACCGTGAATTTCTTCGATTCAGAAGAAATACCACGATCATGGTCAATTTCGGACTGGGACTGCTCCTTCTTGTGATGATGGGAATAGCATTGTTCATATTTAAGGGGAAGATCACGCAGTTGATGACCGGCTTCGGAGACGGAATCGGGGAAACCGGTCTGCTCATAGGAACGGGAGTGCTTCTTTATTGTTTGTCAATGTGTCCCATTACCGCGCCTTCTGTCTCACTCGAAGCAAACACGCTTTGGCTTATCAGAAGTCTTCCGGTTTCAACATGGGATATACTTGCGGCAAAGCTTAAGGAACATCTCTTCCTTACGGTTCCCGCAAGCCTGATCGGTATAAGCGGAGTCATCTTTGTTACGGAGCCGTCCCCTCTTTTGGCTGTTCTGGGAGTAGTCTGTATCCTTGCTTTTAACGGCTTTGAGGCCACCTGGGGTTTAAGGATGAACATACTGAAGCCTTCATTCAGCTGGACAAATGAGGCGGCAGCGGTAAAAAGAAGCATGTCGGTAACGGTGGTGATGCTCGGGACCATGGGCATACTCATTACACTCTTCGTGGCATATATAGTTTTGGGCACTTATATACCCGCGGAGCTTTATCTGGGAGGAATCAGCGCGGTGTTTGCGATCGTCTCGCTTTTAAACTACCGCTGGTTACGAACAAAAGGTGTCGAAAAATTTGAAGAATTGTGATATAATATTAATATGATAATCAGGGCAGATGTCCGCTCTTATTTGCGCCGACATCTGCCCGTTGTGTTTCTGAGCGATAAAAGACAGCCGCTATAACAGGGAGGAGCAGAAAATGAGTGACAAAAACGCGCTTAACGGAGCAGAATTGACAAAAACGGCGGACCCTGTCGTAATTGAGACATTAAGGACGGAAGAGTCTGTCAGTTACGGACCGATGAATCGGGTGGAGACAATGGTGTCCGGGTACGGAGTTATGACAGGACAGGAGGCGACCTTGCAGGCTTCGTTTTTGGAGAGAACCCGGCAGGACATTGCGGAGAAATACAAGCAGAAAAGAATTGATGCTTCCATGAAGGAAGGCATGCAGCCGCGGGTAAAAACAGTGGCAATTCGCGCTGTTGATTACTCACTTCCAAAGGAGCCCGAGCTGTCCGACAAGGAGCGCAAGAACAAAAGAAAAGAGTTGGCTAAGAAAAAGAAGAAAGCCATGAAAGAAAACGATAAGGCGACCGAGTATTCGCTTGACATCCTGGCGGCGCAGGAAGAGAGAAACCATCAGATTGCTTTTCAGAAGCAACAAAAGCAAATAAGCCTTCAAAAGCTGAGATATAAAGATGATGAAGAAATAGACGAAGCACAGAAAAACAAAATAGGACGCGTTTGGGAACCGCTTTCGGTTTTTGCGCCGAAGATTAAGTTAAAGAAAAACAAAATCACTCCGCAGTCGGCAGAGGAACTGGATAAATATTTCAGTCGTGTCGAGAAAGACACGGATAAAATGATCAAAGCGATCAAAAAAAAGATGTTTGAGGAGAATGTCAACCCCAACAAATTTACGCCGGAATACGTCGGGGGACACTTTGAGGAAATGAGGGATCAGGTGGATCGCCTCAGAGCATATGTCAGACTCTTCCGCGAAAACAGCCCCGAGTACGAAGAACTGAACGTGGATGAAAAGGCATATGTCCGTCAGCTTGCCGTTACTGCGGAATTGGCAGGAAAGGCGCTTGTTGAATGTGCAAATATGCATGGAGTGCATATCGAAGACGGGGAAGAAAAATCGAACCTTCACGGACTGCCGAATTCCGGCAACTGTTTAGCGGCGAAAAGAGAACTCCAAGCTCACCTCGATTCAAGGGATGTCGCTGTAAAAAATGAAGCCGACAGGATCCTTACGGCTGAATATGACAAGCTTTACGACAAGGCAAAGCAGTTTTTTTCCGATATCGCGAAGGCGAGTCTGAAAGACGAAGGAAAAACAGAGCGGTATTCATATATTAATATACCTCTCATGCAGGGTTATCACTACGATGCAATAGATGAAACAGTCAGAAAGATAGATGCTCTTGCCCTCAGGTTTCCGGAAAAGTACGAAAAGAATAAAGAAAAGATCGCCGAGGTGATGGGAGAGTTCTTAAGAAGCGTTCAGCTCCAGTCGGAATACAGCCTCAGTACGCGTATCTATGACATGATCTCGTCGGGATCAACAATTAAAGAGACTCCCGAAGGATTAGAGGAAGCGGTAATACGGGAGAATTATGAGGATCGTTATGCACAGAGAAGATACGCAGCGGAATCAGATAAGCTTTCAAGAAGCATCAACATGGTTAACTGGCTTTCGGAAGCACTCCAGTACCTTGCGGGCGGACAGGTGCCGAGTGAGACGGCGTGCCGTATCCTTAAAGCAAAAGGAATTGCTGTTCCGGAGTTCGAAGAGAAGGTAACGGAAGCGCAGAAATCTGCAAAGATGTTCTTGACCGTACCGGCAGAAAAAAAGGATCTGTTCAAAACACTTTTTCTTGAAAAATCGTTGAGAGAAGAAGGTGGAATTACCGAAGAAAAGAAGACGGAGAAACAAAAAGAAAAGGACAGGGAAAGGATCCTCGGTAATCCCTTGCTGCATAAGGAGCCTCTTGCGACCTTGTGCTTCGGTCTTAAGATCGGGCAGCCGTACATCAATGAGATGATGGTCAATTTTGCCTGGGATTATATCGAACTTGACAGGCTGAAGAATAAACAAAAAGAAGGAAAAACGAGCGATGAAGAAAGGGCAAAACTCGCGGAGCTGAAGAGCTCCGTGGCCCGGGAGATGCAAGATGTGTTGGGCTATCTCATCAAAGAGATAAAAGAATTTAACATGCCCTGGCTTAAAGAAGGCAATCCCGATGTGATGAGAGAACATGCGGAAGAGCTTCTTGAAATGTCACAAGCGGTGGAGCTTATCAAGATCCTCGGTAAACAAAAAGATGTTGAAAGAGAGGATGACCCTGACGCACCGGTTCTTCTTGACAGTCTGCTTGGACTCGGTTCTTACGAAGACGGACTACAAATCGAATCGGAAACGAGAGAAAGAAGGGAATCAATTCTTGCCGAAAGGAGTCAAAGGGTTGCTTTTGACCGAAAGCTTGAAATGATCAAGGGCGGTGTAATGAAAGCGAGAGCAGCCTCTCTGCTTCATCTGTATACACTTGACAAATTGGACGAGTCATATATCGAGACGGTTCGGGTCGGAAAGAGTCTTAGCGGAACCGTGAGTGAGGGAGATATTCTCAAGCTCGCAAAGGATATGTATAATGCAGGAGCGGCAGTGATAGCGAGAGAAGAGCGAAGATTCTTTTCGGACAAGGTCGTACAGGACGAAAGCAAGGAGGTCCATTCAAATGCTAAACTTTTTGAAGAGTCGGTAAAGAGTGAGGTTACCGCCGAACTTCTTGATGTAACCGATTATATGAACAGGCAGATAGCCGAACTCGGAAAGGACAAGGAAAAATATCCTGCCGGAATATCAAAGGCAGAATTTCTGAAACAGTGGCATAGAGACTTGAAATCCGAGCTCGACGAAACGGAAACTCAGATTGAACAGGCTGAAACCGAAGAAGAAAAAGAAAAGCTTCGGGAGAGAAGAAAAGCGATCATCGAAAAAATGGAAGATGCTCAAATGGTTTATGGACTGTCCGTAAAGCGGTTCGAACTTGCGGGAGGGGACGGAAACGGAAAAATGGCAGCCATCTTCAGATCGTTACCTTCGATGGACGCCTGCGGCACTTTTGATTCGCTCACGAAAGAGGAGTACAGGGAATTGCTTCTCGATCTGACGGCGGGAGCATTCCTGACCGGGCAGGACTCAAAAAAAGATATAGAGGTTGCGAGATTCAGAAACGTGCTCGGCATTAAAAAATATCTTACGCTTGCTGCAAACAGATATGAAAAGCTGATCGCGAAGTACGGCGACGGAAAACCGGATTTTGTTTATATCTTTGAACATAGGGATGAAATTTCAAAAGAGGCGTCGCTTGCCCAAGAGGACGGAGAGCTCATCATTAAATTCCCTGAGGCTTTTGATGAGAAAAGCGCAGAAGACACCAGGGTGATTAATTTGATAAAATACGGAACCGCGTTATCCTGGAGTATGGCAGGCATGCTGGCGGTGGCGATTCCGACGTTCAGAAGCGGTCAGAGCGTAGAGTCGGTTACGGAAATGGCTTGGAAGCCTGAAAAAATGGAGCAGGGAACGTTAAATGAACTGACGATAAAGGATAAGTTCCGAAGAAAGTACATGAATGATGACAGAGAAAAGCTCCGTCCTCAGGCTACGGCACTGTTTGAAGAGGCGGCGAGAAAAGCCCGGGAAAAAGGCCTCGGAAAAGACGAAAGGGGGAGTGAACAATGAATTTTATGACAGATATCACAAGCCTTGACGATCAAAATCTTCAGAATTTTGTTGCATACTTTCCCGCTACCGTTCTTGATGAAGCTCTTGACGATGATGAAGTACAGCTTTTTGGAATCATAAGCGAAAACGTGGCAGTCGGGGGAATCGCGATACGACGTGATTTCCCGGAGGTTGAACTTTTATGGGTTCATGTTGCGGACGAGTATTCCGGACGTGGTATCGGAAGCGAATCGCTGGTATCGCTTTTTCTTGAATTATACAGAGAAGGAATAAGCGATGTGAGGATTACTGTGGCGCCAAATACCGATCCGAGGTTTAATAGGGTTCTTGAGGGATTCAATTTCGTTTACAAAGAGTCCGACAGCGGAAGCTATACCTGTACGCTCGGGGAACTCAGAGCAAACAGGAATCTGATGAAGGAAGCGAAAAACTGCGAATCTCTTGCGAACACGACGGCAAAAACGTTTAATACTCTTATAGAAAGCATCAGAGAGAGCGGTTTTAATCTGCTCGGACATAATCTTGACCGAAGGTTCTTTGACGAAGAGCTTAGTACGATGTACATGGACGGAGAAGAGGCGAGCGGATTGTTTCTCGTAAAAAAGGATACTGCGGATGCCTACAGAATCTCATTCATGTATTCCCGGTCCGAAAACGTCCTTGCGCCTGTTGAGATGATGAGGCGGACTTTTGCGGCCGGAAAGACACTTGCTGATGAAACAAAAGTCTCTTTTGATCTTGTGGGAGAAGACCTGATAGAATTTATTGAGTCATTTCTCGGAGGAACGGTAGAACGAGCGAAAGTAGGGGTACTAAGTCTGTCGTACCTCGAAAAGATTGTTACAGACATGGAGAGTTTCTTCTCGTTTTATGATTTTGTGATCTGAAAACGAATGATCGGATCATAAAAACACCCGTTTGCACAAGCTGCAGACGGGTGTTTTTATGAGCGCATCGGATGCCGGCAGGTTAATCGGACTCCAGACAAGCCCGGTATATCTCCTGCTTGGTAACTCCGCGGTCTTTGGCGACGGCTTTCATGGCATCTTTTTTTTCCATGCCTTTTGATAAGTACAGTTGCATGTGCTCAGGTATCGAAAGCTCTTGCCATTTCTTTCGTTCTTCTTCGGCGAGAAGGGAACCGTCGGCGCCCTTTATGACAAGAACACACTCGCCCCTGGGGGCAATCGCTTCATAAGTGTCAACCGCTTCTTTCAGAGTTGTACGAAAGACCGTTTCGTGTACTTTGGTAAGCTCGCGGCAAACAGAAATCTGTCTGTTGCCAAGGATCTCAAGAAGATCCTTAAGGGTGGCTGTAAGATGATGGGGAGCTTCGTAGATTATGATTGTGCGTGTTTCGGGGATAAGCTTAGAGATGGCTTCTTTTCTTTCTTTTTTATTCTGCGGAAGGAAGCCTTCAAAGCAAAATCGACCGGTGGAAAGACCCGAAAGGGCGAGAGCCGTTACGGCGGCACATGCACCCGGAAGGACTGTAACGGGGATTCCGTTTTCTGCCGCCAGCCTTGCGAGTTCTTCGCCGGGGTCGGAAACACAGGGCATCCCGGCATCGGTGATGAGAGCGATGCTTTGGCCGTCCAAAAGCTTGTTGATGAGAGTATTTGCTTTGTCATAGCGGTTGTTCTTATGATAGCTCGTGATCGGAGTATGTATATCAAAATGAGTCAGAAGTTTCATGCTGTTTCTGGTATCTTCTGCCGCGATAAGATCTACCTCCTTAAGAGTGCGGATAACTCTCAGGGTGATGTCTTCTAGATTTCCTATGGGTGTAGCACAAAGATAAAGTGTTCCGGTTGCCATGTCTCTGTGGTTTCCTCCTCTCAAGAAACTGTTTTAACTGCCAAGGAATACGGCTGAATCGGTGAAAAGTGGTTGTTCAGAATCCGTAATCCCTGCGAATCTCCTCGGAATAAACGCCTTCTTTTTCATATATGATGAGCGGAGACTCCACAGTCATACGGGGCTTACCGCCACGAACGCTTTCGATGAGGACCATGGAAGGCTCTCTGTCGATATAGGGGTGAACGAGTCTCATTCTTTTGGGTTCGAGACCGACATTGCGAAGGGCACCGAATATTTCGGGAAGCCTGAAGGGACGGTGAACCATGTAAAAACGTCCCCCGGGACGAACAAGAGTAGCAGCGGCGGCAACAAATTCGTCGAGAGAGCAGAGAACTTCGTGACGCGCGATCGCTTTTGCTTCCGCAGGATTTTTAAGCCCGTGAAGGTCTGTCATGTAGGGAGGATTGCCTGTGATAACATCGAAGGAAGACTTTTCGAACAGCTCGTCAGCTTTTCTTATATCTCCGCAAACGATGTCAATCCTGTCGGTAAGATCATTGAGACGAACGCTTCGTCCGGCCATCTCTGCGCTGTCTTCCTGAATCTCCAAACCCGTAAAGTGTTTTCCTTTTGTTTTGGCGGAGAGCAAAAGAGGGATGATGCCTGTCCCGGTACCGAGGTCAAGACATGTTTCGTTTTCTTTTACCGACGCAAAACCTGAGAGAAGGACGGCGTCCATTCCGAAACAGAACCGGTCCTTATCCTGAATGCAGAAAAGCCCGCACAGCTGCAGATCATCCGCGCGCTCGCCGGGCTTTAACATTATTCTTTCGCCGGAAGGTGATAATAATGTGTTAGTCGTCAAGGTGACTGTTTCCTTCCTGTTCTTCGAGTTTCTCAAGCTCGCGGATTGCTTTCATTTCTTCGGCGGAAGCGCTTGTTTTTCTCTTGCGGGCCTTAAATGTAAGGTCTGAAGGTTTGTAATCTCTGGCTTCTTTATCGCCGTTTTCAAGAGTGAGAACCACCCTGACGATCTGCTTGAGGACATTTACGTTGCTGACTTCTCCCGTGAGTCCGTCCGAGGTGGTGACATGGTCGCCTACGCCCGGAAGATTGGCGAGGAGTTCTTCATAAGCAAGCTGCTCGTTGCGCATGCAGCACATAAGCCTGCCGCAATTACCGGAAAGCTTCGAGGGATTGAGCGAGATGCTCTGATCTTTCGCCATTTTTATGGAAACCAGAGAGAATTCCGAAAGATATGTACAGCAACAAAGCGGACGACCGCAAATGCCTATGCCGCCGAGTGCCTTTGCCTGATCGCGAACACCGATCTGCCTTAGCTCGATTCTGGTACGGAAGACTGCGGCAAGGTCTTTTACGAGGTTACGGAAATCAATCCTGCCATTGGCAGAGAAATAGAAGAGGAGTTTCTTGTTGTCGAAGGTGTACTCACACTCGATGAGCTTCATCTCAAGACCATGCTTTTTGATTTTTTCGAGGCATATGTCAAATGCCTCCTTTTCCTTCTCTTTGTTTGCAAGATTGGTCTCTTCGTCTTCAGCCGTTGCCCGTCTTACAACCGGAGCGATTCCGGTGGAATGTTCACCGGGGCGAAGTTCTCTGTTGCCGACAGCAACAAAACCGTATTCCATTCCGCGCGTGGTTTCTACGATGACATGGTCTCCGGGAGCATATTCTTCTCCGACCGGATCAAAAAAATATATTTTGCCTATGGGTCTGAATCTGACCCCGATAATGATCTGCATGATTACTCCTGATTAATGTTTATTCTTTTTCGTCCGCCGGAATCCGTCGAAAACCGGCGCACAGTTCCGGAAAAACCGTCATACGACTCTGAGAGCCATAAGAAGCATTTCCATGGCTATATCAAAATACACGAAAGCCCTTAATCGCGTGCGGGCCTTTTCGATCGCCTCGATCGCTTCGTTTATATTTTCAAAGGAGCGCAGGGTTGCCTGACGTCTGATCTCGATGACTGAGTCGTGAAAGATCAGTCGGTTGGGATCCTGCGTGGCTTTGAACATGAGCATGTCCCGCATCCAAAGCGAAAGCATGTCAAGAAAATCATCAACGACATGAGAATCGTTCCCGCGGGACTTCTCGCTGCCGAAGAAATTGAGCGACTCCATAAGCTCGGCGTGGCTCATGTTGTCGATGCCCGACATGAGGCGCACAACCGCATCGCGTGTTTTTACAAATTCAGCATCCGTTGCGTAACGAAGAGCCTTTCCCACAGAACCGCCCGAAAAGGAAGCACAGGTACGAGCCATATAATCGGGCAGATTATAACGCGTGACGAGCAAATCTGCAATAGCCTCTGTTTTGACGGGCTTTAACGGAAGCGTGATACATCTCGAAAGAATTGTGGGCAGGAAGCTTCCCGTGTTGTTTGCGAGAAGAAAGATCACGGCGTAGGCGGGGGGCTCTTCAAGCGTTTTGAGGAGCGCATTTTGCGCCATTTCGTTCATCTTATCGGCTTCGTCAATGATGTAAACCTTATATTTTCCGTTGTAAGGCTTTAATTGTATGTCCTCGACAACCTGTGATCGTATGTCGCCGACAGAGATCAGCTGTTTTTCGTGGACAACGTTTATGATGTCGGGGTTGGTGCCGGCTTCGGCCTGTACGCATGAAGCACACTTCCCACAGGGATGAACGTTGCTTTCATCAGTACATAGCATCGCGGCAGCCGCGCGCTTTGCCAAAAGATGTTTTCCGTACCCTTCGTCGCCGGCAAGGATATATGCATGAGAAAGCTTGCCCGTGGCAAGGGCTTCTTCAAAATGATGGATGACGGCTTCCTGACCGAGGATATCTTCAAATCCGTGCATATAATCCTCCTCAAAGGAAGCGGTTTATGATCCGCTTCCGATTCCTTGCACCGGCATTTCCCGAAGGGAATGCAACGGACCTTTGGGTCAAATACATTAGGTGAGTATATCGAGCAACAATCCGCGTATCTCGTCAATATTACCGAGTATTAGCATAACGTCCTGTTCGTCTTTAATGAGTTCGGCTGCTATCGCATCGAGCTTTTCATCAACAAGTCTTATCATGCCGTAGACCCGGTGGCGTCCTCTCTTGTCAAGAAAATTCTCTCGGGAGAATTTGTGAGATCGGTTAACGACTTCGTTCATAAAATCTTTTATGAGCGCGCGATAATGTCGCATATCTTTAATATCTCGATGCTTTTTGATTTTTTCTCCCTGCTCGTTGATCTCTCCCATTAGTGACGACAGACGCTCGGAAAGCGCAGCATCCTCCACGGCGCTTGCAAGAGTGAACTTAAATGACCCGTCTGCCTGAGATACGGGAGCTTTTTGTTCTACAGGTGTCGTCGCCTGCGTTTGATTAATGCGCATATCCATAAGAGATTTCCTCATTAGAAGCGGTTTTAACCGCTTCTGATTCCTCGCCAAATACTTGACTGTGTACCAGGATCCTCATTAGAAGCGGTTTAGGGCTTTGTCATTTACTTTTCGGAGGGTAGATTATCTTTCCCGGTTCGTGCGGTTTGGCGCTGTCTTTTCGGCTTTCCTTTAGGAATTCCTTAAGATCTTGTGACAGTTCTGCGATACACTTGTCAAAATCGGCATTTTGATATCGCTTATCGATACCGAGAGAAAGCAGGACCGACTCGGAAAAATCCGCCTCATCGGCAATAAACCTTCTGCAAAGCTCGGTGTAACGGGGATTTGCTTCGAGGCGTTCCCTCTCCACCGCACGCGCAAGACGTAACCCGTCTTCCACTTCGATATATATCGGACGAACCCTGTCCCTGCCGTAATAGTCTCGCAAGGATTTATATCCTTCGGGTGTCTGGACGAGAAGATACGTTTCGTCATCTTTTATTTGTCCGTCGTCGGCGGTGAAATAGTACCAGTCGCCGTGAACCGTATGATAACAACGTTCCTCAATTATGAGACCTTGTTTTCTCATTTTTTTCAGGATGTCGGGAGTGACAAAATTATATTCAACGCCTTCGGTTTCCTCGGTCCGGATCGGACGGGTCGTGTACGTGACAATACTGCGCAGCGATACGGGCTGGAGCTCCAGAAGACGCTTGTAAACCGTGTCTTTACCGCTTGCGCTTTTTCCCATGATACAGTAAATGATCCCCATAAGTCCCCCCCTCTCTCAATTAACGACGCGAGGGAACCGTCTGCTCAACGTCCCCCAAAGTAATTATATCACATCATCAGCTTACTTCCACTTTTTTCTTTTCGAGGCGTTTGGCAACGATCCTGCGCGCCAGATATACAACAACCGCTGTAACCGGAACTCCGAGGAACATTCCGGGCATACCGAAATATGCGCCGCCGACCGTGATACCGAAGATTACCCACAGCGGACTCACTCCGGTTGAATCACCAAGGATAAGCGGACCGAGAACCCAACCGTCAAACTGTTGGATTGCAAGTATGATGATCGCGAATGCGAATGCATATACGGGGTCGAGGCAGAGATAGAGCAGGATTCCGGGAATGGCTCCGATAAAAGGACCAAAGAACGGGATCATGTTCGTTACACCGACGATAACGCTCACAAGTATCGGATAGGGAAGACCGCCGATCGTGAGGATGATAAATGTCAGGATCCCGATAATAAGCGAGTCTATGGTCTTTCCGATAATAAAACCGAAGAAGATCTGTCCGCAATCGCGCGCGGTTGATATAAACGTTCCGGCTTTTTTTACGGGAAGAATGCTGTAGGTCAGAGCAGTCGAAGCTCTGGCGATCCGTCGTTTGTCGCATACCATATAAATCGAGATCGCGATTGCGAGAAGGAAGTTTATGACACCCTTTATAACCGCGTATCCCGCATTCAGAAGAGAAGGAATCGAATCGCTGACAAACGAGCCGAGCTTATCGGTAAAGGAAGCGATCAGATCCGCCACCCATGCATCAAATTCCGAAAGGTCAACAGAAGGAGCAATACCCGAAATCCATCCTTTTACGGTTCCGGTCATCGATTCTACGTTCATGCCCGAAAGCTTGCCGAGAAGCTCTTTTATACTGCCGATAACCTGAGGGATCAGGATTGTGATGGCAAGCGCGAGAAGACCGAGGACGATGATATAAACAAGTATGACGCTGAGTGCTTTTCGAACGCCCGCTTTCTTTATGTGGAGAAGCTTTTCAAAAAAGAATTCATCGAAAAAGTTGACGAGCGGACTAACGATAAACGCGAGCAGACCCGCGCCGATAAAGGGCGCAAGAACCGAAAGCAGTCCGGAAAACATTGAAATCACGGACGCAAGATTAAAGATCACAAGCGCAAGCAGAAGTGCGATAAGGATGGTAATGAGGGAATAAACGCTGATGGAGAAGTATTTTGGGTTACGCTCAAACCGACGCTTATGCTTGCCCGAAGGATTTTCGGAGGATACTTTCGGGGTATCCGGGTTTACCGCGCGGGATGCGGAAGAAACCGCTCTCTCGGGGGAAATTGAAGTCGAGGATGTTTTTGCGGAGAAATTCGTTTCGGAGGAATCGGACTCCGCGGTGTTAACGGTAGGGGCATCATCGGACGCTTTATAGAAGCGGACGATGATCGGGTCGCGATGACCTTTTTCGTCTTTGTTGTTTTGCTTTTTTTTGAAAAAACTGAACCTCATTTCCAAAACCTTTCTGTAGGACTGCTGCCGATTGAATGTGTTGTTTCCTATTCTATTTTCAAGGAGGTCGTTTGTCAATTGCGGCAGTATGTACGAAAGGTTTTGTTTCAGTAGGAACTTATAGTGTCGTTCACCTCGTCTTTAGTGTTTTCGATCTTCAGTATTGTAACGTAGTAACTGTTATCCGGACCGATATCAATTTTTACCTTATCACCGACTTTGTGGTGCATAAGCGCTTTGCCGAAAGGCGATTCAATGCTGATAAGATTGTTCAGGGAATCGGTTCTGACCGTGGTTACTATCTTAAAACTGTCCTCCTCGCCGTCGTCTTCAAATCGGACGGTGACATGATTGTTGATACCGACTTCGTCATCTTTTGAATCGTCCTCGTAGATCTCTGCGGTTTTGATCATGTTTTGAAGGTATCTGATGCGGCTTTCGTTTCTGTTTTTGGCCTGCTTTGCCGCTTTGTATTCAAAATTCTCGCTGAGATCTCCCTGCGCACGGGCTTCCTGAACATCAGCTATAAGTTTCGGACGCTCGACACGTATCCGGTGTTCTATCTCTTCCTCCATTTTTTTAATGTCTTCTCGGGTAAGTCTGTCATACATAATGTTGTTCCTTTCTCTGAGCATAATTTATGTCGTTGCGATATGATCATTTCCAAATAGTACATTAATGTGGAAGCGTGTTCAATAGATAAGTGTGCAAAGCAGAAATAAAGTGACACAGATGATATCCAATGGTTTATAATGTATTAAAATTGGAAATGCGTGAGACAAGGCGGCGAAATATTTACGCCGCCAAAGATGAAACTGGTACATAGTTAAGTGTGGGACAAGGAATCGGCGGCGTAATATTTACGCCGCCAAAGAGGAGGATAAATGAGACTTAAATTTGTACCGCGGGCAGCGGAAGTGATAGAAAAAAGCAATTATGCGGTTAAGGAGCCCGAAAGGTTCAGAGGGAGGTGGTCCGTATTTTTCGGAAACAATAATCCTTTGCATGTCGAGCTCGGGATGGGAAAGGGAAGGTTCGTCATGGATATGGCGAGGCAGAATCCAGATATCAATTTTATAGGGATAGAGAGGCAGGAATCGGTCCTTTTACGTGCAGTCGAAAAGATGGAAGAAGCCCCGCTCCCGAATGTTGCGCTTGTACTTTACGAGGGAGACAACATAGAAGAGATGCTCGGTGAGCATGAGATCGACAAGATCTACCTCAATTTCTCGGATCCGTGGCCCAAGGAGAGACATGCAAAAAGGAGACTCACGAGCGACAGATTTTTCCCCCGATATGATCATGTTTTGAAGAAGGAGGGGACGATCGAGCAGAAAACCGACAATAAAGAGCTTTTTGCATATTCGCTCGATTCGGCGGCCGCATGCGGGTGGAGGATACTCTTTCAAACAGAGGACCTGCACGGGAGTCCTTATGCAGAAGGAAATGTCATGACCGAATATGAAGAAAAATTCTCTGCAAACGGCAATAAGATCTGCAAAGCAATCTACGGAAGATGACCCCATGGGGACGGGGGTTGTGGACCATGGTCCCATGGGGACGGGGGTTATGGGTCATTTTGAGGGATCCACGGCGGTTGTGGGTCATTTTGAGAGAGGAAAAGGAGAAGACGCATGAAAAGGAAGTTGTGTTTTATCGCTTTGTTCATAATTATGGTCATGGGGGGTGCGGCGTGCAGTCTTTTGCCCGTTCCGGAGCTGTCCGACGAATATCTTGTCGGGATCGATTACGGCGGATCAAGCTGGGGCACGATATATGATTGTATTGATGCCAGAGTGATTGTTTGTACAAATCGAGACGTACTTGTGTACATGCCGACCTCAAGCGACGAAAGGTCCGGAGCAAAGACCATGGAGCAGATAGCTGTGCTTAAACTTACAGAAGAACAGTATGCGGCAATAAATGAGGGTCTTGACAGAGAGGAACTCTACAACATGCGGGTCGGTTCGAATACCGATGTATGTGACGGAAGCTCATACTGCCTGATCCTTTATGACAAAGACGAGAAAGTCCTTAAAGAGTGCGGTGGCTATATGCCCACGTCAAAAAGCTTTAACGCCATGTTTGATACGGTGGTAGATAATATCCCCGGCGATGAAATAAATGCGCTTCGGGAGGATTATTTGGAGAAGCTTAAGGAAAGGGAAGAAAAGGAAAAAGATCTTGACAATGAGCAGGCTTGGCTTGAGCTCGGCGAAAACGAACGCATTAGTACAACCGACCGATATCTTGAGAGATTCATAAAAGGAACAATGAGGGCAGAGTACACGGGAGAAGCGGACAGAACAACCTATATTGATACAAAAGCGATGCTTAGGGAGGGCGCATTTTACAATTGGGACGGTATTGTAGACAGACTCGATATACTCCGGTACGGATCGGGGGCGGTGGAGCCGTACGTGCAGACCGGCGACGTTTCATATCGATTAATAGATTGCGGAAACGACGGACTTAAGGAGCTCTGTGTGGAAGGTGAATTTAACGATGAGTACGGACTTCATATGATCGTTTGTTGTCGTAATTATGAGTTAAGAATAGCCTTTATTCAGGACAGCTGGAGCAGAAGCGATGTTTCGATAGATGATAACGGCGTGATCACGACGGGCGGCTCGGGAGGAGCAACGGTTCATTCTTCGGATTACGCTTATGTCGATGCAGACGGAAAATACAACTTCTGTTACGGAGTAACGCAGACGCTTCCCGTTTTTGATAGCATGTATGTTCAAAAAGACGAAGGAGAACCTGTATCTCTTTCTGCCGAAGGGCTTGACACGGAGCACCTTGGGCTCAATGAGTATCGCTTTGAGGACGAAAACGGAAAATCGGCATATTATTACGAGTATTTTGTGGTTGATGATGATTATAACGACATAACAACAGAAGCCGATTACAGCGACTCTTTCGAACTCAAGAAAAGATTCGCGGATCTCGGGATCAAAACATATACTTCAAGCGAGATCAAAGAACTCATCGAGGCAAGGAAAGAAGAGATACACTTCCCCGGATGACCCATGGGGACGGGGGTTGTGGACCATTTTTAAGACGAGGTTTCAATGAATTATTCGGATGATTTTAAGATCAATAGCATGCAGGATCTCATGGATCTGATAGATAAGATGGGTTTTGTTCCGTTTTTTACGAACGATATTCCCGGTTTTTCGATCGAGGAGCACATAGGACCGGGGAAGTGGTACACCGACGGCGACAACGGCTTTTGGCCCGTATGGGAGTGGAAGGGTCCGGTCATCAGAGAGATGCACTGCGCGTACGGTAAGTTTTTTAAGAACAAGGCGATGTATATAAGCGATAAGTGGTTCCCCGATTTTGCCAACTACAGGCGGGACGGCTACGATTTCGACAGCCGCTACGAGGACGGGCTCGCAGCCCTTAAGGACAAGGAGTTGTACGAACTTGTTGATGCGAATGCGCCTTCGATGTCGAAATACCTGAAGCGTCTCGGAGGGTACGGAAGTACCGGAAAGAAGGGCTTCGACACGATCATAACAAGGCTTCAGAAGCAGTGCTACATAGTCATAAGCGACTTCCGTTACGAAGTTGATAAATTCGGAAAAGAGTACGGGTGGGGTGTTGCCGAGTACTCGACGCCCGAGAAGTTTATCGGGGCGAAGTTCTCTGACAATGTATATAAACATACGACCGAAGAATCCCGCGCGCGGATCACAGAGCACTTAATGAAAATACTTCCCGGAATCGGAGAGGAAAAGATTGCCGGAATTTTGAAATAACAGAAAGGGGGACCCATGAGAGTAACGGAATTTTTACCACAGGAAACAGAGCTGAAGCTATTGGGAGCACGACTGTTGACGGCTGCCGAGTACGAAGCATGTCGGAAGCTGATTCCGATTTCGTTTGATGTCAGTCTCTGGCTGAAGGATGCGGGGGAGCGCAAGGGAGAAGCGGCGTATGTATACACAAACAACACCGCAAACTTAAGCGGAATGAACACAGATTATTCTCTCGGAATCCGTCCCGCGCTCGAGTATGATCCCGAAGGCTCTGCGCTTAAGGACGGCTATCGGGTCGAAATAAACGGTAAGATGTTTACCGTCGTGAAACAAGGAGTTCTTCTGTCCGACGAAATAATCGGCTGGGGCCCGTACAGGATTGATAAATTCGCTTCGGATTGCAGCGATTATGAGGCCTCAGACATCAAGAAGACTATTGACGAATGGTTCTTGAAGGAGATTGCCGGCGGCGCCTCGTGATGCATCCGGGAAAAGAGCAAAGAGCTTTGCGAGAAGATAATAACAGAGAGATTACGGACTCCCCGTGTTATGTGTTGACACGGGGAGTATTGCATGCTATTATACGTTGTAGCGTTAAAGCGTTATGCTTTAACGCGCTAAAGCATAAACGGCATATGTTCGTTCGGATCGCAATTCGCCGCGGCCCGGCGGTACATATGCATAATTCAGCAAAATCCAGAAAGAGGTTAGGAACATGTTTGTTAAGATCGCAATTCTTATTGTTTTCTTCGCCGTAATGATCCTTGTCGGGGTTCGTGCGCGCAAGAAAGTCACCGGAGTCAGTGACTTCGTAATGGGTGGCCGCACTATCGGCCCCTGGATGACGGCTTTTTCATACGGAACATCGTATTTCTCAGCCGTTGTTTTCATCGGTTATGCCGGACAATTCGGCTGGAAGTTCGGTATCTCATCCACATGGATCGGTATCGGAAATGCTCTGATCGGTTCGCTTCTCGCGTGGATCATCCTCGGCAGAAGAACAAGAGTCATGACCAAGCATCTCGCTTCGGCAACAATGCCCGATTTCTTTGGAAAGCGTTTTAACAGCACGGCTCTTAAGATTGCAGCTTCTGCAATTGCTTTCATTTTCCTTATTCCTTATACAGCATCCGTTTATAACGGACTCTCAAAGCTTTTCGCGCTTGCGTTTGATATCCCTTACTGGGTCTGCGTAGTTGCGATGGCAGTGCTCACCGGCGTTTATGTAATCCTCGGCGGTTACATGGCTACCAGCGTGAATGACTTCATTCAGGGAATCATAATGCTTGTCGGCATTATCGCGGTTATCGGCTCGGTACTGGCCGGCAAGGGC
>JAEEIH010000196.1 GCA_016281275.1 Lachnospiraceae bacterium | reverse complement strand
ATTCGGAGTTGTGTTCGTTGAGATGTTTGTGATCACGTCGTTGTAGATCCTGCCGTAATCCGTGTACAGACGGATGTTCACGTGGATGTTAGGGTAAAGGGCTTCGAAGTCCTTTATAGCTTTGTTGTAAATATCGGTCTGCGTCTTGTTTGTATCGTTCTTTGCCCAGAACGTGATCTCGTAGTTGCGCGTGGTGTCAAAGCTTTCGGGGAGCACGAATGGATCGTTGCCGCGTCTGCCGTGACAGCCCGCGAGAAGAAGTACGCAACTGATTGTCAGTAATAATACCGGTATGTAGGATAACACCTTATGTACTACGGAAGAAGTTATACTATGAATGATTGAAGGGACATCTCTGTGGGAAGATATCGATGCCGTCCGATGATAATACGAAGAAGCGTTCATCCTTTAATACCTCCTCTCGAAACTCCGGTCATGATCTTCTTGCGGAACACAAGGAAGAGCACGATGAGCGGCACGGAGATAACTACGACCGCGGCCATCATAGCCGGGATGTTCTCTCGGCCGAAGCCGTTCTCGCGGATCTCCTGGATCCCGTTTGATACAAGGAAGTACTCGGGATCATCGGTGACAAGTCTCGGCCATACGTACGAGTTCCAGCACTCGATGACCTTGAGGATGATAATGGTTATGAGCGTGGGCTGCGAGATGGGCAGCATCACACGCACAAGATATTTAAAGTCCGAAGTTCCGTCCACCTTGGCAGCCTTGTAAAGCTCTTCGGGGATCGACTCAAAATTCTCCTTAAGAAGATATATGTAAAAGACCGATGTGACCGACGGCAGTATAAGACCGGTGAAAGTGTTGCGAAGTCCGAGGTCGGTGATCGTTACGTAGTTTGTGATGATGACAAGCTCGTTCGGGATCATCATAAGAGAGAGAAAGAGCGCGAAGACTATGTTCTTTCCTCTGAACTCCATCCGTGAAAAGGCAAATGCCGCGAGGATGATGACAACCATCATTATAAGCGTTGTACAGATCGTGAAGATGAGCGTGTTAAGGAAATATCCGCCGAGGTTAACCGATGTGAACGCTTCCGAATAATTCTCAAGTGTGGGGCTTAAGGTGAAAAACTTCGGTATGTACTCCGAACTGTACGCACCGTAACTCTTGATGCTCGACAGAACCATCCAGTAGAACGGGAACAAAACCATAAGTCCCCACAGCGACAAGAACGCATATATGATAATGTTTCTCACAAGCCTGTGGTTCTTCGCATGCTTTTCTATTCTGTTGTAATCATTCCGGGTTTCCATAGTGTATCCTCAATTGTATAAGTATTTCTGTCTTTGTTTAATATTTGTTTTATCTGCGAAACGCCATGATCTGATCCCTTTAAGATCCATACAATGTAATTTCACGTCAATTGAATTTTGCAAAGTAACAGTACGTTCAGAACAGCCTGCTTTTTTTACTCAGCAGAAGATTGATACATGTGATCGTAAATACTATCGAAAACAATATTATCGCCGCCGCCGAAGCGAAGGAAGGGTAGCCGCCGCTGTTGCCGTAGAGCATGTCATATACATAACCGACTATCGTGTTCATGCCCGCGGCATTCAGATCCGTTCCGAAAAGCGCGACCTCGTCGCTGTAGGCTTTGAAAGCACCGATAAAGCCCGTGATGACGAGATAGAAGATCATCGGCGCGATCATCGGGAGAGTGATCCTTGTAAAGATCCGGAAACCTCTTGTTCCGTCAACCCTTGCAGCTTTGTAATATGTCTTGTTGACGGAGGCAAGTGCGGATGTAAGGATCAGTATTTTAAAAGGAAGAACGATCCAGATCGTATAGATGCACATCACGAGCATCTTGGCCCAGTACGGTCCGCCGATAAAATCCACGGAATCCCCGCCGAATGCGTTTATCAGGAGGTTCACCATCCCGTCCGAATACGCCGTCTTCTTGAAAAGGATCATGAACGCAAGCCCGACAGCAAGAGTGTTTGTTACATAAGGAAGAAAATACACTGTCTGGAACAGGTTCTTAAGACGGGGGATCTTACTGAGTCCGAGCGCGATCAGGAGAGCAAGTCCCGTCGACAGGGGAACCGTGATGATGACGATAATAAACGTGTTTTTGAGCGCCTGAGTGAAATACGGATCGCGCAGGACATAAGAGAAATTGTAAAGCCCCGTGCCGGTATATGTCTGTGACGCGAAATTATACCCTTCCTCAAAAGAGTAAACGACCACATCGATCAGAGGGTAGATCGTAAATATACCGAGAAACAGGAGCGCGGGCAGAAGGTAAGCCCAAGCCTTAAGGTTGTTTTTCATACGCTGAATGGGATCCTTTCTTCGGTGCTTGTGTCAAAAAGGAAAATCTTTGAAGGCTTCAGTTCAAATCGGATTTCGGGAGCGGATGTGTCCACCACGGTTTCTGAGTTTATGATCGCGCGGAAGGTCTGCCCGATGAAGCTGTCGTTTGCAGCCACTATGCTTGAGTCGCGCCCCATTACTTCACGGGCGATAAGTCTGCAGCAGAAGCTTCCACGGTCATTCACAACGAAGCCTTCGGGTCGGATCGCTACACAAACGTCACCGTCGGCCGGGACTTTTACATCGAGAACCCGGTCACTTCCTATAAAAAGACTGCCGTCTTTGATCTTTCCTTTGAAAACATTTATGGCGGGAGTGCCGAGAAACTTGGCTACAAAGAGGTTTGCGGGATCGTCGTACACTTCCTGCGGTTTGCCGATCTGCTCGATGACGCCGTCCTTCATGACCACGATCATATCCGAGATGCTCATTGCTTCCTCCTGATCATGGGTAACAAATACGGTGGTAATGCCTGTTTCTTTCTGAATGCGTCTCAGTTCCTCGCGTGTCTGAAGCCTGAGACGGGCATCGAGGTTTGAGAGAGGTTCGTCGAGAAGGAGAACGTGGGGCATCTTGACAAGGGCGCGGGCAATGGCGACACGCTGCTGCTGACCTCCAGAAAGCTCGCTTGGCCTGCGTTCCATGAGCCCGTCGATCTGGACGAGCTTTGCGGCCTCAAGAGCTTTTGCCTTCATTTCTTCTTTGGTAAGCTTTTTGTCGCCGCGAAGGTTCCCGAGAGGAAACATGATATTCTGCTCGACCGTCAGATGCGGGTAGAGCGCATAGTTCTGGAATACGAGACCGACGCCTCTGTCTTCGGGAGGAAGACCGGTTATATCATTGTCCCCGAAATAGATCTTCCCCTCGGTGGGCTTTTCAAGACCGCAGATAAGATTAAGGGTCGTACTCTTTCCGCAGCCGGAGGGACCGAGGAGTCCGATCATTTTTCCGTCGGGAATCTCGAAGGTAAAATCATTTACCGCAACAACAAAGCCGCCGACTTTTTTGTTACGGTTGGGGAATTTTTTTGTGAGATGCTCAAGAACTACTTTCATAAATATATTCCTTTCGGTTATCTTATGCGGAAATTACTGCATTTGGGTCATGTATGGTTGAAAATATAATTTATGTTTCCGGGGAACATGGCATGCCCCTGATATTACGGAACAGACCTGCTCTTTTTATATGAGTTTAGCAGATTAAGGGTCAGTGAACCATATCTATTATGCTTATTTTGAAACAGAAAACAAATATTGCTTAAAATTCGTTAAGGAGAAGAAAACTTTTTTTAAGAATTGTTTGTGAAGTGTTGACAATTTAATTTGATAGTGGTATCTTGTGTTTAGATGTTAGCACTCTACCGATTTGAGTGCTAACAAAAACACGAGGGGGTTCGGATGGATACTGATAAGCTTGATTCACGCAAGATGGCGATACTTAACGCTATTATCAGGAATTACCTTGAAACCGGTGAACCGGTCGGTTCGAGGACGATTTCGAAATTTACGGATCTGTCGCTGAGTTCCGCCACCATCCGTAACGAGATGGCCGATCTTGAAGAGCTCGGGTATCTCGTTCAGCCCCACGCCTCGGCAGGTCGTATCCCTTCCGACAAGGGCTACAGACTTTATGTCGACAAGATGATGGAAGAGAAGGTTGAGGAAGTCAACAACATGAAAGAAGTCCTCGACCAGAAAGCCGACAGGATCGAGAATCTT
>JAEEIH010000195.1 GCA_016281275.1 Lachnospiraceae bacterium | reverse complement strand
TTAAGCCCGAAGCTGCAGGCGCTGCAGTGAAGTCAGAGCTCCCTGTTAAGGTTAATGCCTATGCTGACGTTGATCTTCAGCTCGAAAAAGGGGCAGAGAATTCGGCTGTAACGCTTAAGAATGAGGATGCAGGCGTTAAGCTCGAAAACAACACCGACAAGAATGTCACTGTCGCCGACAGCAACGGCGTGGAGCAGACAGTCAAGAAGGGCGAAGACCTCACTTCCGATAACTATGTCGGCAAGCCCGAAGAAACCGATGACGGCACAGAGGGCGAAATTTCCGGAACTCCTTCGGATGAAACTTGGGGTGACAAGAAGGAGGACGAAACAGCCACACCCGATGACAGCACAGAGGGCGAAATCTTCGGAACTCCTTCGGATGAAACTTGGGGTGACAAGAAGGAGTACGAAACGACCACTTCGGATCCCGGACCGGTAAACGAAGGAACGACTACTCCGGATCCCGGACCGGTAAACGAAGGAACGACCACTCCGGATCCCGGTCCGGTAAACGAAGGAACGACCACTCCGGATTCCGGTCCGGTAAATGAAGGAACGACCACTCCGGACACGGAGACCAAGCCGGTAGTGGATGAGCCCAAAGAAACAACCGCGGGGCTGAAAGAAAAGCTGAGCAAAGCAGGTCAAAAAGCTAAAGAGCAGAGCGCCGGTGGGAACGCAGGACCGGAGCTTGTAAAGCTGACTTCTGACCTCGACCTCGAGGACAGTATCACCATCCCGACAGGCGTGACACTTCTGATCGGAGACAGTAACAAAAAAGTTGAGCTTGATGCGCGCTCGGATTATAAGATCATTCTTTCAAAGGATTCGCAGATCATTGTTTCGGACGGAAGTATGCTTAGAGTTGCTGCCAAGAATGTTAAGTTTCCATACGAAATAATTGATAAGCACGTGGAAGCTATGATCGGCATCAAGGCCGGTGCAAAGTTTGAGTACGGGAATTTAGTGTTCACTGCAAAAGCGGACCGGGGCTATAACGATCCCAATGAGCCTCTGTGCTCCTTCATATGGTGGTGCGACAAGGATAAGCGATGGGATGAATCTAAAAAAAAGGACATTAAATTCTTTATAAAAGCCGTTTCGGTTCAGAATAACGGCGGTACCGTAACTGTTTCGGGTCAGGGATTAGGGAGTGATGAGATTTGTGGAGTCTTTGATGTGGGAAAGTGCTTCTCTGATATCAGGGGAATCGACCGATATTCCTATGAATATGATCGTAATGCTTACGGAGAGGGTGTTGTTTTTTCCTTCGTCGATTTTACGCACAGAGATAACATCATCTGCGAAGAGTTCGTGACTGATTTTGAAAAAGACGGGGCTTCCGTGCCCTTTTCCTTTTATCAGAACTCAGAAGTCGACTGGCTTAATGCGTACCTTGATCACAAAAGAGCAGGTGAGATAACGGCTGCAAAAAAAGCCGGCAGGACGCCAAAGGTGAAAATTAATGAATCAAAGTACGCAAGTGATAGAACCGTAGAAATCCTTAATGCCGATGGTAAGACTTCTATACCGATAACAGGAGAACTGTGTATTCCTGCAGGCTCGAAGCTGGTAACTAATCTTCCTTTGGACATGAGCGAGTACGGATCACTAAAGATCATGGGTACGTTTGAATCGAATGCTCAGGATAGCGGCAGTAGCGATCTTGGTGTAAGACTATCAGACAATCAATCTGAAGGTGCCTCACATCAGATTGTAGAAATGTGCGGACCCGATGCAAGGCTTATAATGGGTAATAATAAGGATGAGTATTATTTCAAATTCTTCTCTGACGAGACTGAGCTTGACAAGGAAAGTATCAGGGAAAAGATCGACCCCGAGCAACAGATGCTTGTGATCGAGAGAACGACCGAAAAGATTGATGGATCTCCCGATAAGTCCGTAATATGGAGATATAGTTATACCGGTAAGGATACAGAAGAGGGGACACCCCGGCTGAAGGTTTACAGGAAAACAAAGGAACAGAACGATTCGGATGGAGTTGAGGTTGTAGAGCATCCTTTTAATGATGGGCTTATCTCGCTTGAAGATCTTCAGAACGGAGAAAATATAGTAACGATCACCACCATACACCAGCTTGTAAGGTTCCTTGAATGGTCAAACAGTGATGCTATTGTCGGCGTGAACAGCAGATTTATGACTGATACCGGTGAGAATCTCTCTTTGCCCGCAAGGCAGTCGCAGGATGGGGAAATAATTCCCTGGGAATTGGGAGGAGTAACACTCGAAGTTAATGATTACACCGCAAGCGACTGGGACTCACTGACCATCAGGAATGATGCGATCCTCAAGGTGAACAAGGGAGGAATGCTCGCAGTGGAGTCTGTAGAACCTATCGGAAGCGAAGCCAGTAAAGGATACGAAAAAGCACTTGCACTTGAATATGCTCAACCCAGTGGCAACTGTGGCCGTGTAGATGTATGCTCGGGCGGAGCGCTCATGATCAGAAATATCAGGATCTCTGCCCCCGGAGATCCGGGAGAAGGCTCCGGGGACGATCAGGTCGTTATAAAGCTTTATGTTGAGAAAACCGATCATAACCACGGTAAGCTAAAACTACAGGTTCCCTCAAATGCCGTGTATACTCGTGTGGTTGGTGATACCGAAGAGTCACCTACGATTGAGGAAGTTCGCGAATCGTTTAAAGACTTTGCAATAGATATTGTAGAAAAAGAACCCACGAGCGCTTCTTCGGGCGGCTGAGATCAGTGAAATAGTGACATACTTGTTTTAATCAGTACGCTGTGATAGAGTTTACAGTAAATCAAAAAACGATGAGGAGGACAACACATGAGAGAAGTCAGATTTGGAGCAACCGACTGCAAGCCGGAAGAGACCGGGTACGATTCATCAAGGCTTGAGGTCCTTCATAAGCATTTCGATAAGCTTATTGATGAGGGTGTAATCAACGGAGCGCAGTACACTATCGCTCACAAAGGAAAGATCATCGCCAATGCTGCAATCGGTGGGGGAAGCTTTGTGGATGATAAGGTCCTCATGCAGCCGGATCAGCCGTTCCATCTCGCATCGCTGACAAAGACATTTGTTGCGGTAGCGATCATGAAACTCGTAGAGGATGGTTATATCAGACTCGAGCAGAGAATGGGCGAGTTCCTGGATGCTTTCTCGAAGCCGCCCTTTGACGGAATAAACATTTGGCATATGCTTACGCACACATCGGGCCTCTATCCCGACGGAGGATGCTTCCCCGAGGTTGCGCCCAGGAATCACTGGGAGAATGTATATAAAGATTTTGCGTTGTTCCTGAAAAACGGCGGTAAAGTCGATGATTTTGACTGGATCGCAGCGGGAATTTCGGGAGGTCTCAGAAGACCCGTCGGAACTGAGTGGGCATATTGCTCGTTCGGGTATGCTATTCTCGGAGAACTTATCCGCAAGGTGAGCGGTGTTCCCGCAGAGGAATACATCATGAACAACATCGCCAAGCCCCTCGGAATGACTGATACGGGATTCCCCGATGTCATGGAACTCGATGAACTTACAGAGATCATCAAAAAAGCTTATGTCAGGGGCGAGAGATATCAGGAATTCAAGAATATCGTTCTTAACGAGCACAGAATTCCGAAATCGGATGACGAGTGTGATGCTATCTTTGATCGCATACCCAAAACGGCGGGCGGCATGACATCAACCACACGTTCAATTTCGATCTACGGCAGAATGCTCCTCGGAAAAGGAACCTTTAACGGAACAAGGATTATCGGAAGAAAAGCGGTAGAGAAGATGACCTCGCATCAGCTCTTTAACATTCCTGACAGGTGCTGGGGTGCCAATGAGCCCGACAGAGGTTACGGTATCGGGTTCGACATGAGAAAGGGCCTTCCCTGGACGTATTCGGACGGAACGTACATGCATGAGGGAGCAGGATCCTGCTCGATGGATTGCGATCCCGTTGAAAATCTTGTTGCGGCATGGTTCGTACCGTGGACGGACGGTGAGACCTGGAATGCGAGAGGGCTTTATAATGTACAGAACATTATCTGGTCGGGTCTGAAGTAATAAAGTATTTGATGTCCCCACCGAGACGAGGCTGCACATCGGGAAGGATATAATGATCGGTTTTAACAAGTAAAGCTTAAGGACGGGATATCTTTTTATACATTTAAAGTCTACTTCTGTAGAATAATGAATGTACTTTGGGATCCGAATCCATAAGTTTGGGAAAATATATATGTTAGAAAAAATAAGACACATTTTCGGCGAAGGCAAGGCAGTTGCCTTCGCCACTTATAAAGAGTGGTCCGCATACCGTACGCATTCACTCGTATCGGCGTTTGTCGGACCTACATATTTTATCGTTCAGTATTTTGTCTGGAAAGCGGTGTACGGCGATGCGGCGATGATCGCCGGGATGAGCTTTGAGGCAATGGTGCGGTACTACGGAGCGTCGGCTCTCATCGGATATCTTACGATGGACTTCGCTGACTGGAACCTGCAGATGCTCATCAGAACAGGAAAGTTTCTCACCTTCGTGCTGCGCCCCATCAATCACAGGAGATTCGCACTCGAACAGAAGCTCGGACACAGGGTTCTCGGACTTATCTTCGAATTTATCCCCTGTCTTCTTATTTTGTGGCTTTTATTCGGCGTCGACATGAGGCCTGTCTACCTCGGATGGACGATTCTTTCGGTTGCGATCACGTTCCTGATGAACTTCTATGTTAATTACACACTCGGAATGACTGCGTTCTTCCTTGTGAATGCGGGGGGTATCAGAGTTGTTTACCAGCTCTTCGCCAATGTACTTTCGGGTGCGCTCATCCCCATCAACTTCTTCCCCGAAGCAGTGAGAAGGATCATGATGTTCCTGCCCTTCCAGTACACAAACTACATCCCCGCGATGGTCTGGACGGGAGGTGCCGATATCGCAGGCTTCGGCCTCTCTGTTCCCGAAGCGGTCATGTTCCAGGGTATAGCACTTGTTATCATGATAGGATTCAGCGAACTACTCTACCGAGCCGCAATACGAAGATTTACAGCCGTAGGTGCATAACAGTACGCCACATGTATCCGGAATAGTAATTATATGGAGGAATTCTTTGAAACTGAAAGTATACCTGACATGCATTAAGATTTCGATCGCGCAGGCAACCGCCTACCGCGCCGACTTTATCATGTCAACGTTTATTACACTTCTTTCCAACATTTTCTTCCCGCTCGTTACGATTGTGATTTATGCTAACGGACTCGAGTTCCCGGGGTGGACGATGTGGGAAGTTTTGGCACTTCAGTCGATCTTCTCACTCTCGAGAGGAATCGCATCGATGTGCCTGTCATCTGTGATGTGGGCAACGATGGATCATGTCAGGGGAGGAAGCTTTGAGACTGTGCTTTTGAAGCCAATCTCGCCGCTCTTTTACATCATGACCACCAATTTCTCGGTTTCCCAGATCGGGCTTGTGGTCGGATCTGCGGTTGTGCTTACGGTGTCGCTTATAAATACGGGAGTATCGGGAGTGCTCGGAGTTTTAAGCGCGATAGTGCTTTTTATCGGAGGAATACTTGTCGCAGCGGGACTCTTTCTTATCATGGCGGCCATAAGCTTCATCTGGGTCGGTAATTCGAGACTTGACGAGATCTCATCGAGCGTCAGCAACTTCGGAAATTATCCGCTTCAGATCTTCGGACAAGGCTTAAGGATCGTGATGGCATTTGTGATCCCTGCCGGGATGATCGGATCGCTTCCGGCCGAAGTGCTCTTAAAAGGAGTCGAGCCGTTGTACTTTTTGGGACTTATTCCTTGTGTGCTTGTGCTTATGTTCGGAGTGTGGATATATAACCGTATGATCAAGCGCTATGAGGGTGTCGGGGGGTGATCCCGATACAAGTGCCAAAGAAAATGAACTTATCGGGATATCGGAATGAGAAAACGAGAAATGGGTCCGGACTATATTCACACAAAAAAACAGAAAATGGAAGGACACGGATTGAGAATTCAAAATAACAGAAAGAAAACGGTTGCAGGGATAATAATTGCGGAATTGCAAAAGGAAAGAACATTATGGGAATCATAAGCGTAAAAGACCTGAGAAAAACATATAAAACATACAAGCGCAGCGAGAAGGGCTTCTTTAAGAGTTTCTTCAGGAGGGAGAAAGTCCTTGTACATGCTGTTGACGGAATATCGTTTGAGGTTGAGAAAGGAACGATCGTCGGAATGCTCGGACCGAACGGTGCCGGAAAATCAACGACCATAAAGATGCTGTGCGGTGCTCTTTTCCCGACGGGGGGTGAGGTAAAGGTTTTGGGATACTCGCCTGCGAAGGAAAGGGCAAAGTATGTTAAGAAGATCGGAGCGGTTTTCGGACAGAGATCGCAGCTGATCTTTGACATTCCCCCCGTGGACAGCTTTGCGATGAATAAGGCGATCTACGGGATTCCGGATGACGAGTATGAAAAGAGACTTGCCGAAATGGTTGAGCTTTTCGGAATCGCGGATGTTATAAACAAACCGACAAGAGTTTTGTCGCTTGGAGAGCGCATGAAATGCGAGATCGTTATGGCAATGCTTCACAAGCCGGAAGTCGTGTTCCTCGACGAGCCGACCATCGGACTCGATGTTATAGCGAAAGCAACTATTCGGGAAACGATCAAAAAGATGAATGAGGAGGGTGTAACGTTTATCCTGACGACTCACGACCTCGGTGATGTTGAGGAGCTCGCGGAGAGAGTTATCGTCATCAACCACGGCAAGAAGATCTTTGATGACAAACTACATGAACTCAAGCTTCTGCTCGGAAACAAGAAGATCGTTGACATTTCGCTCGCAGCTCCTTTTGAAGGAGACGCCATCGACGGGATACCGGTCACAAAGAACGATGACGGAACAAAGATATCTGTCGAGCTTGACCTTGATAAGACCGAAGTCAAGGAGTTCCTTTCGGGGCTCGGAAAAGCGGTCGATTTTACGGATATCGAGATCAAGGAACTTCCGATGGAAGAAATCATCACGAGACTGTATACTGAATAAAATGATCGGAAACAGCAGCAAAAATCGCTGCTAAAACAAATCCGGTACACAGTCGAGATTTGGGCAAGGAAACAGCAGCAAAAATCGCTGCTAAAGAAAAAATGAAAAAGAAACAATTAATAGGAAGTGCCGTGTTGCTTCTGACAGCAGTCATCTGGGGAACGGCATTTGCATTCCAGCGCGAGGGAATGGAATATATAGAGCCGATCACGTTTACCGCGTCGAGGATGACGCTTGCCGCTGTTGCGGTCGGGACGCTTTCACTTGTGCTGTCTTCTGTCGGGAAGAGACGATCAGGTGCAAGAAGGTCCCGTGAGGCCGATCTTTCGGAACAAATGATCGACTCCGCAAACAAAAACTATGATGCAACAAAGCCTGATGAAAAAGGAAAACGGAGATACACGATCGTCGGAGGAATCTGCTGCGGTTTGTTTCTCGCTTTTGCAACGTTCTTTCAGCAAGCGGGCATCGTATACACCTCAGCAGGGAAAGCAGGTTTTATCACAGCGCTTTACATTCTTTTCGTCCCGATCCTTAACGTTGTTATTTTGAAAAAACGAAGCAGCCGGCTTGTTTGGGCAGCGGTTGCCATGGGGCTCGTCGGAATGTATTTTTTGTGCATGACCGAGGGGATCAGTCTGTCGCTCGGTGATGGTCTTGTTTTTGTGTGTGCAGTTCTTTTCAGCGGTCATATCATGTGCTGCGACCGGTTCACAAAAAAAGCAGATCCGCTAAAACTATCTGCAGTGCAGTTTCTGACATCTGCCGTGGTTTCGTGGATCGCGGCGTTTATCATTGAAGGTCCCGGTATGGATAAGATCATAACGGCCGTCACGCCGATCGTTTATTGCGGACTTGTTTCGGGAGGGATCGGCTACACGTTGCAGATGGTCGGGCAGAAATACACGGAGCCCGCTGTCGCATCGCTGCTCATGAGTCTCGAATCCGTGTTTGCCGTCCTCGGTGGGGTGCTGATCCTCGGAGAGAGCATGTCCGTGCGTGAAACGATCGGATGTGTTATCATGTTCGCTGCAATTATCATGGTACAGATTCCGGAGTTTTCAAAAGGGAAAAAGACTGTAAACTGAGAAAAATATATAATTGACGCTTATGCTCCCTGAGGAGAGAATAACTTTCCTAAGGGAGCATAATGTGTGTTCGGGGATCGGAAGTTTCTTGAGAAAGTCTTTTTTTATCAAGGAATCGGAAGCAGTTTCCCAATTAACGAAAACACAGAGAAATCTTTGCCCTGAAACGAAAAAAGGGTTATCGTGTTATTCGTTGTGTGGTATAATTTACCATATTATTTTTGTGTTTGACGATAATTGAGTTTGCAGCGATATCGACTCGAGTAAAAGAGCGTACCCGGACGTATAATAGTATATGTTGATGTATCGAATCATATATTTCAAATTATGAAGATGGCATATAAAGGACCAAAGATTTGTTCAATATCAGGGCCGGATATTCTTTCGTCGAAGGTCGGTGATGTTCAGTTTGACGCAGTAAAAGGGGCATATAAAACCCTTCAGCAAAAGTGTCTTGATTATCTGACTTCCTTAGAATGATGTTTAAAGAAAATGAGAAGCAAAAAGATTAAAACCGGGAGATTTCGCATGTTAGTTTATGAGATCACAAAAGAATATGCACCTGCGTTTGACGATTTTGTGGCGAAGTATATCCTCGCGCAGATCGACAAGCCCGGCTTCAACACGCTCGGCGTGGTCTCGCTGATGGGTGACGAACACTACGGTTCGGGTCTTTTGCAGTATTATGTCGGACCGCTGATCGAAAAGGATACCGCAAGGATCACGTGGATCAGCGTTCCCGAAGAAGAGCAGGGGGAGAGTAACGCCTGGTCTCTCCTTTCCGAGATGATGGACAGAACCGAGACTTCCGGGATTAAAAGAGTCGAGGTCGCTCTCACCGGGGAATATGAAAAAGAACTTAAAGAATATTTTTATATGCAGGACTTCACGGACAGAACAGATACAATGCCTCTTACGAGAACCACGATTTCCGAGCTTTTTACGGAAAAATTGCTTGCCGTACCGGAAACCAATTCACTTTGTCCGATCTCAAAAGCGTCCGTTTCTGAAGTGAGGCGGATCCTTCAGAGTCTTCCGCAGGAAGACCTCAATAAGATGGGGATTTCAGTCGAAGCCAATGTTTTTTCGTTGATGCCCCAGATCAGTTACGTATATCATGACAGCAACACTGACGGGATCCTTCTTGCAAATACCGTTCCGGAAGGCGGTGTGATCCTGAAGCTTTGCCGGGCGATAGGAAGTAATCCCGTAAAGGCTACGCTGGAAATGGTCGGTGCGCTCGGCAGAAAACTCACGGGCTTCTGTATTTCGGACACGCCGGTCTACATCCCTTTGGTGAATCCGAACACGGAAACAGCGCTGAGAGCGATGAACCCGAACATAAAGCTTCATTCTGTTTGGAAGGGAGAGCTTATAAATGAGTGACAAAGATCTTAACCACATGACTTCCGATTCCGTCATGCTCAATCAGCATTTGTCCCAAGGACCGATCCATCGGGAGGATCAAAGATATGATCAGCTTGAGGAACAGCGGGAACTGCAGAGCCATACACCCCTGCAGCAGGAATTGCAGCCGCAGCAAATAGAAGATAAGACCAAAGTAATCCACGGTATAAACACGCCCAAGCTGTCATATAAAGAACTGGCGGAGAGGATAAACAACAAAACTTATGACAGAAGTGTTTTTGTCATGTGGAAAAAGAGCAATTCCGAGAGCATGCAGGAAATCACGAGTGCGCTAAACATTCTGAACGGAATGCTTGAGAGTAGCGTCGTTATGTTTGATTACAAAGATATAAATCGGGAATTTCACGTTTTGACCAAAAAGTGCCTTGATTACATGAGAACCCATAATCCGCGCACCGACGAAGGAAAAGCAAGACTCGACCTTGTACAGAAGATATATAACCGTGCGCTTGAGGACAGACATAACCTTGATGTCAATGCGGGACATCTCAAAAAAAGCGAAAAAAGTGGTTTACTTTCTTGGAAGTATATGATCGAGGATCATACTTTGGTCAGTATTCCCAAGAACCAGATAGAGAAACCGAAGGGACAGGAACTTTCGGGAAGTTCTACGGTTACAAGGCTGATCGGAGAGACCTCGTATTACATGAAAGATCAGGAGACCATGCCCGCAACGGATCATGTGCCCACACTAAAAATACAGCTGAAAGAAGAATATGAAAAAACACTCCGGGAGATCGACAATCCGGCTAACACCCGATACAAGGATATGCCGGAAGAACTTAAGGCGAAAAAGAAAGAGGATATCGCGGGAATCCTTGCTCTTATGGACAGAATGGATCTGTGGATCGATACCTATGATCAGGACACGATAAAGAATGTGGACGAAAAAAAATGGAAGAAAATGGAATGGGATGCCGATTGTATAGAAACTTACAGATTTGGCGGTGAGTACTCTGATGAAATGGCAGAGCTGCTGAGAAACAAAGACCGGCTGGAGAAGGTCATAAAGGAGCAGGCGGAGAACAAGGAGGCGCAGAAGCAGCTTGAAGAGGTGCAGGCGAAGATCGAAGAGTTAATGCCGAAGTACGAAGTGGAATTGGCCAAGAGCAAATCCTATTTTTTGGCCTTCACCAGAGATTTATCAAAAAGAGCGGTCCTCTATCAGGCAGGACATAAGGATGCCAAGATTCCTCCCGGTTCCGTTCTTGATGTGAGAAATGAGGCTACATCCGTATTGGCCGATGTTTTCGGTATTTCCGATATGATAATGGAAAGCAGATCGGTTGACGTGGAGGTACAGGGGGAAAAATATAGAGCCCTCAGAATGCAGGAAGTGTTCGGTATCAATGGCTATTCGGATATGTGCGATGCGAAATATCTCGGAAAAACAATACAGATGACACCGAAAGCATTAAAACAGCTTCAGACGATGCAGGTCTTTGATATTATCTGCGGACAGGTCGACCGTAACTATAACAATTATCTTCTTCAGACAAAAGAGGAAGGCGATAAGATCATCATTCAAAGTATAACCGGGATTGATAATGATCTTGCCTTCGGATTGCTTACTTATAATGATATAACTTTTAAGAAGGATCAATTTGGGAATCATCATACTCCGGGGTGGATGAAACCGATAGAGGATGAAAAGGGCAGAACATTTCTTGCCGGAGTCGATAAACAGTTCGCCGACAGGGTACTCGAGCTTAAACCTGATATGCTGAAATACATTCTCGGTCCTTATATCAGTAAAGAGGAAATTGTTGCCTGTCAGGAAAGATTGAAAGGTGTTCAGCAACATTTAAAGACACTTATAAGCCGCGACAAAAAAAAGAAACCGGAAGAACGGTTCATGTTGGGAACGGATGCCGCCTGGGGTGAACGCCTTAAGACTTTAACGTCGACCGAGGGAATGGATGACGAAGCGAAAAAATATCAAGAACGCTATGTGAAGCGTTTGGTAGATCATTCGCTGATAATGGATCACCTTCTGAATAAAACAATGACAGAATTCCCCAGTTTTATGGCTTGGCATCAATATAAGGAGAAACTGAAAAAGGAACAACAGGAAAAACAGAAAAAAGAACAGGGAGGACAGCCGCAGACAGAGACAGAGAAGCCGCAAACCGAAACGACGAAGTCGGATGGCTGAGAGACCGGCAGTTCAACCTTATTGACAATTTTACTGTCGCAACATATAATACCGAGTAGTTTCGGCGATGAAGATGTGTAAGTAGTATTTTTGAAACCTACCGACAGAGAGACGCGTCACGGGCTGAGAGCGCGGCGGAGAAAGCGGGGATACGAATTTCAGCATCGGAGCCTTCCGGCGAAAACGGGCGGAAAGAATCTAAAGGGGCGCAGCGGTGCTTCTTGAGGATGATACGATCGGGCCCGGTTAAGCGGATGCATGCGCAGCATTACGGCGCAACAGAGTGCGGATGATGTATTTTGGAGTGTTGGCAGTAAGGTCGTGACCTCAAAAGTAACAGCTCGGGTTACCAAAGTACAGCGTTCGAAACAGGGTGGTACCGCGGATTTAAAGATTCGTCCCTTCAGGAGATTTCCTGAAGGGACTTTTTATTACTTACAGGAGGAACGATCATGGATATTAACGAACTGACAGCGAAGCTCTCGACCATTAAGGAAGAAGTGCTTTCTGACATCAAGGAACTCGCAAGCTCCAGAAGCGTGTACGAGTACAAGAAGGGGATAATGGACCCGAAGACCGGTAAGATCGGAACGCTTATGCGTGAAATGGGCAAGATCCCGAACGAACTCAAGGCTGAGTACGGTAAGGCCGTCAATGAGATCAAGAACTGGGCGGCTGAACGTTTCGACGAGCTCGACGCTAAACTTAAGGAAGCTGAGATGCGTGCCAGGTATGACAGCGAGAAGATCGACGTCACACTTCCCGCTAAGAAGCAGGCAAAGGGCAATCTCCATCCTAACACACAGGTAAGGAATCAGATCGTTGATATCTTCGGTTCAATGGGCTTTGAGATCTACGAAGGAACCGAGATCGAGACCGATCACTACAATTTCACGGCGCTCAACACACCGGCCGATCACCCCGCAAGGGACATGCAGGACACTTTCTATCTTTCGCCCGAGTTCCTGCTCCGTACTCAGACCTCGGCAGGTCAGATCCACGTCATGGAGAACAAGAAGCCTCCGATCAAGATCATCTCCCCCGGTAAGGTGTTCCGTTCGGACGATGACGCAACTCATTCGCCCATGTTCACCCAGATGGAAGGTCTTGTTGTCGACAAGGGCATCACACTCTGCGACCTGAACGGCATGCTCGACGAGTTCGTGACCAAGATCTTCGGCGCAGGTACAAGAACAAGGCTCAGACCTTCCTACTTCCCGTTCACGGAGCCTTCCGTCGAAGTAGATGTAAGCTGCTTCGAGTGCGGTGGCAAGGGCTGCAGGCTGTGCAAGGGTACAGGCTGGATCGAAGTACTCGGCGCAGGCGTAGTTAACAAGAAGGTGCTTGAGGGCTGCGGCATCGACAGCGACGTGTACAGCGGTTTCGCTTTCGGTATCGGTATTGAGCGTATTGCGATGCTCAAGTACGGAATAAATAACATAAAGCTGTTGTTTGAGTCTGATCTTAGGGTGCTTTCCCAGATAGACGACTGACGTAAGTCTCATATATGGAAGTGCCCGTGTTAGATTTATCGGGAGTGCGCTTGGAAGACTGAAAAATGAATCAGGTCGCTCCGCGGGGACAGTCAGGACACGGAAGCAGACAGAAAACCCCGAGGCACAGTTAGTTTCACGGGACGAGACTTGAAAACTAGGAATGGAAGGATTGGTGACAAAATGTTAGTACCGCTTAGTTGGTTAAAAGATTATGTTGATATAAACGTTACTCCGGACGAGCTTGAGGAGAAGCTCTTCTCGTGCGGTTTTGAGGTTGAGGAAAAGTATGAGGTCGGCCGCGACATCAG
>JAEEIH010000194.1 GCA_016281275.1 Lachnospiraceae bacterium | reverse complement strand
TATCTATACACTCTTCTTTGACTACCGCCCCATTAGGCAGCTCCTGCGCAGATATAAGTTTATCGGGCAGAAGACTTGTCGTTTTCTGCGTAGATATACTCTTATCGGGCATAATGCTTATCGGCTCCTGCGCAAGGGCAGAAACGGGAATGCCCGTAAATAACATTCCCATTGTCGTAGCCATCAAAAACAAGGTTTTAAAGATTTTCTTCATCTTTTGTTCTGTCCTCTCTTTCCTCATTGGTCTCGGTTGACGATGTCGCATTTATCTTTCTAAGCTTTTCGGCACCGTTCATTCCGATATAAGTTGCAAGCTGTTCGGGTGTCATATTTGCTTCACGAACGATTTCCCGTATCGTGATGCTTTCTTCTTCCTTACACTTGCGTTCGATCTCACGGATCTTGTTATCTATGTCCGCTCGTTTATCTTTCATCTTGTTCAGTTCGGCTCTGTACCTGTTGAGCCTTTTAAAATCAGCCATATCGTTTGTTAGAACAGATCTGTTCTTTCTCCTTTCGTCCGATTCATATACTCATAAAGTTCTGTTTTGTCCTCATCAAAGCCAAGGGTTTCTACAGCGGCACTAAAGCCGTGATCCACAAGCTTCACATTTAGGATCCTGTAATCATAGGGAACCTCTACGTAGTACGTATAGGCTCGATAATACGTATCGATAACCTTCCCGTCGTCATCGGTTTCCCTGACAAGCTCGTATCCCGTCCGCTCCTCGGTACGGTACCTTACCTCTGTTTCAGCCGTTGTTTCAAATGAATACTGTGCATCTACCATTCCCGAGACCGTTCCCTGAACCTGTTCCCTAGTGAAATCTTCATGAAGAACAGTGAGTGCCGAAGTAAGGCACCACGGATCATGCGATACATCCGCGATCTCATATCGGTACTCGTCATATCCGGGATAAAGGCTTTCCACATTATTCACTTTCTGTAAAAGCTCCGCTTCTTTTGCCTTATAGTCAGCCTCTGCGCCATGGATATCATCTTCTTTCGCTGTATATGTCGTAGAGATGCTTCCGCCTGAAAGGCTTCCGAACATCATCACACATGAGCCTGCTGTAAAAAGGATGATCAGAAAGAACATTATGGCAAAGACAAGCGTGGCCGCCAACATGGGGTGCCTTATGAAAAGTGCCATAAGTCCTTTAAAAATTTTACTTACGGCACTTCCTGTTTTCTTCACGAACTTTTTTCCGATATCCCCGGCTTTCTTTACAGTTTTTTTGCCTGCTTTCTTTGCATATTCACGCTTGATCCTCTTTTTCTGGTGTTTCTTTGCTTCGTTCAAAACCTTTTCTGTCCCGAAACCTTTTCTTCCCGTGGCAGATAAAGCTTCCGAAGGTCTCTTCATCTCAAAAAGCGGCCTGTCCCTCAGCTTCCTGCTATAAGTTCTTAAAACCTCGGCAGACCGTCTTCCACCGTACTGAGCGGAGTCTATGACCATATTTACTGTTTCTTCCGAAGGATCCCGTGACCCCGGATCATCGGCTGAACCCGAATGATCCGTTGCCCTGTCAAACGTATATGCAAACCGCTTCGCAACTTCCTCTGCAGTTCTTTTACGATACAGTTTTTTTCGGTCCATCTGTCATCACCTCTTCTCTCGCATCCCTTGCAACAACTTCCGAAAGCTTTGTTGTAAGGCATCTGTACAGTTCAATGTCAGTCGGGAACCTGTCCACGAAGGGAAGAATGATATTGTCATAGATTATCAGGCCTTCACCGGGTCCCGAGTGATCCACATGCTCCATCTGATTCGGGCTTATGCAAAAAGCCTTTTCGATGATCTCACGGCTGTCGGCATCCTGATTTAGAAGATAGATAAAGTCCGAATTACCGAAGATGTTCTGGATCTCGCTTGAGTCCGTCAGGTCTCTCACGTTCTGGGTAATACCCGTGGGGATCCCTCCCCATTTCCTGAACCTCTTCCAGATCTCAACCGTATAAGCTGCTGTCTGTTTTTCCTTTAAGAGCAAATGCATCTCATCAATGTAGTACCTTGTCGATCTGCCCTGCGCTCTGTTCTCTGTGACCTTGCCCCAGACCTGATCCTGAACAACGAGCATTCCGATCTTTTTGAGCTGATTTCCCAGATCCTTTATGTCATAGCAGACAAACCTGTTCTTAAGCTCCACATTTGTTCTGTGGTTAAAAACATTTAAGGAACCCTTTACGTAGATCTCGAGTGCTGTGGCAACTCTTCTCGCTTCCGGTTCGGCTTGTTCGAGAAGTGCATTATAAAGGTCTTCCATAAGCGGCATGTTTTCGGGAACGGGGTTGGCGAAATACGCTCTGTACACCTCATGTATCGATCTGTCTATGACAGTCTTTTCAACAGGCTGCAGTCCGTCTTTCCCACCGATGATAAGTTCACACAGTGACAGGATAAAATCCGCCTTTAGTGCTAATGGGCTGTCCCCCTCCGAATAGTTCATGTTTATATCCATAGGATTGATATAATCCCCACTCGTAGGGCTTATCTTTACGACCTGCCCGTTAAATCTCGCAACGAGTGCCGAATACTCGGACTCGGGATCGCAGATGATAACATCATCGTCAGTTGTAAGGAAGGCATTCGCTATCTCCCTCTTTGCCGCAAATGATTTTCCGGATCCCGGAGTTCCCAGTATCAGTCCGTTCGGATTTTTAAGCCTCTTCCTGTCAGCCATGATAAGATTGTTGCTTATCGCATTTACCCCGTAGTAAAGCGATCCCTCACCTCTCTGAAAGAGTTCCTGAGTTGTAAAGGGAACAAAGATCGCCGTTGAAGAAGTCGTCAGGCTTCGTTCTATATCGATCTTGTTAAGTGCAAGAGGAAGCGTGCTCATAAGCCCCTTCTCCTGCTGATAATCAAGCCTTATCAGACTGCAGTTATGCTTCTGGATCACAGAGTTCATACGGAACACCGTATTCTCAAGTTCCTTTTCACTCGCTCCCGTGTTCATGATGAGGAACGTGATAATGAACATTCGCTCATTTCGGCTCTGAAGCTCCCTCAAAAGCGACTTCGCATCGGTTCCGTATGTTGCAAGGTCCGACGGGATGATGTCCATATCATAGCCGGCTCTCACTGCCTTCTTCTGTTCCTCGATCTTGGAACGGTCAAGTTCCGTGATCTTGTGTTTTATCTCCTTGATAGCTGCGGTCTGATTGATCGAATGTATATGCATCGTAACCGCAAGTCCCGAATCAAGCTCAAGTATATCCGCAAGCATCTCATCGGAAAGTTCCGGCGCCGTGATCGCTACGAAGCTCATAGCCCCGTATGTCGCACCCATCTGAAAATTTCTGTTCTTCTTAAACGTAAATGAGGAAGGGGCGATAAAGTCCTTGACCGAAAGTCCGCTTTCGGGAAGCCATTTCCAGTCAAACCTGAACTTCTGCTTCTCTCCTATATGAAAGAGCGAATGCATCACTTCCAGTCTTTCCTTTCCGTTTAACACTTTGTTCGTGACACCAAGCTTCTTAAAATTGCTCACGATACCGGACTGTACACTCATAAGCTTTGTCCTTGCCTCCGTGATATCATTGGCCTCGATACCGAAAGTGATAAATTTTCTTCGTATTAAGCCATTGTTACCCCCGGCGAGCTGGGACTGTATCATCTCTGAGTATTCCTGTCTGACGGAGTCGAATCCGTCACCCCGGCTGGGTATATAGATCTGCTTCCTGTACTCTTCCTCATCCGCAAGAGTATTAAGGAAGCTCAGCTCTACCTTCACCGAGCTGTCAAAGAAATTTAAGAATCCGCACCACTCGTCAAAAATGGCGTGTTTATCCTCCGACATGGCAAGTTTATAGTTGATGTCCTCGAACTCGATCGTACGGCTGTAAAGCTCTTCCGTGACTTTGCAGGTGCCGTCCTTATACATCTGTATGAACGGGATAGAGTCCTGTGCCGTAACAGGGACAGATGATCTCTTTTGTGCCCGTTTTATCACTTCGAGCACCTGCTTTTGTTCCTTCACTGAAAGTCCCTTGGGAAGCCTTGTTGAGTTTTGTTTCTTTCTAAACAGATTTTTTGGAAACAATCCGTTTTACCTCCTTTCTGACCTGCCTCTCCCTGAGCAGCCTGTTATAGTAATTGTCGGTCCCGTAAGGTCTCACCTTTGGTCTCTTAAACCTGACCTCGATGATGTTCCCGAGAACCTTTTCAAGGGGTCGTCCGTTTCTTTCGTACATCGCAAAAAGAAAGAACGGGATCATTATGATCATCATGACCATCACTGCATTGCTGATCTCAACCCCGAAATGCTTCAAAACAAAAAAGACCGGAACGCCGATCAGGGCACCCGATCCAAAACATATGAGCTGTCGTTTTGTCAGATTGAATATTACTTTCGTTTTTACCTTTGAGAGATCTCTCGGTATAGTTATGTATGATGCCATTAGGCCTCCTTCTTTCCTTTAATGAGCTGAGAATATCGACTTTGCAAGAGTACCTGTCTTGAATAGCGAAAAACACAGAAGTACCGTATATCCCACAATACCCCAGATACTGCTCGAAATATCGGTCGAGATTGCCAGGTCATGTACAAGTACCGCATATATGCCGACACAGACTATTATCAGAAAACCTTGGAAAGCAACCGCCGCAAGGCTTCTCAGATAATTCTGCCCGATCTGGCTCTGCTCCTTGTTTCCGAATGTAGCAAGCGGTATGGGAGCAAGACTTGTGATGAGATAGATCTCTATCATTCGGGCATAGACGATCACAAAAATGATCTTGCTCAGAACAAACTGTGTTATCATCACTACTCCTGTCTGAAGATATAGCCCAAGTAATGAACCGTTACTCATCGCATTTACCGTTTCCATAAGCGTTGCCGCATCGGTTGCGGTTATGGACGCTGAAGATACCACCACCCCTGCCGCCTTCGCTACCACATGTTGCGCCACATCAAATATAGCCATGGTGATATCAGATGTGTGGGTAATGATAGTAACTGCAACATATGTTTTGAATATCCATTTCAAAAAGATCCATGTTTCAAAGTTCGCCAGATTATTATGCTCGATGATGAGCTGGATAAGCTCATAGCAGGCGATGATCGTAAGTATTATGCCTGCTATGGGCATTATGACAGTCTCTGATATGCTCTTTATCATGGAAAAGATCGAAGGGGAGAAATTTGATGGTGTCTTTGCTACATCCGCGGTTATGGTGATCGTTTCAACGGTTACCATCTTGAATATCCCGACAAGGTTATCGATCACTCCTTCAACGAGCAGATCATGTAACCATTCGGAGATTTTATCGAAAATACCAAACACTTATTTATCCTCCTCTGCAAAAACGGACGCTTGGTCCGCTTCTGATTTTCCGACCGTGACTATGCTGATTCATTAGTCTCTGATCACGAAAAGATGTTGGAGAGAAGCGGAATAAGTGCGATACCGATGAGTGCTACACCGCCGCCAGCAACAAGCTGCTTCATTCCCTGGCTCTTCGCTCCGGGGTTGTCATTGCCGTATCCTTCCATGAGGTTTACTACACCCCATACTCCAAGGCCTGCTCCAAGGCCGATTACAAGTTTCTGAAGAACATCAACTGCTGATGAAAAAAATCCCATGATTATTAATCCTCCTGATTATAATTTTGTGAATAACAAACCGGCAGTCGCTGCGTTTTTCGTTAGCAACTGCCGGTCATCTGCATAAAAGACCTTTATACGGTCTTTTCTTAGACACGTGGCTCGAAAGATCACTCGTCTTCGTCATCGCACACTGCGTCTGCGTCCACTACATCGTAGACGTCTTCTTTATTCAGTTTTGTTTCATCATTCAGGAACTTTCCTATATCGAAATAGTTCCTGCTGTCTGCATCCGAAGTCAGATAGTAATTCGGATGATTTGTCAGATCATATTTATCCGACAGAAATGGTCTTACTCCCCTCAGTTGCAGGATACATTTACTTCCGTCCATAACAGCAAGTTCATCGATCGACATCAGATCCTTACCGAGCTTATTGTAATTAAGTGAATGATTCTCATCGCGGCCTCGCGTCTCTCCGGTGTTGTATGTGTCGATGGTCTCCTTGCCCAGAGCCGCACTTAAATCCTTGAGCGTTGTCGGTTCCGAACCTCCGAGGAATAACTGTGAATCCATGTTTCCGACTATGGTATCTGCATGATCTTTATATATAGCCTTAAGCTGGCTTCGCGTTTGCAGTACCAGACAAGCCGAGATCTCACGGCTTCGTATCGTAGCGACAAGTTTCTCGAGATTTGGGATCTGTCCGATGTTTGCCGCTTCGTCGATCAGGCATCTGACATGCACGGGAAGTCTCCCGTGATACACATCATCTGCTTTTTCGCATAAAAGATTGAAAAGCTGTGTGTACACCATGGCGATAAGGAAATTAAAGGTCGGATCATTGTCGCTCATAATGAGGAACAATGCCGTTTTCTTATCACCCAGGGTATCAAGCTCGAGTTCATCGTAAGCTGTTATCTCACGTAGTTCTGAGATGTCAAACGGTGCAAGTCTCGCGCCACAGCTCACAAGGATCGATTTTGCGGTCTTGCCGGCCGCAAGCTTAAACTTGGCATATTGACGTACCGCAAAGTGATCCGGATCCTTCTTTTTCAGCCTGTCGAACATTCTGTCAACCGCATTCTTAAAATCCTCATCGTCCTCACGCACTTCATATGCATTGATAAACTCGATCATTGTAGTGAAGTTCTTCTCTTCCTGAGGAGCCTCATAGTAGATATAGCCGATCAGTGCAGTGTAAAGCAAAGTCTCCGCTTTCTCCCAGAAAGGATCATTCCCGGTCCCTTCGCCCTTTGTGTTTGAAATAAGGGCAGTAACGAGTTTTAGGATATCTTTCTCGGAATGAATATACTGAAACGGGTTGTAATGCATCGACTTCTTGAAATTGATGGTATTAAATACCTTGATCTCATAGCCGTTTTTACAGAGTGCCCTGCCTGTATCAGCTATAAGCTCTCCCTTCGGGTCCGTTACAACATAACTCGAATGCATCTGCAACAGGTTCGGCTTGATAAAGTATCGCGTCTTGCCGGAACCACTGCCGCCGACACAAAGAACGTTCTTGTTTCTCGCGTACTTTGGTCGGGCAGGTCTTGATTCCATTGTCAGCATCTCTGTCGCTGTCAGGATCACATTGTTCTTAAACTCAGGATCCTTAAACGGCTCCACATCCTCCGGCTTTCCCCATCTGGCGGAACCATATTCCGTTCCGTGCCTGAATTTCTTTGCATTCTTCCCTTTCATATAGACAAAAAGTCTAAAACCACCTCCTATCAAAGCTCCGATCAACAGGTCATAAGGATGAAAGCTTGGCATCATATCCGTAAATGCTGCTCCGAGTCCTTCCGTAAAGAACGAAAGGACTTTTTCCGAAGTGTTTTTCCCGACTGAAAGCCTCATAGCTTCACCGATGTTAGTGGAAAAGAGTCCGATCAAAACACAAGGGATGATGTTTATGAGCATCTTCTTTGTTTTTACTGTCATCGCCCTGTTGTCCTTTCCTTCCTCTTCTTCACCTTCTTCGACTTATCCTTCAGCTTCTTTGCTTTTTCATTCGCCTTCTGCTTTTCGGCTCTCAGTTGTTCACGAACACTCTGCTTTTTCTGCTTTTCATTGTTCTTGGCCTCGAACTCTTTTACGACCTGACTTAGGACTTCTGTGTCTTTGGCCTTGAAGAAGACCATATAGCGTGTCGGTTTTGATGTTTTATCCTTACGGATTGCATAATCAACGCCCAGTTTCTTGGCCGTTTTACAAAATCTTCTTGCCGAACCGTCAGGAAGCTCTATCTTATCGGTGGATACCCCGGCTTTCAGGAGATCTTTAACCGACTGTTTCCCTTCCTTAAAATTCTGATGCATCTCTTCTCTGATCTTCTTCTGGTTGTGGTTGATCATGTACCAGCGTATCGCACGGATAATTGTTCGTGCCGTCATTTTTGTGGAGTTTACCGCGAAATTGACCGATTTGTTTCCAACTTCATCCTGCACATTATCACCATCCTTTCCTTAAGACCTGTCACTTCCAGCTTCCGGTATCCTCATCAAAATCAAACTCATACGTATCAAAACGTCCGGCGTCGCTTTTATATGCTTCCTGCTCTGCACGATTGATATGAAGAAGCAGTTCGAGGAGTTCATTGATATCGAGTGCAGTAAAAACCCTTCCCTGTCTTCTTACGATGTATGCGTTGCCGTTGACAGCTATATCATTCAGTCTTTTTTCAACTGCTCTTTCATCAACTATCAATGCATACTTCCTTCCCCAAAGCGGATACTCTGCCTTACGGTCTCCATATTTGGCGATGTCCGCCTGGGCTTTGCTTTCTGAAACGATCACGGGAGTCCTGATGGGGTTGATCTTCAAATACCCGATCTCACGATTCTCTCCGTAAGCATTAACAAGATTTTCCAGTTCCACTACGGGATCTGTATAATTATCAAGGTCTATTCCTATCTGCATATTTACCTCCAAAAAAATAACTGCCTTTCGGGGCAGCTTTATAAACATTCACTTCGTTGTCTCTTTTTTTGCCACTGGTCAAGCAGCTTGAGGATCTGATCCTCCATTTGGCGTGGTGTGTAATCCTTCGGGAAGTATTTCCGAAGTACATCATGCTTAATGGTGATATGATCCTGCTCAGGCTTCTTTTCCTCACTCATTACTGCACACATTGCTTCAAATGTACATTTACCGTCCTGACTGAGTTTCTTTATCCTTTGTGCCTGTGAAAGCGATGGTGTTGCCTGAGCATATTCCATAGCTTCCAAGAATCGGTCTTGCTGATATTGCGGTATATACGAAAGCTCCACGGCGGGATTAAAAGCTATCTGCTTGGTATCCACCATTTCAAGGAGTTC
>JAEEIH010000193.1 GCA_016281275.1 Lachnospiraceae bacterium | reverse complement strand
CGAAGAGTTCGTCAGAGTCTTCGAAGAGGAAGCAAAGAAGCTCGGTAACATAGACATTCTCGCGCAGGGAACCATCTATCCCGACGTAGTCGAGAGCGGAAAGGGTGATGCGGCAGTCATCAAGAGCCACCATAATGTCGGCGGACTTCCGGACGTTATCTCGTTTGAAGAGATCGTCGAGCCCCTTCGCGGGTATTTTAAGGATGAGGTCAGAAGGATAGGAACCGATCTCGGACTTCCCAAGGAGCTCGTTTGGAGACAGCCTTTCCCGGGCCCGGGGCTTGCGGTCAGGATCATAGGCGATATTACGGAAGAAAAGCTTAACGTCCTCAGGGAAGCTGATGCGATCTTCCGCGAGGAAGTAGGTAAGGGACTTGAGGGCAAAGAACCCAACCAGTTCTTCGCAGTCCTCACAAACACGCGAAGTGTGGGCGTCATGGGTGATGCGCGCACTTACGGATATGTGGTCGCACTCCGCGCCGTCACCACGGACGATTTCATGACTGCGGAGTGGACAAGGATTCCTTTCGAAGTTCTCGAAAGAGCGAGCGGAAGGATCACGAACGAAGTCAGGGAGGTTTCGAGAGTAGTCTACGACATCTCATCAAAACCGCCCGCAACTGTGGAGTGGGAATAAGACTGCAAATAGCCACAGGGGGTGACCACCCGGGGACGGGGGTTGTGGGTCATTTGATTTTTTTAAATATATATACAGGAGGAGAGCCATGACTAAGTACATCTTTGTTACAGGCGGAGTAGTTTCCGGACTCGGAAAGGGTATCACGGCAGCGTCGCTCGGACGACTTTTAAAGGCGAGGGGGCTCAAAGTCGCCGCACAGAAGCTCGATCCCTATATAAACGTTGATCCCGGAACCATGAGCCCCTACCAGCACGGCGAGGTGTTCGTTACGGACGACGGAGCCGAGACGGATCTCGACCTCGGTCACTACGAGAGATTCATCGATGAGGACCTCAACAAGTTCTCGAACCTCACGACCGGCAAGGTGTACTGGAACGTTCTCAACAAGGAGCGCAGAGGTGAGTACCTCGGCTCGACGGTTCAGGTCATCCCCCACATCACAAACGAAATAAAGGAGTTCGTCTACAGCCTCAGCAAGAAGACGGAAGCGGACGTAGTTATCACCGAGATCGGCGGAACGATCGGTGACATCGAGTCGCAGCCCTTTATTGAAGCGGTCCGCCAGATCTCGCTCGAGGTCGGCAGAGCGAACAGCCTCTTCATCCATGTAACGATCGTGCCCTATCTCATGGGCTCGTGCGAGCACAAAACCAAGCCCACCCAGCACTCCGTAAAGGAGCTTCAGGGTATGGGCATCAACCCCAACATCATCGTGCTTCGCTGCAACGAACCCCTCGAGGATTCGGTATTCAGAAAGATCGCGATGTTCTGTAACGTCCGCGAGGACTGCGTTATCGAGAACATCACGCTCCCGTGCCTTTACGAAGCACCGCTTATGCTGGAAAAGATGAACTTCTCGAGCGTTGTTTGCAGGGAGCTCGGTCTTGAAGTTCCCGAGCCGGATCTCACGGAATGGAAGGCGATGGTCGATAGGGCAAATTCTTCCGGATGCAAGACTGTGACGATAGGTCTTGTTGGAAAATATGTGGCTCTTCACGACGCATATCTCTCAGTTGCGGAGGCTCTCCATCACGCGGGCATCCACGAAGGAGTTCATGTAAATATCGACTGGATAGATTCCGAGCAGATCACGAAGGAAAATGTCGGCGAGATCCTCGGAAAAGTTGACGGGATCCTTGTACCGGGCGGGTTCGGCGCGAGAGGCATCGAGGGTATGATAACAGCCTGCGAATACGCGATGGAAAAGAAGGTTCCGTACCTCGGCATCTGCCTCGGCATGCAGATCGCGGTTATCGCGTTCGCGAGAACCGCGGCAGGTCTTACGGATGCGGATTCGGGTGAGTTCAGTGCGGATACTCCCCACAAGGTCATAGATTTCATGCCCGGCCAGAGTGACGAGATCGACAAGGGCGGCACGCTCCGCCTCGGAACATATCCGTGTGAGATCAAATCCGGTACGGTCATGGAGCGCTGCTACGGCAAGACGCATATAGACTAGCGTCATCGTCACCGCTATGAATTTAATAACGATTACAGGCATATGCTTGAAAATGCCGGACTTACGCTTTCGGGAAGCTCGCCGGACGGAAGGCTCATTGAGACCATCGAGATCACAGATCACCCGTTCTTTGTGGGAGTTCAGTTCCATCCGGAATTTAAGAGCAGACCCAACAAGCCTCATCCCCTTTTTAAGGGTCTGGTTGAGGCGGCGAACAGGGAGTGAAAAAAGCCCCGGTGAAGGAAGCAACAAAAAGTGACCCGGACTCCATGCGGAGGCGGCGAACAGGGAGTGAAAAAAGCCCCGGTGAAGGAAGCAACAAAAAGTGACCCGGACTCCGTGAGGAGGCGGCGAACAGGGAGTGAAAAAAGCCGCGGCGAAGGAAGCATTAAAAAGTGACCCGGACTCCGTGAGGAGGCGGCGAATAGGGAGTGACGGATTGTTCCTGCGGAGAACGGCGAAAAAGCCGGGACGGGAACATTCAGGAAGGAAAACAGATGAGCAATATTCATGAGGAATGCGGTGTGTTTGGTCTGATGGCGCCTGAGCCCATCGATGCGGCGGGACTTGTTTATTACGGTCTCTACGCGCTCCAGCATAGGGGTCAGGAGAGCTGCGGTATCGTTGTCAACGATGACGGACTTTTCACGTCCCATAAGGATCTTGGGCTTGTGAGCGAAGTCTTCCATAAGGAGACACTTTCATCGTTCCCGACAGGAACCATCGCCGTCGGCCATACGCGTTACGGCACGACGGGAGGGACGAACCGCAACAACTGCCAGCCCATCGAGGTCAACCACCAGAAAGGCCGTATGGCGATCGCCCACAACGGCAATCTCTCGAATGCTGCGGAATTGCGAAGCGAGCTCGAGCTTTCGGGCGCGATCTTCCACACAACGAGCGATACGGAAACAATAGCATATATAGTAACGCGCGAGCGCCTTTCGGCACCCTCGATCGAGGAGGCCGTGAGTCGCGCGATGAACAGGCTTGAGGGCGCATATTCGTTAATTCTTATGTCCCCCCAAAAGCTTATCGCCGCCCGCGATCCTTACGGATTCAGGCCTCTGTGCTACGGCCAAAGAGAGGACGGAACGTACTGCATCGCATCCGAGAGCTGTGCACTCCGCGCGGTCGGAGCGAAGTTCATGCGTGACATCGAACCCGGTGAGATTGTTGTCTTTACAAGAAACGGCGTGATCTCGAGAAAAGAGCATTGCGGCGAGAAGCCGAAGAAACTCTGCATCTTTGAATATATTTACTTTGCAAGACCCGATTCAGTGATCGACGGGATCGCTGTTCATGCCTCCCGCAACAGAGCGGGCGAGATCCTGGCTAAAAGCCATCCCGTTGAGGCCGACATCGTGATCGGCGTACCCGATTCGGGACTTGATGCGGCGCTCGGTTACAGCAGAGCTTCGGGAATCCCCTACGGGATCGGACTTATCAAGAACAAGTACATCGGAAGAACGTTTATAGCCCCTGACAACAGAACCGACCAGGTCCGCATTAAGCTGTCGGCTGTCGAGGAAGAAGTGAAGGGCAAGAGAGTGGTGCTCGTTGACGACTCGATCGTCAGGGGAACAACGAGCGGACAGATCGTCAAGCTCCTCCGTGATGCCGGAGCGAAAGAGATCCACATGCGCATATCGTCACCGCCCTTCGTTTCGCCCTGCTACTACGGCACGGACATCGATTCAAAGGAAAACCTGATCGCATGCAAATACACGATCCCCGAGATTGCAGAGCTGATCGGAGCCGATTCGCTCGGATTCCTTCCGATCGAGGAGCTTAAGGGTCTCACGGGCAACTCGGAGTTTTGCAGTTCTTGCTTCAACGGAGTTTATCCCACGAAGATTCCCGCAGATGTCCGCAAGAACCGCTTTGAGCAGAAGCTCTCCGAGAAGAATAAGGCTGAGTGAGTACGAGAAGAATAATGAAGAATATCGTGGCAGTGCGAAAACAATGAACCGCAACGATATTTCGATCCTTTTCTCGGAAGAAACGGGCATTATGCAGGTGCTCGGGCAAAGTTTGCAGCATAAGCATTAAGATAAGGATCATAACAGGTCTGTAATATAAGCGTTAAAAGCAATCCGAAACAACATTTCGGAAAAACAGGTAAGTCAAGGAAGAGAGGCTCAAAAATGTTTAGAGGATCGGAAGCCGGGATCATAACGGAAGAAGGCGAAGTTTTTACGGGACGTTTCTTCGGGGCGCAGACAGAGAAGGTGCTTGAGCTCGTGTTCAACACTTCCATGGTCGGCTACCAGGAGATCCTTTCGGACCCTTCTTATACGGATCAGGCGGTCGTCATGACATATCCGCTGATCGGCAACTACGGTATGGCGGATGACGATTATGAAACACGCAGGCCTTCACTCGGAGCCATGATCGTTCATGAATATAACGATGAACCCTCGAATTTCAGATCTGCAAGGACACTTGCGGATGTAATGAAGGAATACGATATAACAGGCGTTTGCGGGATCGACACGAGGAGGCTCAACCGAATGATCCGTGACAAAGGAAGCATGCGGGCGCTCATCACCGACAGGGACATTTCGGTCGCCGAGGCGCAGGAGATCATAAAGAACACCTCGGTGCCCACAGATGCGGTTTCCAGAGTGAGCTGCAGGGAGATAAGGGAATTCGTTCCGGCACGCAAGCGTTTCCACGTAGTAGCGATCGACTGCGGAATGAAAGAGAACATCCCGAGGTCGCTCGTGGAGCGGGAATGCCGTGTGAGCATCGTTCCGTGGAACACATCGGCCGAAAAGATCAGAAGCATGAGACCCGACGGACTCTTTATCTCGAACGGCCCGGGCGACCCGAGGGACGTGACACCCGTTATCGAGACAGTGAGGAGCATGCTCGGTGAGCTTCCGGTATTCGGCATCTGCCTCGGTCATCAGATAATCTCGCTCGCCTACGGTGCGAAGATCTACAAGCTCAAGTTCGGTCACCGCGGCGGCAACCACCCTGTACAGGACGTTAAAACAGGAAAGATAGAGATAACATCGCAGAATCACTCATATGCGGTTGATCCGGAAAGCATCAAGGACACACCGCTCACAGTAACCCGCATCAACATCCTCGACAACACGATAGAAGGCGTGGAGTGCGTGCGTGACCGCGTGATGAGCGTGCAGTACCACCCGGAGAGCGCACCCGGACCCCGCGACAGCGGATTCCTTTTCGATGAATTTATAAAGCTGATGAGGTCTGATACATAGTCATGTGTTGGGTCTGAAGGCCTGTTGCATTTCCTTCGGAATTGCGGAGGCGAGGAATCGGTGACGGGAAAGCCGCCGCTAAGAAGAGAAAGACCCGGGGGTTGCACGGAGAGATAAGCTGAAGAAAAAAACAGAACGCAACGACAACAGATAAATACGGCTCGACATACCGGTTATGTACGGTTTCGGGCAAAGAATCGGATGTGCGTTGAAACGCATATCTGCAGAGAGGTAAGGATATGCCGAAAAGAACGGACATAAAAAAGGTTTTGGTCATTGGTTCGGGCCCGATCGTTATCGGACAGGCCGCCGAATTTGATTATGCGGGAACGCAGGCCTGCCTGGCTCTTAAGGAAGAAGGCTATGAGGTAGTGCTCTGCAATTCGAACCCCGCAACCATTATGACCGACACTCGGGTGGCGGACAAAGTTTATATGGAGCCGCTGACCCTTGAATATATAGCAAAGATCATCCGACACGAGCGCCCCGATGCGATCCTTCCCGGGATCGGCGGACAGACCGGACTCAACCTCGCAATGCAGCTCGAGAAGAAGGGCATCCTTGCTGAGTGCCGTGTGGAACTGCTCGGAACTAAAAGTGAGTCGATCGAAAAAGCCGAAGACCGTGAAATGTTCAAAGAGCTCTGTGAGTCGCTCGGTGAACCGATCCTCCCTTCCGACATCGCCCACAGCGAAGAGGAAGGACTTAAAGTTGCCCATGAGATCGGATATCCCGTTGTGCTTCGTCCCGCATTTACTCTCGGAGGGACGGGCGGCGGATTCGCATCCGATGACGAAGAGCTTCATACCGTAATAAAGAATGCGCTTGAGCTTTCACCCGTTCACGAGGTCCTTATCGAGAAGAGCGTGAAGGGCTACAAGGAGATAGAGTACGAGGTAATGCGTGATGCGAACGATACCGCGATCACCATCTGTAATATGGAAAACCTCGATCCCGTCGGTATCCACACGGGAGATTCGATAGTTGTCTGTCCTTCGCAGACGCTT
>JAEEIH010000192.1 GCA_016281275.1 Lachnospiraceae bacterium | reverse complement strand
TGACCCCATGTATCACGGAATCCTCATGGTCAAGGCAGGCGATGCGGACGGTCTTGTTTCGGGTGCCGTTCACACAACCGGTGACATGCTCCGTCCCGCCCTTCAGATCATCAAGACAAAGCCCGGCATGAAGCTCGTTTCATCCTGCTTCCGCATGGATTGGCCCGACAAGTCTCTCGGCGAAGACGGTCTCCTCGTTTATGCCGACTGCGTTGTTGTTCCGAATCCGAATTCCGAGGAGCTTGCAAATATCGCAGTTGCTGCTGCCGAAACTGCCCGAGTGCTCTGCGATATCAAGGAGCCGAGAGTTGCAATGCTCTCCTTCTCCACAAAAGGAAGCGCTGACCACGAGCTTGTCACAAAGGTTCGCGATGCGGTAGAAATTGCTCATACCCTCGCTCCCGATCTTATACTCGACGGTGAGATGCAGTTCGACGCAGCGATCGTTCCCGAAATCGGTGCTTCAAAGGCAAAAGGAAGCGCTGTAGCGGGGCGCGCAAACGTGCTCATCTTCCCCGACCTCCAGGCCGGGAACATCGGCTACAAGATCACACAGCGCATCGGAAAGGCTTCGTGCTTCGCAGTGCTTCAGGGGCTTGCCGCTCCCTGCAACGACCTCTCCCGCGGCTGCAGTGTCGAGGACATCGTGAATACCGTTGCGATGACAGCTGTACAGTGCCTTTCAAAATAATTACCGTTTTGCTGAGACAGTAGTATTTTATAATCCCTTCACATCAAAACCCCGTGTACCGAAGACGGCGTATATGTTATTCCAATTGGATGTTTGAAAAAATAAATACAAATCATTTCCCCGAATGAACTCTTAGCAAGTGAAAAGGCGTGACCGAAGCCACGCCTTTCATTTTAAGAAATTACTGTCTTATGATGCCCTGCCCAAGGAAAGGGCTTTTTTACTTAATTGTTTTGCTAACGCTTAGCCACGTATAGAACTAGAACTAACAACACCATTAGGCATAGCACTCGAATCCAATCTTACTCTTGAATTGAACGTTATCTTCTCAAGCTTTGTGAATGTTTTCTTAAGTACCTGTAAGTTCTCTGCGGTGAGTAACTTCTGAGGATAGAAATTCTCATCGTACAGAGTAGTAAGATCGATTTCTGTTACATCTGCTGAGTTGATTAGAGGATCAACAGTGACAGTAAACGCACCGTTTGATGCAACACTTACAGCAGCTACGGCAGCACCATCCTTTGTAAGATCGAATTTAGCATTCCAAACAAGAGCACTTCCTGTAGCAGCTGCCATTGAAATACCGGCTCCGCTCGCTGCATCTGTCAGTGAGCAAATCGCAGTTCCCGAAACAGCCGGTACTACATTTCTTGCAACAAGAGTTATCGCAGCGGGAGTAACAGTGCCTGTGCTTCCACCTTCACCGCCTTCACCGGATCCGTCCGGTCTTACTATGAAGCTGATTACAATAGTGAAGTCTGCTGAAAATCCGGTGACTGTGTACATTTCTGCATCAGTGTTTGATGTGTTAGTAGTTCCACCGCCTACTATATGTACCAAACCCATATACCCTGTATCGGGAGTAAACCTTACAACAACCGACTTTCCGGCTTCAATCGCTGAACCGGATGCTACAGCTGTTCCGTCAACAGTTATGGTATAGGTTCCGTAAGCCTCAGTATCCAAACGTACACCCAATGTATATTTGGTAACGGTAGCGGGAGTAGGATCCGGATTGCCGGAGGAAGAGCCGGAGCCGGAGCCGGAAGTACTATCGGTCGAAGGAGTCGTTACGGAACCTGAAGTTGTATCCTTCTTATCCTCTTTCTTTTCTTCCTTCTTCTCTTCTACCTTCTCAGCTTCCTGAACAGTCTTGCCATCCTCAACAACGGTAGCATTCTTCTTTGCTGCGCCGGAGAGATCGACATCTACGCCCTTAGCGGACTCTACTTTGGAACCCTCGGATCCCTTTTCAAGAACAACATCTACGTTCTTCTCAGCAACGATTTCAACCGGTGCCGAAGCTGTGATCTTGCTGTTCTTTGCCTGAGCAACAATCTTGATGTCGGCAGTCTTATCGCCTGTTACGGTAAGATCTGTCTTCTTCTTGATGGTAATGTTCGCATCGGCGTTCTTTGCAACATTGACCGTGATCGTTGCAGCCTTTTTGTTACAAATGATGTTAGCGACATCAGCATTTTTGGCAACCTTAACAAGTACATCGGTCGCACTGATGCTTACCTTCTTTGCTTCAATTCCCTTTGAAATGGTAAGCTTGATTCCATCGCCCTTAATGTAGAGGGAGTTGTCCTTTCCTCTTTCATTAAAGTATTCGGAATTGTTAAGTGTGATGGTCTTGAAAGTAGCCTTGTTGAATGCTCTTGCATTGGGAGCTTCCATAACCAACTTCTTGTTTGCACTGTTTTCAAGTGCCGGAATGATAAATCTGGTCTTTCTGTTCGTCTTGAAGATAATCGTCGCAGACGACTTCTTCTCCATCGCTTGGAGCAGTTGTTTCTTTGTCTTGACAACAACTTCCTTTGAAGCTGCGCTCACAGGCAATGCGCCAACGATCAGAACAAGTGCGAGTGTCAAAGCAACAAGCTTTGCGATACGCGACCTGAGCCCTTGTGAATTGGCTTTTTTCATTGCATACCCTCCTATTTTAATATAGTATCAACGCCTATCGACAAAAGAGTCGATAGGGGTATTTTATCACCCGGCTAAAGTAAGGTCAACCTATTGTGATAATATTTTGATGACCCACACCCCCCGTCCCCATGGGGTCATTCGGAACGGGGTAGGGATGGTCCACAACCCCCGTCCCCAGGGGGTCATTTTATGCTCTCTTAAACTTGATCTTGCTTCCGACACCGGACTTCTTAAGGAGTGCTATGAGTGCTTCATACTCCTCGTCGGTTGCTGCCGAGATGACGAAGGTTGCGTTCGACTTGATTCCGTCGAATGCACCGGTTGCGATCTCGGTGATATTTGCCGAAAGCTTGATGGTCTTAAGGCTCGATGCGCCGCTGAATGCGCCTTCGCCGATCGATGTGATGGTGTCTGCAAGCTTGACTGTCTTGACAGTCTTGTTGTCCTTCATCGCATTCTCACCGACGCTCGTTACGGGAACGGTCTCGCCGTTGACCTTGATGCTTGCGGGGATCGATGCTGTGGTGGTCGTGGCTTCAACTGCCGTGAGCACAACGCCGTCATCCTCAAGTGCGTAGCTCTTCGAGATTTCGGTACCGTCGGTCTTTGTGCTTCCCACAGTTATCGAAACATTACCTTCGGCATCTGTTTCTGTGAGTGTCGAGCTTGCGCTTCCGTCAGCCTTGGTCTTGACAATGCTTTCGCTCGATGAGCCGTCCGCATTCTCGATCGTCGTGGTGCTTGTCTCTGTACCCGACTTGCTTACGGTAACCTTTTCCTTCTCTGTCGAAAGAACGTTGCCGTCCTCATCTGTCGTTGTTGCGGTACGCGACAAGCTTCCGTCTGCCTTCTCGGTGATCTTTTCCTTCGTGGTGCTGCCGTCCGCATTCTGGGTCGTCGTGTTGGTCTTCGACGAACCGTCGGTGTTTATGGTAGTCTTCGAAGTACTTGAAGATCCGTCCGCATTCTTCTCGGTAGCTGTGATCGTCTTTGTACCGTCTTCTTTTGTCTTTTCAACAACCTTTGAAGTGCTCAGGACATTGCCGTCAGCATCCTTCTCGGTGTTGGTGGTCGTCTTCGATCCGTCGGCCTTCTCAACTACCTTCTCGGTTGACGAAGAACCGTCGGCATTCTTTTCGGTGTTGGTTGTTGTAACAGTTCCGTCGGCCTTCTTCTCAACCTTCTCGGTCGTGCTGTTGCCGTCGGCATCCTTAACCGTGTTTGTTTTAACCTCTGTACCGTCAGCCTTTTTCTCTACCGTTTCGGTCTTCTTGGTTCCGTCGGTCTCGGTCGTTGTGGTTGTGGCCTTCGTTGAACCGTCAGACTTTTCTTCAACCTTCTCAACTACCTTGGTTCCGTCGGCCCCGGTCGTTGTGGTTGTGGCGGTCGTCGAACCGTCGGGCTTCTCCACTACCTTCTCGGTAACACTGCTGCCGTCCGTGTAGGTTGTCGAAGTCGTGGTCGTCTGTGTTCCGTCATCAGCCTTGTCCGTTGTGGTCGTCTGTCTCCTAACCTCAGGCTCTGTGTCATCGGGCACAGGAGTGGGTGTAGGAGTAGGTGTGGGTGTAGGAGTAGGCGAAGGTGTGGGATCGGGAGTCACGGGCGTAGGATCCGGGTATGACTGAATTCCGAACGTAGCCACGATCTTCTTGATCTTCACATAATCGTTCTTCCTGAAATCATCAGGGTACAATCCATTAAGTGTTGCATCCTTTACGGTAGGTGTTTCAGTGATCTTTAATGTATATACACCATCCGAATAGGTCGTTCCTGCTGCCAAAGGCGAATACGATGTTCCGTCAATACTTACCGCAAGAAGGTCATAGCCGCTTGCAGGCTTAAACTTGACCTCAACGCTGTTACCACCAAGGATCTCGAAGCCCTGATAAAGAGCCTTAACCTTGTTACCAACACGATAGAAGTCGATACCGGGTGTCATCTCAACGGTTCCGTTAGAGTTGTTCTGTGTAACCTCTACCATGAACTCGTTGCCGGGGTAAGCCCATGCTGCCTGTAAACCGAATTCAGTATTTCCCTCCTGACCGGGTTTGCCGGCATCGGGATTATATACTCTATCGGGATAGAAATAATAATTTCCATCCTTCCTGAATTCACCATAATTCAAGTACGCGCGATCAACGAAGTACATTGCGTCGTACATGATGTCTTCCGGATCGTAGTATACATAGATCTCTATTCCCTCATCGGTCTTGGGAGTGTAAGTAAACTTGTTGTCTTTAACCTCTAACTTTGTTACAGTTGCAGGATTCTTCCACCAAAGATCAGAAGTTTTGAAATCGTCCGATCTCATGTAGTCCTCACCGATGTTGTAATATCCACCGTTTATGAAAACGATCGGAGTACCGGTGAATTCTGTAGGAGGAACAAGCTCTATCTCGATGGGAGTACCTTCTGTGTACCTGTGGAATGAATTTGTCGTGACCTCGCTTCCGCCAATCTTCACACTGCCTTTTTTGAAGTAGACACGGTACTCGTTCTTGAAAGGAGCACCCCACCATACTTCGAAAGGCTCGTCATCTTCACCCTTGAGTTCCCAATCACCATTTGTTGTGGTTGCAAATCTTGCCCAGACGTCGTTCATTACACCATCAAACACGAATCCGTCATGCTCAGCGGTATCGTAGGGATTTCCCGATTTAACGTGTATGGTGTAAATCTCATTATTGACCTTGACGGTTGTACAAGGATTTACCACGAACGTCTTTTCTGTAGAAATAGCGTTCATCGAAGGA
>JAEEIH010000191.1 GCA_016281275.1 Lachnospiraceae bacterium | reverse complement strand
GTTATGCAAAAAAACATATGTCATTTGGGAATCGCAAGGCGTAATGTATATAAACCTGAAACGCATACGCAGTCGAAGTATCGGTTCACGAAACTGCGTCACGCCGTCGTGAGCGAGGCATGGATGCCGAGCTAGCGGAGACACTGAGGCAGGGATGCCGAATGTCGACCGGTACGAAAGCCATGAAGGTGATTTCGGCAGTTTCGGCTGAACCGTCTGAGACGGAGTCTCGCGTGTTCAGGTTTATATACATACGCCTGCGATATAAATCCTGAAAATATAGTTGCATTATCTAAAATGACGTGTTAGAATACCCAAGTACGTTAAAAAGGATATTCCGCTGTACTAAGCAAATGCGCTGTAGAATGAATATCGACATAATCATAGGAGGTTCGTAATGAACGACATTATCAAAAACATCGAAGCAGCTCAATTAAAGAGCGACATCACCGAATTTAACGTTGGTGACACAGTCAGAGTATCTTCCCTCGTTAAGGAAGGTAACCGCGAGAGACAGCAGGTATTTGAGGGCGTTGTTACAAAAAGACAGAACGGCGGCGCAAGAGAGACTTTCACTGTCAGAAAGATTTCAAACGGCGTTGGTGTTGAAAAGACATGGCCCCTTCATTCTCCCGTTGTTGCGAAGATCGAAGTTGTCAGACACGGTAAAGTAAGACGTGCCAAGCTGTTCTACCTTCGTCAGAGAACAGGTAAGGCTGCCAAAGTTAAAGAAGTTATCCGCTGATTGTTTAAGCGGTTTTGAAAACGGACGGAGCGGTCGTTTTAAACGGCTGCTTCGTTCATTTTCAGTTACGGACCGATTCAATAGGATTTACGGTCTTGTCTTTAGGACGGAATCGAAAGCGTTTTTGTCAGCTTCAAAATAATAGAATTAATTTTATATTAACAATCACATGGCGTGGTTGTTATTTTATTCCACGGGATATAAAATAGTAATACGGGGGATAAAAAAGAATGGATACCGAATTTGATTTCGATTTTGATAAACAGGAAAAGAAAACCCGCATACTCAGGCTTATTATCAGGCTTATTCTATGGATTGTTTCTGTAAGTATCGCCATCTTTCTCGGATGGCTTTTTACTGTTGTCGCCCTTGAAAAAACCAACATGGTCGGAATCAGCATGGAACCGACTCTTTCGGACGATGATATAATTGTTGTCAATCGAATGTCATACCTTTTCTCTGACCCTGAAAGATATGACGTTATCGTTTTTAACAGATCGGGAAAAGAACACAGCTATTATGCCTGCAGGCGTATCTACGGACTTCCCGGTGAAAGAGTACAGATAATCGACGGACAGCTCTGCATAAACGGCTCGGAAATCGACGAACCCATAAATGTTGAGCCGATGATAACAGCTGGTCTGTATGAAGAAGAGATTACGCTCGATGATGATGAATATTTTGTCCTCGGCGACAACAGAAATGACTGTGAAGACAGCAGATATTTTAATTTCGGCAATGTAAGCAGGGAAGAAATAATCGGAAAAGCATTTGTGCGTCTTGCTCCGTTTTCTATCATAAGCAAGCTGAACCTGAAAGAACTCGCCGAAGATACGGCTGAATGATGTTTAAGAATAAGAGGAGACTGTATAATGGTATATCAATGGTATCCCGGACATATGAGCAAAGCCAAAAGACAGATGGAAGATGATCTTAAGGTGATCGACGCAATAGTTGAAATCCTTGATGCAAGAATACCTCTGTCAAGTAAGAATCCCGATATAGATGTGCTCGGTAAAAACAAATACCGTGTCTTGATCCTGAACAAGTGCGATCTGGCCGATCCGGAAAGAACCGCATATTACAAAAAATTTTACGAAGACAATGGTTTTTTCGTAAACACCTGTGATTCAAGGAATCCGAACGGAGTCAAAGGAAGCCTCGAAATAATCACAAAGGCATGTGAAGAAAAGATCAAAAGGGACAGAGCACGTGGAATCATAGGGCGTCCCATACGTGCAATGGTCTGCGGTATCCCGAACTGCGGCAAATCCACATTTATCAATTCGATCGCAGGTAAGGCATGCGCAAAAACAGGAAACAAGCCCGGCGTTACAAAAGGAAGACAATGGATCAGACTCAACAGACAGGTGGAACTTCTTGATACTCCAGGAATCCTCTGGCCTAAATTTGAAGATCAGCAGATCGGTATGAAAATCGCATTTATCGGGTCGATCAACGATGACATCCTTTATCCCGAAGAGCTTTGTTATTATTTGATAGGAGTTCTCAAGGAAAGATATCCCGACAGTCTTAAGCAAAGATATTTTAAAGCTTCCGAAGAGCCCCCCGAAGAGATAAGCGAAATCGTAAAATCTGTTGCAATCTCGCGCGGAGCTCTTGCGAGTGGCGGAGAGCCCGACATTATCAAAGCCTCAAAACTTATCATTGACGACTTCAGAAGCTCAAGGCTCGGAAAGATCACACTGGAATAAGCTACAGCGGCATGAAATCTATTGAAGGTAAAGCAAATGGAGACAAAAATATCGACCATAAAAGAAATTTTCGCGAAAAGTCCCGATGACGAACTTGACGGACTGATAGAAGAATATTCTTCCGACGAACGTGATTCGGTCAAAAAAATCATTCATTCCGCACTGACAAGGATTGAAAAACTAAAGGCCGAAAGGGCAAGACTTGAAGTAATGAAGTTCTTCGAAAACAAATACGGCGAGTGCGAGTTGATATGCGGAATCGACGAAGCCGGCAGAGGACCTCTCGCCGGACCTGTCTGCGCCGGAGCCGTGATCCTAAAGAAAGATGTCGAGATACTTTATCTTAACGACTCAAAAAAACTTTCCGCAAAAAAGAGAGACGAACTCTTCGACAAGATCAAAGAACTTTCTCTCGCCTGCTCGGTAGGTCTCTCAGACAACAAAAGGATCGACGAGATCAACATCCTGAATGCCACCTACGAAGCTATGAAGAAAGCTATCGAAGGACTCGGCAAAAGACCCGATATTTTGCTTAACGATTATGTCCGAATACCCGGCGTTGATATAAAGCAGGTATCGATCACTCACGGTGACGCGCAGAGTGTTTCAATCGCCGCCGCCAGCATAATGGCAAAAGTCACCAGAGACCGTATCATGGATGAATACGAGAAAGAATTCCCGGGATACGGTTTCTCTCAAAACAAAGGCTACGGAACGCAACAGCATATCGATGCGATCAGAGAAAAAGGTCTTACTCCGATTCACAGACTCTCTTTTGTCGGTAATCTGATTAAAACGTGACAAAACGCTTTTTGTATGCCCATGCGGAATTCCATCCGAAGGAGGAATAATGATCGAAAAAAAACAAAAAACCGCCGTGGCTCTCGGATTCGAAAAAGGTGACGAAGCACCGAAGATACTTGCCACAGGTAAGGGGCACATTGCCGAAAAGATCATCAGTGAAGCAAAAGAAAACAACATACCGATCCATTATGACGCAAAGCTTGCCGATACGCTTTCAAAGCTTGATTTCGATGAATATATTCCTCCCGAACTTTACGAAGCCGTTATTCAGGTCCTTATGTATGTCGACAAGGTTGATGCAGTAAGAGAGAAACTAAAATAGTCAGTTTTAGTCATCAGTAATACAATGCGCCAATCGCAATACGATATTTTCATATGACTTTCCCGTTTAAAGGCATTATTCTCACCGAAAGGAATTATTGATTGAACAAAAGAGCTGTCGGAACCGAATACGAAGAAAAAGCTGCCAAAAAACTCTCAATGCTCGGTTACAAAATCATTGAAAAAAACTTTTATTGTAAGGGCGGCGAAATCGATATAATCGCCCGTAACGAGGGATATCTTTGTTTTATTGAAGTAAAATACCGGTTTGATGAATCCGAAGGCGATCCCCTTGAGGCCGTCGATTTAAGGAAAATCAAAAGGATATGCAAATGTGCTGTTTATTATCTGACCAAAAACGGCTATGCCGAAACAACTCCCGTAAGATTTGATGTTGTGGCAATACTCGGAGAAGAAATCAAAGTGATCAAAAACGCTTTTGATTACATTTGAGAAGCACACGGAAAGAGGTTTTTGCAAATGAAGGAAAAAGGACATCTCATTACTGCCGTAGAGCACGGTTCGATTGCCGAGGAGCTCGGTATTGAACCCGGTTCAAAGCTGCTGGCCATAAACGACACGATAATAGAAGATGTTTTTGATTACAGATATCTGTCACAGGACGAAGATATTGTTTTAACCGTCATCGACAAAGCAGGCGAAGAATGGGACTACGATATAGAAAAGGATTACGGTGAAGAACTTGGTCTTGTATTTGAGGGCGGTCTTATGTCCGATTATCACCATTGTTCAAATAAATGCATTTTCTGTTTCATAGACCAGATGCCTCCCGGAATGCGAAAAACCTTGTATTTCAAAGACGATGACGCCAGACTTTCGTTCCTGCAAGGCAATTATATAACGCTCACCAACATGACGGACAAGGATGTGGAGAGGATTTGCTTTTATAAGCTGTCTCCCATAAATATATCAATCCACACTCTTAATAAAGAGCTGCGTGTGAAAATGCTTCAAAACAAGCGCGCCGGAGAAGCTTTAAGACATATAAAAACATTTGTCGATGCCGGAATAGAGATAAACGGTCAGATAGTTCTCTGTAAAGGATATAACGACGGGAAAGAGCTTGATTACACATTGACTCATCTCGAGGAATATCTGCCCGGACTTAAGAGCCTTTCAATAGTTCCTGTCGGTACGACAAAATTCAGAGAAGGGCTTGCGCCTCTTGAAACATTTACAGCAGAAGAATGCGGAATGGTCATCAAACAGATTGAACCTTACCGGAAGTATTATCGGGAGAAGTTCGGAACAAGCCTTATATACGCTTCAGACGAATTCTATCTGAATTCGGGCACACCGATACCTCCCGCCGAAGAATACGAGGGTTTTCCGCAAATAGAAAACGGTGTCGGAATGACGAGATCGCTTATCGACGAATTTGACGAAGCTCTGGCCGATTTCAAAAGCAATCCACAATCAACAGACAGGCTGATGAAATGTAAATTCACTTTTGTAACCGGAAAAGCAATAGAAAACATACTTAAAAGCCTTCTCGAACGGGTATCAAATGAATATCCTTTCTGTCAAACAGAAGTCATCGGTATCAGAAACGATTTCTTCGGTGAAAAGATCACCGTAGCAGGTCTTATCACCGGACAGGATATTATAGCGCAGCTTAAAAACAGGGAAATCGGAGATTATCTTGTTATCCCCACCTGCATGCTCAGAGCCGGAGAGGATGTCTTTCTCGATGATCTAAGAATACACGACATCGAAAGCGCTTTACAAAAAAATATACGTATAGTAAAATCTAACGGTATTTCGTTAATTAACGTACTGTGCAGCGATTACGTTCCGGTACATGAGAGAGAGGTGCCTTATGAGCAAGCCGATAGTGGCGATAGTCGGCAGGCCTAACGTTGGTAAGTCAAGCTTTTTTAATGCATTATGCGGAGAACAGATCTCTATAGTAAAGGATTATCCCGGTGTTACGCGTGACAGGATTTACGGAGATGCCGAGTGGCTGGGAAAAGCTTTCACCATAATCGACACGGGAGGAATTGAGCCCGAAAGCAGTGATATTATATTAAAATCCATGCGTGAGCAGGCTCAGATTGCGATTGATACCGCCGATGTCATCATATTCATGGTCGATATAAGAGACGGTCTGACCGACCGTGACGGTCAGGTGGCCGATATACTCAGAAGAAGCGGTAAGCCCCTTGTTCTCTGCGTCAATAAAGTTGATGATTTCAAGAAGCTCGAGGCGGATGTCTACGAATTCTACAATCTTGGTCTGGGTGAGCCTTATCCTATTTCATCGACAGGAAAAACAGGATTCGGAGAACTTCTCGATGCCGTTACGGAGCTGTTTCCTCACGACACCGAAGAATCGGAAAAAGAAGAGCGTCCGCGAATCGCAATCGTCGGAAAGCCCAATGTAGGTAAATCGTCACTCATCAACAAGCTTCTCGGCGAAAACAGATGTATCGTGTCGGATATAGCCGGAACAACAAGAGATGCGATCGACACACTCGTAAAATATGACGGAAAAGAATATATTTTTGTTGACACCGCGGGTTTAAGACGAAAAAACAAAGTTAAAGAAGAACTCGAAAGGTTCATGGTCATCAGAACCGTTTCGGCGGTAGAAAAAGCCGATATAGTCATTCTGATGATCGATGCTTCAGAAGGAGTCAGTGAGCAGGATGCGAAGATTGCCGGCATCGCACACGAACGCGGTCGCGGAATAATCATAGCCGTGAACAAATGGGATGCCATTGAAAAGGATGATAAAACGATCTACAAATACCGTGATGAGATCTTCAGAACACTTTCTTTCATCCCTTATGCGGAAGTGATCTTTATCTCGGCGCTGACCGGGCAAAGGATCGGCAAGATTTTTGATTCGATCGAAGAAGTGATACAGAGTCAGAATCTGAGGATCAAAACCGGTGTATTGAACGAGATAATAACAGAAGCAACCGTTCTTCAACAGCCTCCGTCGGACAAAGGAAAGAGGCTCAAGATTTTTTACGTTACGCAAGTGTCCGTCAAACCGCCCACATTTGTTTGTTTCGTTAACGATAAAGATCTTTTCCATTTTTCGTATCAGCGATATATTGAAAATAAGATTCGTGAAACGTTCGGTTTCAACGGAACATCGATAAAACTTCTCATCAGAGAGCGAAGCGAAAAAGATCAAACATAAAAGGATTTATATATTTCTTCCGGAGGCACATAAAATGAATGCATGGCTCGTGATATGCTTAATTGTTGCGGGATATCTTTTCGGGTCAATCCCTTTCGGCTATATTGTCGGAAAGTTCAATCATATCGATATAAGAAATTACGGAAGCGGCAATTCGGGAACAACAAACGCTTTCCGTACGGTCGGAAGAGTCGGCGGAATAATTACATTTCTCGGAGATTATTTAAAAGCACTTATTCCGATATTGATCATGAGATTTTGTATCTTCGACGACAAGCCATACATGCATCTGACGATTCTTATCTACGGATTTGCGTGTGTACTCGGACATAACTTTCCGGTTTGGCTCAAATTTAAGGGTGGGAAAGGCATCGCTGTCACGGCAGGCGTTTGCTCAGGTCTCGATTTTCTGATCATTCCTGTAGGCATCGTTGTGTTCGGAGCAATAGTTCTTATCACAAAATATGTTTCGATAGGTTCGCTCATCCTTTCGCTTATAATTCCCGCATGGGTTATAGTAAGGCTCAGTGATGACGCATATTATCCGTGGCTTATCGCAGTATCTTGTCTTTATACGGTTTCGGCATTCATCATGCACAGAAAAAATATAAAACGTCTTATCAAAGGCGAAGAAAACAAAATAGGACAGAGAGTAAAAATTAATAACGGGTCTGAAAACAAAGCCGAATAAAAATTTAAGCTTTAATGGCACATAATATCACTAAACATATTGCGAGGTAGAAAAAATGACTATATCAGTTCTTGGCGCGGGTACATGGGGCATCGCTCTATCGATCCTGCTTGCAGGCAAGGATTTGGATGTTTGTCTCTGGTCTACGGATGAGACAACCGAAATACAAGATCTTATGAAAAACCGCAAGGAGATAAAAAACTTGCCGGGAGCAGTGCTTCCCGATTCTGTCAGACTAACGAACGATTTGGAAGAAGCTCTCACCAAAAACGATCCTTCTCTTGTCGTTTTTGCCGTTGCTTCACCGTTTGTTCGTCGTGTCGCAAAGAAAGCAAGCCCGTATATTAAATCCGGAGCAAAAACAGTAAACGTTGCTAAAGGTATAGAAGAATCTACACTGAAAACGCTTCTTGAAGTGATCGACGATGAAATCCCCCAGGCCGATAACAGTGTGCTTTCGGGTCCGAGTCATGCCGAGGAGGTATCAAGACTGATTCCCACAACGGTGGTGGTAGCTTCAAGGACACGTGAAACTGCGACATTCATTCAGGATGTTTTCATGACAGATCGTTTCAGAGTTTACACCAGCAACGATATCATCGGTGTTGGTCTGGGAGGTTCCATAAAAAACGTAATAGCCCTTGCCGCAGGTATTTCCGACGGACTGGGTTTCGGAGACAATACAAAAGCAGCACTTATGACGCGGGGCATTGCCGAAATCAGCAGACTCGGAACAAAAATGGGATGCAGGCTCGAAACTCTTTGCGGCCTTTCCGGAATCGGAGATCTTTTTGTTACGGCAACATCGCATCACAGCCGTAACTGGAATGCGGGTTACCTAATCGGAAAAGGAATGTCGGCCGATGAAGCCATGAAAGAAGTAAAGCAGGTAGTCGAGGGTGTATTCTGTGCCAAAGCAGCGCTGGGTCTGGCGAAAAAATACGAAGTGGAAATGCCCATCATTGAGCAGGTCAATTACATTCTTTTCGACAAAAAACCTGCACTTCAGGCGGTTTCAGATTTGTTCATGCGAGATAAAACAAAAGAACATGATAATGTTGAATGGTGAAGTTCCATAACTTCAATAATCACAAAATGCGAATGAGAATTTTGAAGAATACTGATTCTATAAGGATTTCTTTAAGATTTTGTTGACATATAATGAAATCGGGTATATAATCTGACTTGCTATCGTAACATTTTCGTAACAATTGTGTTGTTTGAAATGCGAGGTTGAAAGATGTTCAAATCAGTATGTAAAAAGATTGCATATCTTTTAATAGCAACGGGCGCCATGATTCTTTTCATGGGCGTTACTGTTGTGCGTGCTGATGTGATCAAAGGAGAGACATCTCTTTGCGGAGCATCTTACGTTATCGATAACTTCTACAAAAACGCCGACGAAATCATCATTGAGGATGAGGACGCATTTGTATCAACACTTCTTTCCAACGATCTTTCGCTTCCCGATAATGCAGCATTTGCTAAAGTCGATTCATTTCTTAACATTCGTAAGGATGCCACGACGGATTCGGAAATAATCGGTTATCTTCCCAAGAACGGCATCTGTTATGTTGTTTCCGATCCCCAGTACGGCTTTGTAAAGATCACCTCGGGCGATGTGGAGGGTTATGTTGCTACGGAATATCTCTACAGAGGTATCGCTGCCAAAGCCAAGATTGATGAAATCGCACCGATACAGGCGACAGTCAATTCCGGAGCAGTCAATCTCAGATGTACTCCTTCCATGAATTCCAAGGATAATATTGTTGACACTCTGTACAAGGGTATGTCTGTTAATGTCAGCAAGACAAACCAGATCGTTCTCGGTGATGACAAATCGGAATGGGTTACCGTTATTTATAACGACTCCCCTTGCTATATACTTAAAAAATATGTCACAGTCGGCAGGAATCTTGTTTACGGATGTACCGTTGAAGACGTAGTCGGAGATATCGGTGTTAAGAATGTTACGGCTTTGAGAGCGTCTATCATCACCGAGGCCAAAAAACATCTCGGTCTCAAATATGTTTGGAGCGGCAAGAGCCTTACAAAGGGTGCTGATTGCTCCGGCTTCTGTTGCGCAGTTTTCTCCAAATGCGGATTTGATCTTGAAAGCACAGCAGGTCGTTCTTCCAGTTCTCAGGCAGCTTCTTTGTCGGGTCGTAAAGTTAAGTACGAAGACGCTAAGCCCGGTGATCTTGTTTATTACAGCCTCAAGAGCGGTCGTGTAAGTCATGTGGCAATCTATCTCGGCGGTGGTAAGATTATCCACGAGAGCAGTAATGCGGGTGGCGTTGTCATATCCGATATTGACTGCATGAAGGTTACAATGATCAAGAATTTTCTTGATTGATTGAAGCGCTGTATTTTTATCGATTTTTTATTTTTTTCTTCGGGACGGAATCGGAAGATATCTGTCCCTTTTTTGTGTCAAAGCTTGTTTGTTGACATTTTTCCATTAAACTTTTATTATTATGTGCAGGTTTTTATATATACAAAAGACATGTTTATTATATAAAACCGCAAATTTACCCAACGCATTCGCGCGGTGATAAAAAAGCTTTCATACCTGGAGGATACGACCATGGAAGTGGCACTCATTGTGCTCGCAGTCGTTATCATTCTTTTTATAAAAGGAATTTACGACAAAAAGAATATGTTAAAAAAGCTCCTTGCAAGAGCTGATTATGCGTACGGCAAAATACCGGACAAAAACATGAATTCAGAGAAAGCGGAATCGCTCAAGTATTATTACAAAGAGCATTCCACTCTGTATGATATCGACGATATCACATGGAACGACCTCAATATGGACAATGTCTATAAACTGATGAATTCCTGTAACAGTGCATATGGCGAGGAATATCTTTATGCGCTTCTTCGCAGACCCGAAATTTCACAGGATAAATTAAAGGAACGAGGTAAGCTCATAAACATATTCGCGGGAGATAAACAGCTTCGTAATGAATTGTCCATGCGCTTTGCAAGCATGGGTATCATGAAAAAGATTTCCGTGTTCGAATATATGGGCAGTCTTAAAAACGCCGTTCTTGAAGGCGCAGGCATCCATTTTTTCCTTGATTTTCTATTTGCGCTTGCTGTCGCATATATCTTTATAAACCCGCCTTTCGGTATCATAGCCACGATTCTGATGCTGTTCATAAATATCATCACATATTTCAAATACAAGACCAAGGTTGAGAATTTCTTTGTTATCATCGGTTTCATAGTGAGGTCGCTCGATTCCGCAAAAGCAATGACGAACGGTGTTAAAAACGAAGATATCAAGCCTTATATCGACAGATTAAAGGAATGTATCAAGCAATTCAGCGGCATGCGTCACGGAGCATGGCTTGTTTCGTCGTCTTCAACGAATTCTTCGGATCTGGCTCAGATAATGCTTGATTATTTACGCATGATTTTTCATCTCGATCTGATCAAATTCAATCTCATGTACAAAACGTTTCTTAACAAAGAGAAATACTTTTTTGAGATTTTTGAAACAGTCGGTCTGCTTGACAGCATGATCGCCGTTGCTTCATTCAGAGAGCTTATGGGCCGTAACTGCGAGCCTGTGTTTAAATCCGAAAAGAAAATATCGGCGGACGGAATGTATCATCCGCTTATTGAAGAACCCATACCTTCTTCTTTTTCCACAGATATGAGTGTTCTGCTTACCGGTTCCAACGCATCGGGCAAGTCAACTTTTCTAAAAACGGTAGCCATAAATCAGATCCTTTCACAAACTGTATATACGGCTCTTGCTAAAAGCTTTGAGACTACTTTCTTTAACGTCATGTCATCCATGGCGCTTAAGGACGATATTATCGGCGGTCAGAGTTATTATATAGTTGAGATCAGATCTCTCAAAAGAATTATAGAAAGAATGAACGAAGAGGTTCCACTCCTTGTTTTCATAGACGAAGTTTTAAAGGGTACAAATACGCTCGAAAGAATCGCAGCTTCATCAAGGATTCTTTTGTCTCTTGCCACATCAAAATCACTTTGCTTCGCTGCCACGCATGATATTGAATTAACGTTCATTCTTGAGAATTACTACAAAAACTACCACTTTGAAGAACAAGTAAGTGAAAACGAGGTGATTTTTGATTATACGCTTCGTGACGGTCGTGCGGTTACTCGAAATGCCATTAAGCTGCTTTCAATCCTCGGGTATCCTGATGAAATAATCGAAAGCGCAACACAAATGGCTCAGAATTATCTGAGCACCAACGAATGGAAGGTATATTAACCCATGGAAGAGTTCTATACACGACTGGATGATATCAGAGACAAGCAGTTGTCTCCTCTGATGGAACAGTATAAATCCATAAAAGATGAATACCATGATTGTATCCTTTTTTACAGGCTCGGTGATTTTTATGAGATGTTCTTTGAAGATGCGGTAAATGTTTCCGGCGAACTCGAGCTTGCCCTTACGGGAAAAAACTGCGGTCTGGATAAACGCGCCGCTATGTGCGGAATTCCTTACCACTCCTACGAATCTTTTCTTTCCCGACTTGTCGGAAAAAACTACAGGGTCGCTATCTGTGAACAGGTAGAGGACCCTGCTCTTGCCAAAGGACTTGTCAGAAGAGAAGTAATCAGAATCGTGACCCCCGGCACCAACATGTCTGCCGAAGCTCTTGACGATAAATCAAATTCGTTTCTGATCTGCGTTATTTACGATAAAAGCGCTTTTGGAATTGCCGCTGCCGATATATCCACCGGTGAATTTTTTGTTACGCAATGCGGTACCGCATCCGAAGCGCATGACGAAGCAGCGAAATACAGTCCTCGTGAAATTTTATGTAACAAAGATATTCTTACAAACGATCTTTCGCTCGACGACATAGACCCTTCGGGCAATCTTCGTCCGACAGTAATTGATGATAAAGACGAAAGCATCAGTCCGGATGATCTTTATGAACACTTCGGGGGAAAAGAAGAAGTCGAAGCAATGCGCGCAGATTATCCCTCCGGTACGACTGCAGCTGCGTGCCTGTTCGCTTATTTGAAAAAAACTCAAAAAAACGATCTTTCAAACCTTACTAAGATTTCAACATACAGTCGAAGCCGATATATGATAATCGACAATTCGACACGCAGAAATCTTGAACTTATCGAGACGATGAGAGACAAAGGAAAAAAAGGATCGCTTCTCTGGGTGATCGACAAATCTCGTACAGCAATGGGAGGACGTTTACTCAGAAATTTTATTGAACAACCGCTTCTCGATCCCAACGAGATCAATCAAAGACTCGACTGTGTGGAAGAGCTCAAGAACAATATGATCGACAGAGAAGAAATACGAGAATATCTCGGATCGGTTTATGACCTGGAACGCCTTTCCGGACGCATAAGCTACCGCAGCGCATCCCCCAGAGACCTTAAGGCATTCGGTTCCTCGCTTTATACATTGCCGGCCGTTAAAGAGCTTTTAAAAGCTTTTAACAGCAATATTCTGAAGGACATTTACGAATCGTTTGACACTCTTTACGACCTTTTTGAGCTTACAGATAATGCCATAAGTGAAGATGCTCCGTTGACGATAAAAGAAGGAGGTATCATTAAGCCCGGTTTTAATTCCGAAGTTGATTCCCTGAGGAATGCAAAAACCGAAGGCAAAAACTGGGTTCTTGAGCTTGAGTCAAAAGAACGTGAAGCGACAGGTATCAGAAACCTCAGGATAAAATTCAACAAGGTCTTCGGTTATTATTTTGAAGTTACCAATTCGTTTAAAGAAATGGTTCCCAAAAGCTGGGTCAGAAAGCAGACCCTTACCGGAGCCGAAAGATATACAAATGAAGAGCTTAAAAACCTTGAGGACAAAATCCTGCACGCGGAAGACAGACTGTTTAAGCTCGAATATGATATTTTCACCGAAATCCGGGAAATCATATCAAATAACATATCAAGGATTCTGCAGACTGCACACAGCATTGCACTAATAGACGCAATGTGCAGTATTGCTCTCGTTGCCGAAAGGAACGGATATGTAAGACCCGCAGTCGATGACGGAAGCGTGATTGATATCATCGAAGGACGTCACCCTGTTATCGAGCAGATAATCGGTCGGGAAAAATTTGTCGATAACGACTGTCTGCTCAATGAAAATGCAAGCCGGGTACTGCTTATCACAGGACCAAACATGGCGGGAAAATCAACATACATGCGTCAGACTGCACTCATTGTACTGATGGCACAGTGCGGATTCTTTGTTCCCGCTCAAAAAGCACATATAGGTATTGTCGACAGAATATTTACCCGTGTCGGAGCATCTGATGACCTTTCTTCGGGTCAGAGTACTTTTATGGTGGAGATGAACGAAGTATCTGTCATTGTCCGAAACGCTACTGCCAAAAGCCTTATCATACTCGACGAAATAGGGAGAGGAACAAGCACATTTGACGGACTGGCCATTGCTTGGGCTGTGCTTGAACATATATGCAGTAAAAAACTGATCGGAGCAAAGACAATGTTTGCAACGCATTATCATGAGCTCAATGAGCTCGAGGGACGTCTCGAAGGCGTGATAAATTACTGCGTTGCGGTAAAAGAAGACGGAGAAGACATTGTTTTTCTTCGTAAGATCATCAGAGGCGGTGCAAACAGAAGTTATGGAATCGAGGTTGCAAAGCTTGCGGGACTTCCGCGATCGATCATCAAAAGAGCAAAAGAGATCACTAAACTGCTTGCAAGCGATGCCATCACAGACAGGATAGAAAATGATCTTGCTCCCAAACGACGGCGCGGTAATTCTTCGCCGGATGAAGGACAGTTTAACCTGTTTGATGCAATCAGTAACGAAGCTTCCGATAACAGTGAACCGTCATTATCGGAAAAAGAAAATGCAGTCCTCAGTGAGATCAGGCAGCTCGATATCACCGCCCTCACACCACTTGACTGCATGAACATTCTTAGTCGTTTCAAACAAGATATCGACTGAAAGGAATCGGAATGATCAACATACTTGATACGGAAACAATCAACAGAATAGCTGCGGGAGAAGTGATCGAAAGACCGTCGTCCGTTGTTAAAGAGCTTGTTGAGAACGCTATCGACGCTTCTTCTAGTTCTGTTACAGTTGAAATAAAAAACGGAGGGAGCGATCTGATAAGGATTACCGACAATGGCTGCGGGATTGAAAAAAGCGAACTGAAAAAAGCTTTTCTCCCTCATGCGACGAGCAAATTGAAAAATGCTTCAGACCTCTTCAGGATAAGTACGTTGGGCTTCAGGGGAGAAGCTCTTGCAAGCATAGCAAGCGTTTCCGAAACATCGATCATTACAAAAGAAAAAAATTCGCTACTCGGTGCTCATTACGAACCGGGGAAATCCGACGAAGTTAACGATGTCGGAGCTCCCGACGGAACAACGATCATTGTCAAAGATTTATTCTTAAAGATTCCCGCAAGAAGAAAATTCCTCAAATCTGCCGCAACCGAAACAGCATATTGCAGCGATGTTATCGAAAAAACAGCTATCGCAAATCCCGGAATATCTTTCAGGCTCATAAGCAACGGTCGTTCCGTTTTCTTTTCAAACGGAAACGGGCACATTAAGGATATTATTTATTCGATGTACGGACGTGAGATGAGCGAAAACCTTGTTCCGGTCGAAAGCGGAGAAGGACCGCTGCGTGTAAGCGGGTTTATCGCTAAGCCCATTGTTGCGCGCGCAAACAGATCCGATGAATTCTATTATGTTAACGGCAGGTACATCAGAAATAAAACTGTTACAAAAGCCATTGAAGATGCATATGCGCCGTTCCTCATGCAGCATAAATATCCTTTTACCGTTCTGTTCCTGAAGGTCGACAATGAGCTTGTCGATATAAATGTTCACCCCGCCAAGCTCGAAGTCCGCTTTAAAGATTCGGTCGATGTTTATGATGTTGTATATCATGCCGTAAAAAGTTCACTGGAGAATACGACAACGGTTCCGAAGGCTCTTGAAGAGTCCTCTTATAAGCCGTTCAAAAGCGCATATCCCCCAACCCTAACAAACAATGGTTTACATTCTGCCGATGCCCCCCTTACATCAAACCAAGTACATACAACCGCAGACAACAAAAAAACTCCGGATTCGACGATAAATGAAATCGATAAAGCGCTCGGCTTTGAAGACGACGAATACGTATCAAAAATCATTTGTGAAAAAGAATATGATCTTGATGATCGGCCGAATGACGCCAATACGGAAAATCCCAAAAATCAACCGAACAACAGCGCATCAGAGAGCGGAATAAAACAATTGAACATTGAAGAAAAAGGATTCTTTCTCGACAACAAGTACGCTTCTTCGGATCCTAACGGAAATACGCTTTACAAAAACGCGCCTCAATTCAGTCTTGACGCGGAAACGGGCGATGTAAAGGAAGAAACCAAAGAAAGTTTTAAGGACAACCTTAACCGGGAATACACGATCATCGGACAGGTTTTCGAAACATACTGGCTCATTTCTCACGGAGACGAAGTTTTCTTCATTGACCAGCATGCCGCTCACGAAAAGATACTATATGAAAAATTTATGGGAATGGCTTCCGAAGAACTTTGCACTCCACAGATCCTCATGCCCGGAGTTTGTGTTTCTCTCAACGCAAAAGAAGCGGAATGTCTGGAAAACAATATGAGCACATTCAGTCAGCTTGGATTCGAGATTGAAAACTACGGAGGCAGGGAATACATTCTGACTGCAGTTCCGATGCAGGATCATGGCGTTGACCCCAAAGATCTTTTCCTCGAATTCCTTAACGACATGGTTGACAAAACATTTGACAAAGAGAAGACTTTGTCACTTCGCGAAAAGCTGGCCACACGCGCATGTAAAGCGGCTATAAAGGGAAATTCGTGTATTTCAAAGGCGGAAGCCAAAGAGCTCATTGAGGAGCTTTTAAGAGCAAAGGATCCGTTTAATTGTCCTCACGGACGCCCCATATTCATCAGTATAACAAAAAGCGAAATGGAAAAAATGTTTAAAAGGATCGTTTGAAAAACATGCATTCGCACAAAGATCTTATCGTATCTCAAGAAAGATAAGGACAAAACATGAATAGCGGAAAAATCAGATTGATGATAATAGCAGGACCCACAGCTGTAGGTAAAACATCTGCTTCCATACGAATTGCCCAAAGGCTCAACGGTGAAATAATCTCTGCCGATTCCATGCAGGTCTATAAAGGAATGAACATAGGGACTGCCAAAATATCCAAAGAAGAAATGTGCGGCATTCCGCACCATCTTATCGATATATGTGATCCTGCGGAGGATTTCAGCGTTATAAAATTCAAAGAACTTGCAACGAAAGCCGTCTATGAAATTTCCTCGCGCGGCAAGCTTCCGATAGTTGTGGGAGGGACCGGATTTTACATACAAGCTCTTCTTTATGATGTGGATTTTACGGAATATGATGACGATACATCAGAAAATGTCAGGAAAGATATCATTGCACGCTTTGACGGCGCAGATGCCGCGAAGATGCATGCATACCTACAAATGATCGATCCGGAATCCGCTGCCGTAATTCATATGAACAACAAAAAGAAAGTGCTTCATGCCATTGAATATTATGAGATAACAGGGCGAAAAATTTCCGAGCATAACATTGAAGAACGAACAAAGGAATCACCTTATGATTTCAAATATTTCGTGATCACAGATGACCGGGAAGCGATATACGACAGAATAAACAAACGTGTCGACAAAATGATGGAAGATGGTCTTACAGAGGAAGTTAAAGCACTTCGCGCCGCCGGACTTACAGAAAAAAACATCTCAATGCTCGGACTGTCATATAAGGAAATCAATGACTGCCTCAACGGACTTATCACTTTTGACGAGGCGGTAAGGCTCATAAAAAGAGACACACGTCACTTTGCCAGAAAACAATTCACCTGGTGGAAACGAGAAAAAGAAATCACATATATCGACAGACGTGATTTCGCCGACGAAGAAGATATGATCTGCTTTATGATCCGGACATTTAACGGATCCGATTAACCGTAACCGGTCAAATCAAGTTATTAAAAACACTTTCAAAGAGTTTCGTTTTTTTTATGAATATAGTATAATACTTTAGGTTCGGTTGCGAACGTAAGCAAATAAGTATTTCTTTACAGGAGGAGATATGTCAAAAACCTATGGGCTTGATCTTGGAACAAGAGTGCTCAAGATCTATAAGAAAAATGAGGGCGTTGTTTATGACGCAAAGAACATAATCGCAATTGCCGACGGAAACAGGATCATTGCTGTTGGCGACGAGGCTTTTGAAATGTTCGGAAAAGCGCCTTCCAATATCGAGGTAACTTATCCTGTAAAATACGGTGTGATCGCCGACATTAAGCACATGCAGGCGATGCTCAATATAGTGTTCGAAGAGCTTTCGGCAAAGCACGGCAAATTAAACGGCAGTGATTTTATCGTTACCGCGCCGAATGATATTACCGAAGTTGAAAAAAAAGCATTTATCGATCTCGTTGCAAGCACAAACGTAAAACCTCATAAGGTCAAGATAGTTGAAAGACCGATTGCCGATGCACTCGGTGTCGGACTCAATGTAACGGATGCCATCGGTGTCATGGTAGTCGATATAGGCGCCGATACCACCGAAATCTCCGTCCTTTCCCTCGGAGGTATAGTGCTGAGCCGTCTGATACCGATCGGAGGGAACAAATTTGATGACGATATCATTTCGGCAGTCAAAAAGAATTATAATCTCATCATCGGCAACAAAACAGCAGAGATAATAAAGATCAATCTTGCCACTGCCGTACTTCCCGACGAAGAGATGGTTAAAGCGATCAAAGTGTACGGTCGTGATGTTGTGAGCGGTCTTCCCGTCGAAAAAGAAATTGACAGCGCATTTGTCTATTCGGCAATCAGGGAACATTTGCAAAACATCGTTGACAACGTAAAGATAATACTTGAACACACTCCTCCGGAAATCGCATCCGATATAATTGATTCCGGCATTTATGTTACAGGCGGTTCGGCCGGTATTGCGGATCTTTCGACATTGCTTGGCACGGAAACCGAGTTACCCATCAACATTTGCAAAGATCCCGCAAATTCCGTAGCGCTCGGTATAGGCAGGATCATCGATAACCCCGAGTTCGAAAGCCTGTCACACGTATTAAAACAGATGAATTATAAGGATTGATCATGAAGCCTAAGATCAAGAATAAAGTCAGAAAGAAGATTGTTGTAAACCCCAAAATCGTATTTTGGGGTATTACAGTCTTTTGTGTAATTCTAATAGTTGTTTCCTACAAATTTTCGGACACCTTTTCCTCCGTCAAGAATGTCATAGGTTCTGTTGTGGCGCCCATGCAAAAAGGCATCAACGACCTCGGTGATTATTTCGAGGACACACTCGATCATTTCTCCGATATGGATGCTTTGATAGAAGAGAACAAAAAACTGCGTGAACAGATAGACGATCTTAAAAACACCAATCAGATTTTAAACCAGGAAAAATACGAGCTTTCAAATTACAGGGAACTTTACGAGCTTGACGGATTATACGATCAGTACAAAAAGGTTGCCGCCAAAGTAATCAGTAAGGATCCCAACAGCTACAGCGGTGAATTTATCATCGACAAGGGTGAAGACGACGGCATATTGAAAGACATGAATGTCCTTGCCGGGAACGGACTTGTTGGTATAGTTACACAAACAGGCAGTAATTGGGCGCGTGTACGTACCATAATCGATGATTCGAGCAAAGTTTCCGGAATGTTCCTAAAAACTTCCGACACATGCATAGTAACAGGTGATCTTGAACTTATTGACAAAGGGTACATAAACGTTTCACAGATAAGTCTGAACGCCCAGATTTATGATAATTACGAGGTTGTCACATCGTATATAAGCGACAAATACCTGCCCGGAATCCTGATCGGATATGTGAGCGACATCGGTGTCGATCCTACAAAATTGACTCAGCAATGCAGGCTCACTCCGGTAGTTGACTTTGAACATATAGACGCCGTCCTCATAATCACGCAATTGCGCGAACAATACGACGGCATCAGCGAGGTTTTTAAGAGTGATAATTAGAACCATTGTATTAATACTCGGATCTTTTATACTGTACGTGCTTCAGACGGGTCTTTTTTCATCGTTTTCCCTTGCCGGCGTTGTTCCCGACCTGCTGATGATACTTGTCGTATCGGTCGGTTTCATGCGCGGACGTACGAAAGCGATACTGACGGGACTGCTTTGCGGCTTTTATATTGATTGCTGTTACAGCACAGTTATGGGTGTTTTCCCGTTGTTTTACGTGATAGTCGGAAATCTTGCGGGTTTCTCAAACAAGATATACGACGAAGAAGATCACATGACGCCGTTACTTCTTACTGCGGTCGGCGAATTTTTGTACAATATCATGTACTTCGTTGTATTTTATCTGTTGCAGGGCAAGATCAATCTTTCGTTTTATCTGTACAGAATAATGATCCCCAGAGTGGTTTACACAGTTCTGGTGAGTATTATTCTATACAGGATTATTAATTTCGGTAATCTGTTTCTGGTTCGTTTCGATAAGGACGCATGACCTTATAAAGAGGAGATATTATAAATGTTAGATATCATACTTGAAAAACTGAAAAGAATATTCAGCTCAAGACTTATCTACCTGACTCTTCTGGCAACGGTCTTGTTTGTCATACTCATCGTCAGGGTTTACGATCTTCAGGTGCTTGAATCGGGCGCTCAGACAAACGGTTCCGTAAATGTAGTCACAACAGGTTCATCATATAAAACAAATCAATACAGGTTTACGGATAGTACAAGGGGACGTATTTTCGACAAAAACGGCAACACCCTGGCAGACAATACCGAAAGCTATAACATTGTCATGGGTAACAGCGCGCTTCTCACGACCAACCAGGAAAAGAACGAAATGATCTCGAAGCTTATCAAGATCATAGAGAAGAATAACAAAACCCTGGAGCTTGATTTTGCCATAGAATATCAAAACGGGGAATTTATCTTTAATCTTAAGGATATGGCTCTTCTTCGTTTCAAGAAAAACGCTTATGGATTAAAGAGTGTTTCCGATCTTTCTCCCGAACAGGTTGCGGCAACCGCTGCCGAAGTGTTTGATTTCCTTAAGAACGGCGATAAAGCCAGCCGTATGTTCGGTATAAGCGATGATTATACGATTTCCGAAGCTCTTAAGATAATGTCGGTCAGATACGCTCTTTTTACGCTCAATCCCCAGTACGCGCAGTTCACGGTCTGCACAAATGTTGATAAAAAAACAATTGCCGCAATAGAAGAGAACTCGGCTTCACTTCTCGGAGTCGAAATCAAACAGGTCTCCACACGAAAATACTACGATACGCTCTACTTCTCACATATAATCGGTTATACCGGCAATGTCAGCGAAGAGGAGATGGAAGACCTGAACGATTCGGAAGATCTTGAAGAACCTATCTATAACACTTCCGACCAGATTGGAAAGACAGGAATCGAAAAAGAACTCGACAAGATGCTTCGCGGTCAAAAGGGAAAGGTTAACCTTTCTCTTACGGGAAGCGGAAAGGTCCTTTCAACAGAAACAATAACAAACCCCGTTGCTGGATCAGATATATATCTGACCCTCGACAGAGAGCTTCAGATAGCGCTTTATCATATTCTCGAGAACAATATCGCGGCAATACTCCGTTCAAAGATAGTCAACTCCTTCAGCTACGGCGGAAAGGGTAAGTCGGCTTCGCAGATCACCATCCCGATCTACGAGGTCTATAATGCTTTCTTCGACAATTCCGTCATTGATTTCAAGCATTTTGAAGACCCCGAAGCCACTGCTCTCGAAAAAAAGGTGTACGGAATCTATCTTCAAAAGAAATCATCAGTATTCAACCTCATCCGCAAAATACTTGATTACGACAATCCGATAAAGAACAGCGAACTTGATGAAGAATCGATGGAATATGTTTCATTTATTTATTCACTACTGAAAAACAACAACATAATAAAAAAGGATCTCATAAGCGAAAAGGATCCTATGTACGTCAAATACATCGACAACCGCATTTCGCTCTGCGATTTTATCAGATATACGATAGACAGCCAATGGGTCGATCTTTCGACCATAAACGTCGCAGACGACTATAACACCAATGAAGAAACATACCAAAAAATCCTAGACAAAATTTTCATCATACTTAACAACAACGAGGATTTTGACAAAATCCTCTACAGAATGCTTGTATTCAATCTGACTCTGGCAGGTCGGGACGTCTGCCTCCTTCTTTACGATCAGGGGATCATTGAATACAACGCCAATGATTACAACAAGCTTTCGAGCGGAAGCATTTCGGCATATAATTTCGTGCTTAATAAGCTCGAAACCCTTGAGATCACTCCCGGCATGCTTGCACTTGAACCGTGTTCGGGTTCGATCGTAATTACCGATGTAAATACGGGAGACGTAATAGCGATCGTTACATATCCGAGCTATGACAGCAACAGACTTGCAAATAAGATTGACTGGGACTATTACCAAAAGCTGATCAACAACAAAGCGACGCCACTTCTTAACAGACCCGCCATGCAGGTTACCGCCACAGGTTCGACCTTCAAACCACTAATGGCACTTGCCGGGCTCAGAGAAGGTATTATCACCACGCAGACAAAGATCACCGACAAAGGAATATTCGAGCTTGTAGATCCTTCACCAAAATGTTGGAAATACCCCGATAATCACGGTTCGATCAATCTTACCCAGGCAATACAGCATTCATGCAATTATTTCTTTTATGAAGTGGGATATGAGATGTCGCTCGATCAGACCGGAATGTACAGCGATTCGCTCGGTATTTCAAAGATACAGAATACGGCTTCATTGTTCGGTCTTTCCACAAAATCGGGCATTGAAGTACCTGAATCCCTTCCTGCGATTTCAAGTACGGACGCTGTAAGAACATCCATCGGATATTATCATGCGTTTGCACCTGTTCAGATATCAAGATATGTTACTGCCGTCGCCAACAAAGGCACTGTTTTCAATCTTTCTCTTGTCGACAGAATAGAAAACAAAGAAAAAAATACAATTGAAGATAATCAGGCGGAAGTGTATAATCAGATTGATATTTACTCGGATTCGGAATGGAATGCTGTTCAGAAAGGTATGTATAACGTTGTTAACACATCGGCCAACAGCCTTAACAATCTTTACGGGGATCTCGGATTCGAGGTAGCAGGCAAAACAGGAACTGCTCAGGTCAGTCTGACTCACCCGAGTCACGCTCTGTTCATTTCGTTTGCTCCCTACGACGACCCGCAGATAAGCGTTACGGTTGTTATTCCCAACGGTTACGCCTCGGCGAATGCGGCAAAGCTCGCCAGGGAAGTGTACGGTCTCTACTTCAATGACGAGAATAAAGAAGCTCTGCTGAGCGGCGATCTTACCACAACGAACGTTACAAACATTGTCGTATCCGACTGACGGAAAGGAGAACATGCAATGGAGAGTACTGTTACGATTAAGGCAAGTACGAACGGCATAACCGTTATCCTTGATGACAGTAAATCCTTTGATGAAATAAAGTCCGCACTTGCGGCAAAATTTAAGGCATCTGCTTCGCTGCTCGGTGATTCCAAAATGGCGATAGCCTTCGACGGAATGGTTCTGACGGATAAACAGCGCACGGAACTGCTTAATGTAATTTCAGAAAACTGTAATCTGGAAGTTACAGCCTACTACGAAAGCATGCATGAGATGGATCGGGCCGCCGAAGTCAAGGTCACGCGGGACCTTATGAAGGATCCTTATCTTGCGAGATTTTATAAAGGAAATCTTCGTTCCGGACAGTCTCTGGATACCGAAAACAGCATTATAATACTCGGAGATATAAACCCCGGAGCATCGGTCATCTCAAACGGCAATATCATTGTTCTCGGCGCAATTAAAGGAACGGCGTTTGCCGGTGCGCTGGGTAACAAAAACGCTTTCATATTTGCGCTCGAGATGAATCCCATGCAGGTCAGGATAGCCGATACGATAGCCCGTGCGCCCGACAAGCCCGATAAATCCAAGACGGCATTACAGCCGAGGATTGCGTTTCTTGAAAACGATACGATCTACATCGAACCTGCGGGGAAAAATATAATCAACGAGATAAAATTAACGGAGACGGAGGAAGAATGAAATGGGAGAAGTAATTGTTGTCACATCCGGTAAAGGCGGAGTCGGTAAGACCACTACTACAGCCAATGTAGGAACAGGTCTTGCGAAACTCGACAAAAAAGTCGTTCTCATCGACACCGACATCGGACTGCGTAATCTTGACGTGGTAATGGGTCTCGAGAACAGGATCGTGTACAATCTTGTTGATGTCATCGAAGGGAACTGCCGTATAAAGCAGGCTCTTATCAAGGACAAGAGATATAACAACCTCTACCTCCTTCCTTCGGCACAGACGAGAGACAAAACAGCCGTTACACCAGATGAAATGAAACAGCTTTGTGACCAGCTCAAGGACGATTTTGATTTTGTGATCATGGACTGTCCCGCCGGTATAGAGCAAGGCTTCAGGAATGCCATTGCAGGTGCCGACAGGGCGCTTGTCGTAACGACGCCCGAGGTTTCGGCGGTAAGGGACGCCGACCGTATCGTTGGTCTTCTCGAAGCCAACGAAATGAAAAAGACACAGCTTATTGTCAACAGGCTCAGAATCGATATGGTTGCCCGTGGTGACATGATGTCGAGTCAGGATGTTGTCGATATTCTTGCCATAGACCTTATCGGTATTGTTCCGGATGACGAAAATATAGTTATCTCCACAAACAACGGTGAACCACTTGTCGGAAACGATACACTTGCGGGTCAGGCTTACATGAACATATGCAAGAGACTTGCCGGCGAGGATGTTCCTTTCCTTGACCTCAATTCAAAGAAAGGTTTCTTCGGAAGATTGTTCGGCAGAAAGAAATGATAACATGCTATCAGCGCAGAGAGGGGTTTTAACATGTCATTTTTAGATATATTCAAAAAGAAAACAGTCTCTTCAAGTAACATAGCCAAGGGCAGACTTCAGCTTGCTCTTGCATCGGACAGGGCAGGATGCTCGCCCGAGATCATGGAGAAGATTAAAAACGATATCATCAGCGTCATCTCGAAATACATCGAAATCGACGTTGCGGGACTTGATATCAAGATTCAGCAGACGGAGGGCGAGAACGGTGAAGGTTTGGTTCCGGTTCTTTACGCCAATATCCCCGTCAAGGAGATCAGAAGAGGTTGAAAAAATTAATATTATCTCTTGTAAACCCGATCAAGGAATATGATTATAAAAGTCTGTCATGGTTGCTTTTGCTTACTGTTTATCTGATAGGTGCCATAAGCGTTTATATGATGTATATTCTTGACGACGGAGACGAATCCTTTTTGGGGAAACAGGTTTTGGCTTATACCGCCGGCTTCGCGGTAATAGTCGTTTTTGCTTTACTTGATTATCACTTGGTCGCAAAGCTTTTTGTTATTGCTTATCTGCTGGGTATCGGTCTGTTGCTCATATGCCGTTTCAGTAACAGTGGATTGATCTACGGTTGGGCACATTATGATGCGAGAAGATGGATAAAGATAGGCGGCGATCCAACCGCAGGAATACATAATGACGGATTTGAATTTCAACCGTCCGATATAGTAAAGGTCGCGCTTATCATTTTCTTTGCAAAATATTTTGATCTGTGCAGGAAAAAGATCAACAAGATCTGGGTACTTCTTCTTTCGGTAGTATTCATGATGATACCCACGTTTCTCATTCTTACACAGACCGATCTTTCAACAAGCATTGTTGTAGTCCTTCTTTTTGCTGCAATGGTCTTCGTTTCGGGTGTTCCTTTCAGGTATATACTGCCCATAGCGCTGACAGGAATACCTACACTCGGTTTGCTGTATTGGTACGTGCAACAACCGTTCCAGACGCTTCTTAAAGAATACCAGCAAAAGAGGTTGCTGGCTTCGAAATTTCCGGAGCTTTATCCGGAGCTGGCTTATCAGCAGGCAAACGCTGCCGCGGCCATAAAATCGGGTGGTCTCTACGGTAAGATACTCGCGGAAGACAAAGCTCTGACGGGTACAAGATACGTTCCGGTCAAGGAAAGTGATTTCATATTTACCGCAATAGCCGAAGAATTCGGGTTTATCGGTTCGCTGATAGTGATAATACTTTTCTTCCTTCTTGTTATATTGGCCTTCAGGATAGCAAGACGCGCAAAAGACTATCTCGGCAGGATGATAGCGCTCGGGATCGGTTCATTGATCGCTTTTCAGGTATTTATAAATATCGGTGTTGTGACGTCGCTTCTTCCAAATACGGGAATACCGCTCCCATTTATGAGTTCGGGGCTATCGTCGTTACTTGTTTATCTGGGTATGATTGGGATGCTGCTAAATATCAGCTTACAGCCGGCTCAAAAGGTCGAGAAGATCACCGACGAATTTGAAGGGCTTTAAGTCTGAAACGTTCCTTTGCGGAGGACTATATGAATATTGGGTTTATAGCTCATGATACCAAAAAATTACTGATGCAGAACCTCTGCATCGCATACTGCGACATTTTACGCAATCATACGCTTTATGCCACGCAGACCACCGGAAGGCTTATAAGTGAGGCCTCGGGGCTTTCGGTGCATAAATGCCTTGCAGGTCCGTTAGGCGGAGAGCAGCAGCTCTGTTCGCTCATAGAACACAACGAGATCGATATCGTATTCTATCTGCGAGATCCGCTCGAACACAATAAAATATTGCCCGACATGATGAGTGTACTCAGTCAATGCGACATGCATAACATTCCCATCGCGACAAACCTTGCGACCGCCGAGCTGCTTATCAAAGCGCTTGAGAGAGGAGATCTTGATTGGCGAGAATTATATCATTGATTCTTGTTTTTGCAGTCTTTCTTACAGGCTGCTCCGTGGGAGGAAGTGAATATACTTCCTCTTTTTTTGCTACAAAATATCAGGAAAAAAAAGCCGCCGAAATTGCTGCTGCGGATCCTTCCGAAACCCCTGAATCGACTATGTCATCACAAAAAATCACCGATGCGGACGAACCCGATGACATAAGCTTTATGTACGAAAGCATCTGTTATTCGACCGATGACACGGGAGTTGAATCACTTGACGACGAAGCTCCTTACACAAGTGCGCTCGCTTTCAATATCAACAGAACAGAAATCCTTTATTCCAAACAGATGCATGAAAAAATCTTTCCGGCAAGTACAACGAAGCTTATGACCGCTCTTATCGCCATAAAGCACTCAGATATGGATGACATTGTCACGATAGACGAAGACAATTGCGGGATCAAAGTTCAGGGTGCGCAGCTTTGTGGTTTTAATGAAGGCGATACGCTCACAATGAGGGATCTTCTTTATTGTCTGCTCGTTTATTCAGGTAATGATGCCGCCATCGCCATTGCACGACATATCGGTGAAACGGAACATAACTTCGTTAAAATGATGAACGCGGAAGCAAAAGATCTCGGATGTATAAATACAAGCTTTGTTAATCCTCACGGTCTTCACGACGGTAATCATTATACAACAGCTTATGATATGTATCTTATCTTTAACGAATGTCTCAGATACGAAGCTCTGAAAGAAATATTCAAGTCTGCAGGATATACGGTTACAATAAAGTCCCCGCTCGGAGCAGAAAAAAGCCTTTATATGGAACCGACAAATCTTTATTTCCTTGAGAAATATACCGCGCCTTACGGGATAACGGTTTACGGAGGCAAAACGGGAGATACGATCGCTGCCGGAAAGTGCCTTATGCTCTATAGTGAAGATTTTGACGGACAGGGCTTTATTACCGAGATCTTCGGCACTTCCACAAAGGAGGAATTATATACCTCAATGAACAGAATATTTAATTATATTTTGAAGTCCACGACTTGAATAAAAGCCCCTGAAATAGTATAATTTAAGTATCACAAAACCGAAAGGGGCGATCATTATGATACAGATAATTGCCGGTGGCAAAGGTAAGGGAAAGACCAAAATCCTTCTCGACAAGGTTAACACAGAGGTTACACAGTCTAAAGGAACTATGGTTTACCTGGACAAGAACACCAAACACATGTATGATCTCCATAAGAAAGTACGACTTATCAATGTAAAGGATTATTGTGTTGAATCCCACGAAGAATTTCTTGGTTTTATCTGCGGTATGCTCTCTCAGGATCATGATCTTCAGAAAATTTTCCTTGACTGCTTTTTGAATATATCCTGCATAGAAGATACAGACATTTCCTATGTACCCATCATTCAGAAGCTTGATGTGATTTCAAGTAAATTTGATGTTGATTTCGTGATAAGCATGTCGGTAGATGCGGCAGATATGCCCGAAGAGATCAGAAAAATGGTAATCGTGGCTTTATAATAAAATGTACAGAGAAGATAATGTTGTTAATTTAAGAGGTCGGCAGGGTAATCCTTCGGGACGCCCTGCCGAATCCGGGTTTGAAGGATCCGAAAACCGTCGCATGCCCGCCGGAAAAAAGAAAATAAAGAAAAAATTCAGCTCATCGGTATTAGGTGCGCTTATTTTGTTTGCAATAATGATTTACCTCATTTTTGCGATATTTGTCGGGTTCGAAAAAGAGAAGCTTTCAATCTACGAGGTAAGAGCCGCGCAGCTCAGCTACGACACAACCTTCAAAGGAATCGCAATACGCGACGAGAAGCTTGTTTACGCAGAAAATTCGGGTTATGTGAGTTATTTTATCAGAAACAAGAAAAAGACAGCAAAAGACAGCATTATCTACTGTGTGGATTCATCCAGCAACACATATAATGCACTTAAAAAGAATTTTATAAAGGACAAGCTCGACAAAACACAAATAAAAGAGATAAAGTCTTCAATGGCAAGATATCTTGAAGGCGATTCCTCTACCATTATCGGAAACATCGGAGAATTTAAGGACCAGCTTAGTTCTATGATTTATGATTTTGTCAGCAACAACATGATCGAAAATCTTAAGGATTATGTTGCAGAAGGTCTGAGCGGAAACTCATTCCATGTATTTCGTTCGCCAAATTCGGGTGTAATATCATTTAAATGCGACCAATACACGGGAATAACATCAGACATGGTTACCGCAGATATGTTCGAAAATGCTCCGGATATCATAAATCTTCGCAGTACCGGTCTCATTTCATCGGCAGATCCCGTATATAGGATATGCGAGGACGAGAACTGGACGATAGTATGCAAAGTAACCGAAGATTTCTATGTTGATAATGTGGCCACCCGTGAAGCCATGGTGTTTATCGGCAACAAAACCACTCCCGTAAACGTCACAACTACACCATATTCGATAGGAGAAGATTATTTCATCGAGATCAAACTGAACACCTATATGTCCGAATTCATCGATGACAGGCTCCTCTCCGTTAGATTCATTAATGACAGGGACGCAGGGTTAAAGATCCCTGTCTCGAGCATCGTTCAGAAAGACTATTACCTTGTACCTCTCGATATGTTCACAGAGGATACGGCCCGTAACGTTATGTACTTAAATAAAGAAACAGCCGACCAAAAAACAGGTGAGGTTTATTACTCACCCGTCTATCCCGCAAAGTATTATTCCGACGGCTTCTACGCATATATAGATCCGTTATACGTTACGGAAGGAGATATCCTTTTGGGTCCGGACAACGAAACAAGAATGATGGTCTCAAATGTCAACAGTCTTGACGGAGTATATAATGTCAATAAAGGCTCTTTCCAGTTTGTTCGAATAGAAAGACTTGAAACGGGAAGCGACTACATAGTCATCAGTCCCTCAACTCCGGACGGGATAAGAGAATATGATCACATCGCGCTTGACGGTTCCAAGGGCGAAGAAAATGATTTAATAAACGAATCGTAAATGATTAATTAATAAGAGGATTAAAAATGTCATCCACCAATCAAATAGCAGAAAATCTTAAAGAGATCAGGTCACGTATAAAAGCCGCTGCAGAACGCGCCGGTCGTGATCCCAAAGATATTACACTTATAGCCGTCAGCAAGCTTAATCCCGCCGAAGCAGTCGAGACCGCCGTAGCGCACGACCAGTATGAATTCGGTGAAAACTGGGTCAAAGAGCTTCTCGAAAAAGAAACGGAAGTTGGTTCCTTTTTAAGAAATCATTCTCCCGAAAAAGCAGACATCATAAAATGGCATTTTATCGGGCATCTTCAGACAAATAAGGTTAAACAGCTAATAGGCAAAACTGTTCTTATCCACTCTGTCGATTCTTTAAAGCTTGCAACGGTCATCGACACCGAATCAAAGAAAAAGAATGTTGTCACCGATATCCTCCTCGAGATAAACATAGGAGACGAGGAATCAAAATACGGTATAAAACCGGACGACGCCGTTTCTTTTGTCGATTCGCTCTCTGACCTGAAGAACATAAAGATCAGAGGACTTATGACGGTAGCGCCCATATGTGACAATCCCGAAGCAAACCGTCTTTATTTTATGAAAATGAAGGAATTATTTATTGACATAAAAGCCAAAAATAACGATAATATCAACATGGGCATTTTATCGATGGGCATGACTCTTGACTTTGAAACAGCCATCGAAGAGGGTGCCACACACATAAGGGTAGGAACAGGTATTTTTGGTGCCAGGGATTACGGCAACAAAATTTGAATCGAGGTTAATAATGGGTATATTCGGTGATTTATTTCAGACATTAAAAAGACCGGTCAATGATGAAGCATTTGAGCAATACGAGCAGAGTGAGGAATATGCTCAGGCTCAGTCATCGGGTCGTTCCAGGTCCTATGACAGCGCTCCTTCATCAAGGTCACGCAGTTCACAGCCGGATTATGACTATGATCAGCCCAAGAGGGGTTATTCTTCATCGGAATACGGAACATCCACATTCTTTGAAGAACATGACAATTCAAAAAGACTCAGAATTGAAAGACCCAACGGAAGCAAGGTTGTTCCCTTAAAGACTACCAATCACGGTCATAAAGTGTGCGTTATGAAGCCAAAATCATTTGATGATTCACAGGATATTTCCGATGTTATTCTTTCAGATTGTTGTGCGATCATTTCTCTCAGTGATATAGATCTGGCGCTTGCGCAAAGGATCATGGATTTCGTTTCCGGTGCTGTTTATTCTCTTAACGGGAAGCTTTATCAGATTCACGATTGCATTTATTTCATCGCCCCGGGCGATGTCGATGTTTCGGGTGATTATGATGATATCCTTGAGCAAACCGGATATAACGTTTCCCTTTTAAAATGATGATGTAAAAGGAGATTCACATGCTTACTCCCGTTGAGGTACAAAGCAAGGTCTTTAAATCGGGCGGTCTCGGCTACGACAAGAAAGATGTCGAAAATTTCAGAGCTGAAGTGCTCCGCTCATACGAGGACATCTACAGAGAAAATATGGAGCTTAAGGACAAAGTTTCGGCTCTTAACGATGGCATTCAATACTATAAAACAATTGAAAAGACGCTTCAGCAGACTCTTATCCTTGCAGAGAAGACAGCAGAAGACACCAGAGCTAACGCAGCCAAGGAAGCCAAGCGTATCGAACAGGAAGCTCGTACAAAAGCGAGCATCATAGTTGCCGACGCACGCAATGAGCTTTCATCTTTAAACAGGCAGACTACCGAACTCATCAGACAATATGAAAAATACAGAGCTGAATTTAAGCACCTTGCAAGCGCTCAGATAGAGCTCATCAATTCGAAAGCGTACGACCTTGATATAAAACATTTTGATATTAAAGAAGACGAACCGAATCCGCCTGTTTCATCAATGCTTCATGTTACGGATGACACGGATAACACTGATGACACAGAATCAAATACATCTCAGATCAATTCAACAGAAACGGCCAAACCGTCCAAGGTGATTGCTAAAGCTCCTTCAAAACCTGTCGGCAAATCCGTATCCAAACCGATTCAGTCCAAAAAGCAGCTCACGCCTCAGCAGGCAGCCGATCTTTCCAAGAGTGAAGACGGAGTTGAAGAAGATTTCGGAGACAGCGATTTCGATACTGACGGTTTTGAATTGCTCGAAAATGAATAAATTTAAGATCCGCTTTTATGGGCGGGTCTTTTGTTAAGAGGATAATTGGTTTTTGATTTATGAAAGATTATATAAAAAAGTACCTTCCCGCACTGATCTTGACGATCTTGCTTATATCACTGGACCAAATCACAAAAGCAATAGCCCGAAATGAGCTTACGGATCGGACCGTGATTATTCTTGAAGGAATTTTCGAATTTAAGCTTGTTTTCAATACCGGCGTAGCATGGGGTATGTTTAATTCCTCCCAATACTTTGTTTCGATATTGTCGATCCTTATAATGATTTTAGTTCTTTTTGTATTTATTAAGATTCCTTACGAAAAGAAAAGATTAAGACCGCTTGGCATAATGCTTATACTTATTTTTTCCGGAGCCGTCGGAAATCTTACGGACAGAATATTTATGTCATCCGTTACAGATTTCCTTTATTTCAAACTGATTAATTTCCCCATTTTTAATGTAGCTGACATCTACATTACGGTTTCGGGCATCGTAACAGCGATTCTTCTGATATTCTACTATAAAGAAGACGATCTAGATTTCCTTAAATTCAGGAAAAAGAAATGAAAGGACGATTTCATGTCTGAAAGGATGGTATTTACGGTTTCGGATGAAAGCGAAGGCATGCGGATAGATTCCTATCTTGCAAGTCTTTGTCCCGATCTGTCGAGAAGCTATATAAAAAAGCTGATCGACTCAGGACTTGTTCTTCTTAATGATTCAACAATCAAAGCAAGCCTCAAGGTAAGCGAAGGTGATAAAGCAGTTATTGATGTTCCGGATCTGAAAATTCCCGATATCATACCCGAAAATATTAAAATCGACGTAAGGTACGAGGATGATGACATTCTTATCGTTTATAAGCCCCAAAATATGGTCGTCCATCCCGCGCCCGGCAATTACACAGGCACGCTGGTAAACGGTCTGTTAAGCCTTCTTGACGGCAAACTTTCAGGCATTAACGGTATACTCAGGCCCGGAATCGTTCACCGTATCGACAAAGATACTTCCGGTCTTCTTGTTGTTTGCAAGAACGATGTAGCGCACAGATTAGTTGCCGAGCAGCTTAAAGACCATTCAATAACTCGTAGATATCTTGCCGTGTGTTGCGGTAAGACTGACGGCGAGGGCACCATCAATAAGCCGATAGCCAGAAACAAGACGGATCGTAAAAAAATGGCGACAGATCCGACAGGTAAAGAAGCGATTACACATTATAATACCCTTGAACGTTTCAAAGGATATTCATTGATCGAATGCCGTCTCGAAACAGGAAGAACACACCAGATAAGAGTACACATGGCATCAATAGGGCATCCAATACTCGGAGACGAGGTTTATGGTGGTGTCAGAAAGGAATTCGCCACGAAAGGTCAAACACTTCATGCCTGGATTTTGGGACTTAACAGACCTTCGGACGGTAAATACATCGAATTTAAAGAAGAACCTCCCGAATACTTCCAAAAAATACTCACTAAACTGCGAGGAGAGTAGCGTATGTTTAAGGATGACATAAAAAGTATTCTGATAGCCAACAAACATAAAAGAATTCTTCTGTACGGACCCGAAGGTATCGGAAAGACTTACTTGATGAATAAGCTTTTCGAAGACATACGCGGTGGCTTTATAATAGTCGATTTCGGCAACGACGATATAACAGGAATGATAAATGCTCTTAAAAAAGGCAAAGACATTACAGACGCCCTTGTTACGTCATTTTGTCTTTCCGAGGAGCTCAGATCCGTCACATTTGTCTTTGACGAATTTCTTGAACTCGATCATATTGAAAACCTTACCGAACTTCTGACGGTCCAAAAAGCCAATTATAAATATCCCGATATAAAAATTATTTATGTAACAAGCAATATGGCTTGGTGCGACGGAAACCTCGATCGCTTTGATATATGCGTAAAAGCCGGAAAAATTACATTTGCGGAATATCTTCAAAAATCCGGAGAAAGCTTCTATTCTCAGGTTGTCGATGCTCATATGACAAAGAAAAAATCAATGCCGTCACTTATACATAACGAGCTTACAGATATGTACTACCAGTATATATCAACAAGTGGTTATCCGAGACCAATCGAGGAATTAACTCACGAAAATCCTATAATATTTCCCGATATTTATGCGGCAGAAAGGTACAAAACGCTTATCGGAAGCATATGCACAAAGGAAGGAAACAGCACGAGCGCGTTTAACAAAATACAGATAATCAATGCTATACCTGAATGTGCTAAAAATTCCAAATTTGTTATATCAAAGACCGGCAGAAGACACATAAGTAAAGAACAGCTGGAAAGTGATATAAATGACCTGATAAAAGAAGGGATCATCATCAGAATTCCGCGACTTAACGGCAATACATACAGTCTCGCACTTACAGACGACGGAATCTACCTTTATCTGCTCAGAAAAAACAGATATAAGCTCAGTTTAAATGAGGAGAAGATAAAAGAACTCGTTACCGAAAATCATCTTAGAAATATTTTATTCGAGCAGGGAATAAAAACTTATTCCTGGGCGGGGAAATATCGCTTTAAGATCAATGTGCTGATCGAATCGAAGGGAAAGTATTATCCCGTTAAGGTTTCATGCAAAAAATCAGTTAGGAATGTTAGCTTTGACGAATTCTTTTCTTCATGTGGATCAAAATCAAAATTAAAAATACAGTTTACTGAAAACCCATTTAATGAAACAAAAGACACCATTTGTATGCCCATTTATGGGTGCGAATACCTCAAAAATGTCATTCCACAACAGTAGAACCTTGAAAAAAGCCGCTTTCAGGGTATTGACAAATCCTTTCTATTAATATAGAATAATAAATGTTCACACGATGCTACATAAGTAGAATGAGTGATCCGGAGGGGATTTAGTCCATGGGAGAGATTCGACTGCATGAGGGCGAGCTTAACGTAATGGAGCTTTTATGGTCCAACAAGCTCTTGGCCGCCAAAGATATTGCGAAAATCATCAAAGAATATATCGGCTGGGAAAAGAACACAACTTATACAGTCATCAAAAGACTGATAGACAAGGGTGCTATAGAAAGACAGGATCCCGGATTTTTTTGCAAGGCGCTTATTACCAAAGCACAGGTAAGACAGACAGAAAGCTCATTGTTACTAGACAAATTGTTTGACGGTTCGTTTATCGGATTTGTTTCCGAATATCTTAAAAACAATAAGCTGAAGGCTACGGATATTCTGGAGCTTGAAAAAATCTTAAATCAATATAAGCCTTGAAATAATCACCCCTGATGCCAAGGGATAATTCATTACATTAGAGGGAATCAACGTTTTCTTTTTAGGAGAGGGTTTTGTTTTATGGCAAAGAAAGCACGGGACTATAACCGTGCTTTCTTTGTGTTGGTCCAAGGGAACGGGGGTTGTGGACCATCGTTGTAACAATTGACATATGAGAGATTATGGTATATAATTATTCTATAAATCTAGGTTTAACGAAACTTTAGTGGTTATATCATATATACGTTCCGATGAACCATTTTTCAAGTCCTTTCACCGGTTTCAGCACTATGTAGCAATGAAAATGACCCACAACCCCCGTCCCCCCGGACAACATAAGGAGCCGTCAATGGAAAACAAAACTTACCACGAACAAAAAGAAATTGAATACACAAAAGCTCTTCGCGAATATCTTGCCGAACTTCCGACGTTTGTTACGACGTATATGCGCGGCATGAAGCAACGCATGCAATCACGATCACGTCTTGCTTACACCGTCGATCTTAAAGTTTTCTTTACATGGCTTCATGATTCCAATCCGTTATTCAAAAATAAGGAAATCCGAGAAATAACACTTAATGATCTTGAATGTCTTGAACCTTTCGATATTGAAGAATACCTCGATTATCTCCGTCTCTACACCGATGATACCGGTCGCGAGGTGACGAATTCCGAAACTGCTCTTAAACGTAAAATGTCTGCTCTCAGGAGCCTTTACGGATATCTGTTTAAAAATAATATGATCAGTGTTAATCCTGTTGTTAAGGTTGATATGCCAAAGCTACACAAAAAAGCCATAGTAAGGCTTGACGGCGATGAAGTATCCGATATGCTCAGCCTTATTGAGTCAGGTAATTACAACTGCTCCGATCATATGCAAAAATATCGTGAGAAGCTTAAAACAAGGGATCTTGCAATTATTACTTTTCTTCTCGGAACAGGACTTCGTGTGACAGAATTTGTCGGTATCAATGTGAATGACCTTGATATGAAGAACAGCCGTGTTAAGATAACGCGAAAAGGCGGTTATGAGGCTTATGTTTATTTCGGGCAGGAAGTTGCCGATACGCTAATGCCTTATCTCGAAGAAAGAAATGCAATAAGCGATGTGTGTATGGGCCACGAAGATGCGCTCTTTCTTTCTAATCAGAAAAAGCGCATCTGTGTTAAATCGGTTGAAAATCTTGTTAAAAAATATGCCGGTCTTGTCACCACAATGAAACATATTACGCCGCACAAGCTTCGCAGCACGTACGGTACGGCTCTCTATAAAGAGACAGGCGATATATACCTGGTTGCAGACGTTCTTGGTCATAAAGATGTAAATACTACGCGTAAGCACTATGCCGAACTCGAGGATGACCGTCGCCGCAATGCAAGGGATGCCGTTAAGCTTCGTAAAAACAAGTAGTAAAAAATTTTTAACTAATTTTTTTATTTGTTATCAAAAAAATTCAAAATACTTTCCGCTATGGAATCTGCAGCAGCAATCCTGAATTCTTCGGTAATGGAACGCGCACATTCCACGGGGTTGCTCAGGAACGATAGCTCCACTAAGCAAGCCGGAACATTGTTGTATTTTGTGACACTCAAAGGTGTCGTAAGGACACCCTTGTCTTCCGTTCCAAGGGCTTCCACAAGACCCGCCTGAATAGTCGAAGCAAGAATCTCACTGTTAACGGTATCATTAAATGCAGTATTAAAATTATCAAGCGAATAATATACGCTGCTTCCGACTACGTCACGATTATTGTTGGCATTATGATGGAATGAAACAAACAGATCGGCGTTAAGTCGTCCGCCCAGATATGCTCTGTCACGAAGAGGAATGAGTTTGTCATCTTCTCTTGTATAATAAACCTTGATCCCGGCATCAGTAAGCCGCTTTCCAACAAGCTTTGTTATGATAAGGTTGCAATCCTTCTCATTAATTCCGAAGTTCTGGGTTCCCGGGTCATTGTCGCCATGACCCGCATCGAGGATTATGATATTCTCATCAAGGTCGCCCGCACGGGTGAATGTAACATCGACAATATCATCGGAAATATCGTCCTTGTGGAGCAAACAAAGACCTGTATTATCTGTCTGTGTAACAATGGTAAGAACCGTCATATCATCCTCAAGACGGTATGTCTGATATACCTGAAGGATACAGTCTGTGCAGTTATCGTCAAAAATCTGCTGTGAAAAGAACTTTCTGTGATCTCCTTTAATATTCACATAAATCTCATTTTTGTAAATATCATCCGTAATCTTTACATCATCTTTCGAAGCAGATTCCGGAAGCACTATCGAAAATTTTTCATGAAAATCCTTGATTTTACGGTTAACCTTATTGTTTACCAAAATCTCGGTTTTGTATAATTCATATACAGTTCCGGTGGCTGCCGTTTCTGTAACACTCGAAGTACTCTTTTCGCTGTCCCATGAATAAAGGTATCCGAGAGTTTCGAAAACTATTCGACCGGGAAGATAGAATTTTCCTCCGTCGCCGTTCTGCTCAATGAATTTGGGCATAAAACGCGTATAAGTGGCGATCCCGTTCTTATAAACGATCATCACATCTGTATAAAAAACAACCGAGCAATCGCCTCTTGTTACCGTAATACGACCTTTTTTCTTGTTGTAGGAATATTTGGCATCCGGAACAGCCTTCTGTAAAACTTTTTTTACATTGATAAATGCATTGTCATCAAAGATATATGTGGGAGTTTTTGAAATATTCACATCGGCGCCGTTAAAGAGAAGCTTTCCGACAGCGTTGGTATATGATATTTCGTTCCCGTCAACGATAAGCTTGACAGCAGACGTTGTTTCAGCCGCGTGCGTTGCTGTAACGGGTGCAACTGCTACAATCAGACAAAGCGCAACCAAAGCTGCAATGATATGTTGTTTCTTCATGGTTGGGTCTCCGTTTCATTTAGAATATCAAATCTTATATACGTAAGAATGCAAAAAAACCTTGCATAAAAGATTTCACTGTGAATCAAAATTATTCAATCAAATGATATTTTCAGTCTCTTCAACAGGTATGGATATGATCCTGTTTTTACCGTTATGTTTTGCGTAATAAAGCCTTGTGTCGGCAATCTTGATCCAGTCGTCCTTGGAATACTTCGGGTCGTATTGCGCAAAACCTCCGCTGAAAGTAATACTGTGATCGCCGGCAAAGTCGTACCTGACGCTGCGGAAATCCGAAAGAATCTGATTGGCTTTTCTGAGAGCATCATCTATTTCCATGTTTTTGAACATAACACAGATTTCCTCGCCGCCGTAACGACACGGAATTATATCTTTTCTGCCCATATCAAGGATGACCTGTGCGAGGGTTCTGAGGACAACGTCACCGTTCTGGTGTCCGTACGTGTCATTAACTCTCTTAAAATTATCAATATCTATCATAAGGAGATACAACGTATGCTCAGGATCGTAATTCTTGATAAGCTCATCCATTATCGAATCCATACCGCCTCTGTTATAAAGCCCCGTCAGCGGGTCTATTCGCATCTTATTGAGAAGCCTTTCTTCATTGGTATGACCTTTTTTGACCGTATGCAGATTTGAGTAGATAAATCTGAGAAGCAGATTTGAACAGAAATAAGCAACGATTATGATTGCACTTGCAATAATATAATTGGCTATATAAATATCCCTCTCATCGAACAGCTTTTGTCCGATAACATACGATGAAAGCGTGGATACCATCGACACTACGGTCATGGTGTATGTAAGCCTGTTTTCCGCAAAAACAGCCGAAACAAAGATAGCAAGACTCGGAAGGCTCAGAACAGAGGCATATATTCCGTGAAGGTTTTGAATGACCACACATATAAACAGTATCAACGTGCAGATCGTGTAATTCTTTACACGCTGCGAAACCCTCTTTGATGTAAGCAGAAAGAATGAAACAATGACTGCGCTCATATTTAGAATTGTGGGAACATATATATACCTGACTTTGTAAACCTCATCCGTACATTTTACCTGCATTCTGAACTGAGGTATAACAAAAACAAGGATTTCCATGAACATACAGGCAAGGCTGAAAAAGACTCCTATTATAAACAGGGGTTTTCGCCATCTCTTTTGAAAGTCGTATATGTTCATACAAAAATCCTTTCAGTCAACGATCTGACTATAGCACATTTTATCATTTATTTGTCGTAACTACAGCATTTTGCGAATCAAGTATAAGGTCAAAAGCTGCATCTATGGGATCGTCGGCACTTGTGATATCGACCTTTCCGCCGGTTATCGTAATGTACCCTTTCTGATTGCCTTTATTACTGATGTGTGTGTTTTCGGTCTTTATTCCTGTTCCATTGACGGCAGTCACAGTTATGTTTCCTGACTCTATCGTAACCGAATCATTTCCCTTTATGCCGTTATTTTGCGCATTAACCGTAAGAGTAAGATTCTTGATCTTAATATCGTTCTTGCATCCGATTCCGTTATTATACGAGCCGTTAACGGTCAAACGACCGCGACCCTTAAATTTCAAGTCATCCTTCGAATAAATGGCTGCATTCCCGAATTCCGCGTCTTCTTTTTTGTTTGTCCTTGCGGGTCTGTTATCGGAAAGCTCGTTATTAGTCCCTTCAGTTGCGGATATAGTCACTTCCTCGGCATTCTCGACAAATATAAGAGCACCGATCTCAGAGGTCATCGTCACACCTTCCAGATGAATGTCAAGATCCTGATCCTTGGCATCTATGTAGATCATCCTATTGCCGCAGGTCCCTTTTATATGGTATTCTCCTCCTTTGGAGAAAACATATTTATTGCCTTCCTCACTGACAGCATCCGACTCTTCGGCTTTAATGACAAGCTCTCCGGTAATATCCGGCGCCACTGCTTTATCATCACCCTCAGTACCGTTCTCTTTTTCAGTATTATCAGAACCGGAAATTAAATCCGATGTATCACCGCTTTTATCGTTTTGAGATACCGAAGATTCCTCCTTTGAAGCGCTTTCAGATTTGTTGTTTTCCGATACTTGAGACTGTTGCGATTCCTTGCCGTCCGATGTCAAGGATTGCGAACCGCCGGATGAGCATGCGGTAAGGATAAGCACCATAATACAAAGAATTGCAATAATCGACGATCTGTGTTTTAATACCATTTTACGAGCTCCTGAATACTTTATTCTGTCTTCACATCTTTATATTTTAACATATTTGAAGATAAAATCAAAGAAATAAAGATAACTCTCCATATATTATTCACACCGACTGTCAGTTAAAATACACCGACTGTCTGTAAAAATATATATTGACTGTTTATTCTCATATATATAGAATTGCTAAAGAAAAATAAGAACCGAAAGGAAATCTCATGACGATCCGTCGTTTACAAAGTCTTACACGAAAGGCAATTGATGAATATAACATGATCGAAGAAGGCGACAAAATCGCCGTCGGAATATCCGGAGGGAAGGATTCTCTTACTCTTCTTTACGCTCTTTCCGGTCTGAGACATTACTATCCGAAGCGTTTTGAAATCGAAGCTGTCACCGTAGCGCTCGGCTTTGATGGATTTGATATTTCCGGGATCAAAGAATTATGTAAAAAGCTCGAAGTGAATTATACAGTCGTTGATACACAGATCAAAGATGTGGTCTTTGATATCAGAAACGAAAGCAACCCCTGCTCTCTCTGCGCAAAGATGAGAAAAGGTGCCTTTAATGATAAGGCCAAAGAACTCGGATGCAATAAATCCGCTTATGCTCATCACCGCGACGATGTTATCGAAACTGCGATGATGTCGCTGATCTACGAAGGTCATTTTTATTGCTTCGCTCCCGTTACATATCTCGACAGAACAGACATTACTCT
>JAEEIH010000190.1 GCA_016281275.1 Lachnospiraceae bacterium | reverse complement strand
CGATCCCGTACTTTTTGTAAAGCTCATCCGTCTTTTCCTGGGAAGAATGCATAAGGAAAAGATGCGTCTTTTCGCTCACGAGCTGAAGATAATCGTTGTCCTTCGTCATTATCCTGACATCGACATCATTTTCGAACAGTGTCGAAAGAGTTCCCGCAAAATCGTCGGCTTCGAAGTCCTCGCTCATAAACTGCCTGAATCCGGCAGCGTCAAGCATGGCCTCAATCCGTTCGAACTGCTGCGAAAGCGGTCTCAGGGTCGTCTTTCGGTTTGCCTTGTACGAGCTGTCGATTTTACGCCTGAATGTATCGCGCCCCATATCCCAGGCGACAGCGATGTATTTCGGGCATGCGCTTCCCGACAGAATCTTAAAAAGTGTCCTAAAGAAACCGAATATGGCGTTCGTATATGCGCCTTTCGAGTTCTGCATGATCTTATAGAAATACTTTTCCTTCTCCTCATCGGTCTTCGCAAACAAAATCTCTCTCGGAAGATTACCGAAGAACATGGTTGTAAGAAGGCTCGAACCGTCTATGATAAGCAATGTGTCTTTGTCTTTGTTCTGTCCCATATCTTTTCCGCCAAGTAATTGATATTAATACAGTTTCTCTTTGCAGGGCGATCATCCGATCCCGGTTCCGACCTTTCCTATGAGATCCTCATCCGATCCGGGTCTCGCCTTTTCCTATGAGGTCTCATCTGTTCCCGGTCACCTATTCTTCAGTTCGATCCTCCGACTCAGAAAACGATTCCTCTCACGAGGAAATATATGATCACCAGGAGCGTTGCGAGTATCGTCATAAACACATATCTGGCGAAGCGCCTTCTTCTTTTCTGTGTTCCTGCGCGCTCGAGCATTCGTCTGAGCGAAGCTTTATAATCAATATCCTCATCCTCGGATCCGCTGTCGAGCTGTGTCACAACGGAATTTACGATGTGATAAACCTCGAGTTCTCCGTAGCAGTCCGGGCAATTCTTTACGTGTCCGATGAATTCGTCGCTTTCCGAAGGCGGAAGTGACTGTTTTAAAAAGCTTTCAATGAGCGACTGACATCTCAAACAGTCCATAAAGCCATCCCCCTTTCAGATCAGCGCCATACTGAAATACCTCTCCGCTCTGTCTGCAAGAACAGTTGCCACAACCTTATCCTTTCCGTATTTTTCAGCCATGAGCTTTGCGGTCCAGACATTGGCACCCGATGATGTTCCGACCAGTAACCCCTGCACCCTTGCAAGTTCACGCGCAGTATTGTTCGCATCATCATCCGTCACTTCAACAATATCGGTGATGATCGTCATCCCGGGCTTAAGCTTGCCGACCCTCATCAATCACCCAAGAGCGGTGGCGGAGAACGAATTCTTCGCATGAAATCACAATTTATATTTTACCACAAATAAGTTTTTCAAAAAAGATAAAAAAAATAAAAAGAAAGTGAAAAAGCACCCAAAAAAAAGAGTTAATCATGAAAAAAGAATGAATCACAAAACCCTAAGTATTGCCTTAAAAGGTTCGATGGAATATAATATCCATCGGCTGCTTAAAAGTAACCTTCAAAGAGGACTATTGAAAGGATCACGATCATGAGAAGTATGGGAATAAACGAAATCATCAATACAGATAAAAACTCGGAGAATATATGCGTCGGTTCAAAAAGCTCCGCGCTTCGCAGATTCGTCGCGCTTTTTCTCACAGTGGTTTTGTGTATCTCGGTACTCTCAGCCTGCTCAGGTAAGGACACTCGAAAGCCTTTTGCAAATTCAACCGATCCGTACAGTGATAATACTGAGATAATTTACGACCTTAACAGATCGACTATCTCGGTCGGCAAGTACCTCTACTTTGTCGCATACTACGAGCTCATCGCTCAGGCAATGATGCAGAGCTACAAGGAAGAGTTCGGGTTTACGGGCGATTACTTTTCTCAGAAATACGACGACACACAGACCGAAGCCGATCATTACAAATCACTTGTTGAAGAAACCGTAATTTATTACGAGATTGCAAAGAATCAGGCCATTGACGCCGGTTTTACTCTAACATCCGAGGAGCTCGAAGAATGCCTGGCAAATGCTCAGCTCACCTACGATTCCTTCTCCGAGGAACAGATAAAGAACAGCGGACTCACCGTTGCCGGAATCGACGCTGCCCTGAGGACTCAGGAACTTGCACTCAAATATGAGGATTCGATCAGAGAAAAGCTCTCCCAAAAAGAAGAATTTATCGCGATTGAGAGCGAAGAAGACCAAGCAAGCTACCTCAGAAAAGGCATCGACCTCGTCTATGACGAGCTTAAACGTCAGTATCAGATCGTTGCAAACCAGGACCTTCTTGACACGATACAGATTGGAAAGGTTACTATCGTTGACTGACAATCGCGCGTCCGGTCATTCCGGCGCAAAAAAGCATGTAACAAATGACTTTCGTAATAACATAATCAAAGGAGCTCAACGCTGTGAGCTCCTTTTTCATCAGTTTTACCGAATTGACCACACGCTCCTGACTTCGATTTTATCCGGTCTGCCCTCCAATATCTTCACGCGCTTCTCTCCGCCGTTCATATCAAAGAAATTGTCCGAGAGAACAAGGTCGTCCCGTTCATTTCTGATTTCAATGCCCTTCGCGTAATGCTTGCAATTTATTACAATCTCATAAGTCGGGTCACACTCACCGGATGTTTTCGCCTTGTCCGGGTCAGCGAGGATTGCAGCCTTATCCGCATCTACTACTCTTACGGAGATCTTCGGATCCTCAAACCTGAAGTGTTTGGGCGGGCAGAAAAGAACCGTCCCTTCGGAAACGACCTCTCCGTTTTCAAGAAGTTCGTAGTTTACATAGTCTTCGTAGATTCGCACTTCGGGGAGTTCAACCTTCTCAAGCCAGAGTGCCGACATAGGTTTAACCGTAACAAACGTGCTCTCCTCTCTGAGCACATTTGCTTCTGAGTCTCTGAGCTGCCATCTGACCTCACACACTCTTTCCGTCATAGATTCATTCGCCACGTTCAGGCGGATGCTCTTCTTAACCTCGAAAGGCTCCTCATTAACATTCATGCTCCGGCTCAAGAGTCCTTCTTCCTCGCACGAGATCATGAGAGGTGCGAAGAACCTCTTGGCGTAATAATGGAGTGCCTTCCACCTTCCGTAGTAATCGATTGACGACCAGGAAGCCACCGGCCAACAGTCGTTGAGCTGCCAGTACACGGTTCCCATACATCTCCCGCGGTTGCGTCTGAAGTGCTCGACTCCGTAGCGGATCGCTTCGGCCTGCATGAGTTGCGACGCATATATGAACAGGTCGAGGTTAGACGGATAAAGGAAAGTCTGCTCCATATAGTTCATTATCTTGCCGTTTGCAGCAGCGTTCCTCTGGTGCTTTTCCATGACGTACGAGAAAACGTTCCTGTCCTCGGGAAGCGTAAAGCTCTCGATCGTTCTGAATGAAGGGAACGACTGGAAGCCGAACTCGGAAAGGTACCTGAAGAAGAACTTGCGGTACTCCGTGAAAGGCTTGCTCCCGTGCCATACATCCCAGTAGTGAGTGTCTCCGCGATCGGGACAGTTTGAATCGTCAAATCCACCACCGCACGAGGGGGAAGAAGGCCAGTAGAACCTGTCGGGATCCTCCTCCTTCACAATGTGCGGGAAGATGTCCTCGTACATCCTGAGGTAGTCCTTTCTGATGGCATCATCAGCGCCCCATACACCCTGACGCGCAAAATCTTCCATTTCATTATTACCGCACCAGAGCCCGAGGCTTGCGTGATGGACCAGTCTTCTAATCTGATCTCTAAGCTCTGCCGAGATGCTCGCTTCAAACTCAGGTGTCAGTCTGTAATTTGCGCATGCGAACATAAAATCCTGCCAAACCACAAGACCGAGTTCGTCGCAAAGATCATAGAAATCATCCGAAGGATACACGCCTCCGCCCCAAACACGGATGCTGTTGAAATTCGCATCCACGCACGCCTGAAGCAGCT
>JAEEIH010000189.1 GCA_016281275.1 Lachnospiraceae bacterium | reverse complement strand
CGGCCTGACGCCTGAGGAGCTTGAAAAAGCGAAGAAAAAACCGGGATATCTCATAAAAGGGATATTCGACAGATGCGCCGGAAGCGGGCTTGCCTGTATCAGTCTTGAAAATTGCGGGCAGGGAGAGCCTCGTGAAAAAAACGGCATCATGAGTCGTAACGAGATCCTTGTTGCGCTTATGAGATCCTGTGGGATACCGGCACGCTGGCAAGGTGGTTTCAGGATTGCTCATACAGAGAAAACAATTAAAGACGCGAAAACGAATAACCCGGAAACTAAAGACGCGGAAATTAAAGACGTAGAAAACAAAGGCGCGAAAACGGAAATAAAAAACCAAACAACCGGGGTGGTTGTACCTGCCGATTGGGCGATTGTTAATGCCGCACCCTACGGGTGGATCTATATGGATTCTCAGGCGGCTCACGAAGCGCTTGAGGCCGGAAACAGCGAACTTGCCGCTTTCTATTTCGGTGGGATTGATGCCCTCAGAATTCCGACAGCAGCGAAAACGGCAGCCGGACTCTATCCGGCCAGGGACTATAAGCGTTTGGACGAAAGATACAATCTTTTCGGAGAGGTTGAATTCGAAGAGAGAGGACTGAAGGCCGGGGAGTATTCGACTACGGTACTGATGAATTTCAAATAACACAAATCTCCAAAATCTGCTATAATGTTACTCGATGCTTTTGGGTGTAGGAAAAATATTCCCGTCAAAAGCAATTGGTTAACGGTTACCGGAGACAGATATGGACAAAAGAAGGAAAAAACAATTTCGTATATTGAGGAATGGACATCCGATCCTGTCAATTCTTGGATTCATCATTATAAGTGCGATTGTGTCAATCCTGAGCACCGAGATTTCGGGTCTCATGATCAATTATATAGCCGACTCGAAGCTCGGTGCCGAATTCAGCGACATTCAGTATATGAGCCGCGTTTATGAGGCCGCCGAGGATAAACTCGAAAGCGAACAGGTATATGAGCTGCTCGATGCGGAGGGACGCGATTTCTTTATTACAGCCTCGGATGGGACGATCGTCTTCGAAAAGGGGAATAATACTGCGTCCGCAAAAAGAGAGTCCGTGTACCTCTCATATATGACAGAGGCTGTCGGTGTGGATACGGATTCCGACTCGGCCAGAGTCATCATGAGAGGCGACAGCGAAAAGGATTATGTTGTGTCCGATGAGGATGGATATATCGATATTGACGGCTGGAAGGTACTCAAAAATCTTCCTGATCTGATAGAAGAGGTTCATGGTGTCGGAACGACCGGAACCGGAAATTTCTTTACAAGACTCTTTAACGTTAAACCCGAAACGGCTGCAGTGATACCGATCTGGTTTGAAGTTCCGATCGGCACCGCCGGCGAGATTTTATGCGCCAAGGCAAGCATAAGCATCAACATGATCGACCTCACGTGGGTTGTCGTGCTTTTCGGATCGCTGTTTATCCTTGTGGCGGTACTTATGATCGTCATTTTCGTAAACCTGATCAAAGGATTTATGAGGAGAAAAAACGCAAGGAGGATCTTCTTTACGGACATTTCGACCCACGGCAAGAACTGGATGTGGTTCCTGTTCCGAGGGGAGTCCTATATGAGGAGTCACAGTGCGAAAAGATCCACCTTTGCCGTTGTAAATCTCGTGTTTGTCAATTACAGGAACTTCTGCGTTTGTCATTCTCTGGCAGCGGGTGATGAAGTTTTGCGGATGATAAACAACTATCTTTGCAAAAACATTCGCAGAAAAGAACTTTGCGCCAGAGTTAACGGTGCGGAATTTGCATTACTTCTTAATTTTCGCGATAAGCGGGAGCTTGAACTTCGCTTAACAAAGATGATCGACGATCTTCAGCATATGGATGACGATCACATCTTCCATTTTCAGGCAGGCGCCGATCTCGTCGGAATTGCACGCAATTCGAGCGGAAAGCCTGTCAAGAGGCGGTACTTCGATATGGAGATCGCCTACAACAATGCCTGCACGACCCGTGATACCATGGCTGAAAGCGAGGAATCCGGAATCGCGTTCTTCAATGAGAAAATGGTTGAGGACAAGAGATGGGTGGACCAGGTACAGGAGAAGCAGCGACAGGCAATCGAAAATGAGGAATTCAAGGTTTATTATCAGCCCAAGTATGATCCTCAGACCGATGAGCTTAAGGGTGCCGAGGCGCTTATCCGCTGGATCTCGCCGGAGTACGGATTCGTTCCGCCCGGAAAGATCATTCCGATCTTCGAGAAGAACGGCTTTATCACCGAGATTGACCATTACATGATCACTCATGTTGCCAGAGAACAAAAGCGCTGGCTCGATCAGGGCTTTAAGTGCGTGCCTGTTTCTGTCAATGTTTCGCGCGCACACTTTATCGAGAATGATCTTGCGGAGCAGATCAGGGATATGGTGGATGCAGAAGGGACGCCTCATGAATATATCGAGATTGAGCTCACCGAAAGTGCATTCTTTGACGATAAAAAAGCACTCATAGAAACGATCACACGTCTTAAATCCTACGGATTCGCCGTTTCGATGGACGATTTCGGATCGGGTTATTCATCACTTAATTCGCTTAAGGACATGCCGCTTGATGTTCTTAAGCTTGATGCTGAATTTTTCCGAGGTGAGGACAGCGGAACACGCGGCGAAATTGTTGTCAGCGAGGCAATACGTCTTGCCAAGAGCCTTAACATGAGAACCGTTGCCGAAGGCGTTGAAGTTAAGGAACAGGTTGAATTCCTCGCTTCACAAGGCTGTGATATGATTCAGGGATATTATTACGCGAAGCCTATGCCGGGATCTGATTATGAAGACAGGATGAGGCAGAACGAGATGAACTTCAAGAGGGCAGCCGAGAGCGTTGAGGCAGCCGAATATGATGCTCTGCCCGAGCCGGATGAATCGGAAGCTTTAGCGAATCATGCCGAGAACGCAGAATTAAATGAAAACTCGAATGATATAGCGGAGGATAAATTCAAGGGGATTCCGGGAGATATCGCGGAGAGTGGCGAGTTTAAGGGGATTCCGGATGAAATTACGGAAGATGGGATTGTGGCGAATTCGGAAGAGATAAAGGAAGAAACAAATGAAAAACTTTCTCCTTGACAAGACAGGAAGGGGGATTGTATAATCTGTGTGTTGCGCGGAAGAGAGGACGCGACCCATGTTTTTTTAAAAACATGTCGTGAAGCATGACATGTTTTTGATCAAAAAAACAGGGCTCACAAAATTCGCTTCGCGAATTTTGGAGGTCATGGGGGATCTTAGCTCAGCTGGGAGAGCATCTGCCTTACAAGCAGAGGGTCATAGGTTCGAGCCCTATAGGTCCCACTCGGAAGGAAACTTCCACAAATGCTGAAGCGATTGCTTCAGCCATATGGCGAAGTAGCT
>JAEEIH010000188.1 GCA_016281275.1 Lachnospiraceae bacterium | reverse complement strand
ACAGCCGGGCAGATCCCGGAGAAAGTACAGACCGTATCTATCGACGTTTCGTTTATTTCACTCACAAAAGTCCTCTCACCGGTGAGAGCGCTTTGCGAGGAGGGAGCAAGCATTGTAACGCTTATAAAGCCCCAGTTCGAGGCGGGCCGCGAAAAGGTCGGCAAGAAGGGCGTCGTGCGCGAAAGCTCCACGCATATAGAAGTAATAACAAAAGTTATCACATATGCGTTAGCTCATGGCTTTGAATTCAAAAACCTTTCGTTCTCTCCGATAAAGGGACCCGAAGGCAACATTGAGTACCTTGCTCTCTTCGAAACAGCTAAAGGGTACGAGACCCCGGAAGAGGAGGGTACTTCGCCGGAGACAGGAGCGGACGAAAGCGGTAACATCGACATATCGGATGACGGATCGGAAATGTCGGTACGGGATGAAGGACTCAGTATTGCTCCCGAAACAGCAAAATTGATCGCGGATACAGTAGAACAGGCTCATGCTGAGCTTTGATTCCCTCTTACTTATGATCGATGGCGAATAGATCGTGAATATGATGATGTTTGAACGGGATAAAGAAAAGATTTGATACCGAATACGTTTTGTATAAAACAATTGATGAGGAGGAACCGTGAAGGATAAGTATTGTCTGGTTACGAATGCAACAAAAGACAAGGAACTTAAGGTTACGAAACATATCGCCGAACGGATCGGGAATGCCGGTCACGAATGTGTAGTGATCGACGATATTGATTTCCAGGGTGATTCGGCTGAGGTTCTTCGCGGTCTTGAACCGGTAGATCATTCATGTAAATGCTGTATCGTGCTCGGCGGTGACGGTACACTAATAAGGACTTCAAGAGTGGTGAGTGCAAAATCGGTTCCTGTTGTGGGCATTAATCTGGGAATGCTGGGATTTCTTTCGGTAGTTGAGAGATCTGACGTTGACGGTGCGCTTGATAACATACTTTCCGGTAATTACAGGGTTGAAGACAGGCTGATGATAAAAGCCGAGCTGCCCGGGCAAAATGCGTTTAAGGGACTTCTTGCAATTAATGATATAGTTGTTACGCGTAGCGGACGTTCGAGACTTATTTCGGTGAGCGTTAAGTTGAACGGAGTCCGGGCGACATCCTTTCTTGGTGACGGTGTGATCATCTCGACGCCGACAGGTTCCACCGGATACAGCCTTTCCGCGGGAGGTCCTATCGTCACACCTGCGGCAAATCTTATGATAATAACGCCCATATGTCCTCATTCATTTAATTCGAGAAGCATCGTGATCGGCGGAGATGACAGGATAAGTCTTTCGATAAACGGGAAGGATGGAACACAGAGGGAAAACGCGGTGATAACGGTTGACGGTCAGGACGTGCTTGAGATGGATTCGGATGATGAACTTGTCATAAGCAGATTTGAAAAGACTGCCAAGCTTGTGAGATTTAACAATACCAGCTTTTTTGAAGTGTTGGACAGAAAGTTCGGAATGACGGATATACCGTCAAACTGATAAAACGCAATACGGTTACGGATCGTTGAGATACTGTATCGAACGGTTTTTAGACTGATACACGGTGATGGATTGATGATTCAAGAGAACATCTGTGTTGGGTCGGAAATCGGAAACGGTAAAAATCGTTTTCGGAGTAGTAAAGCGTACACGAACGACGCTTAGACGGTTTCAGGTCAGATCAAAGCAGTTAATGAGAAAAACCAAGTACCGCGGACAGGGGGGTTCATGAAGAATGAGAGGCATTTGAAGATAATCGAGCTCATTGACAAACATGAGGTTGAGACGCAGGAAGAGCTTGGCGATCTTTTGAAAAAAGCCGGCTATAATGTGACTCAGGCTACGATTTCGCGCGATATCAGACAGCTTAAGCTCACAAAGGTGACAAACCATGACGGAGGACAAAAGTATGCGAGGATCGGGGACACTCCCCAGCCTCCTTCTCCGCAGGGAAAATACAAAAGAGTTCTTTCGGACGGTTTCGTATCCATGGACACAGCTCACAGGATACTTGTGATCAAAACCGTGGCCGGGATGGCAATGGCTGTTGCAGCCGCCATCGACGAGCTGCACCCTCCCGGAATGGTGGGATGTATCGCCGGAGACGACACGATCATGTGTGCCGTTAAGACAGGTGCGGACACGGCACATATCGTAGCCATGATTAAGGACATAATACGGGAGACGCGGTAAAGAGCATTGTAATGGAATCGTGGATCTGTAATATCGTCAGGACGAGAGGTTTAACATCCTGTAGCGGAGCATGACAAAAATCTCATGTGATCCGGAATCGTTACACTTAAAAAACGTTGACTAAAACAATAAATGTCAAATTACAATAGTGTGAAAAAAAATAAGGAGATAAAAAGATGTCAGGACATTCCAAATTTGCGAATATTAAGCACAAGAAAGAGAAGAACGATGCAGCCAAGGGAAGAATCTTTACCCAGCTCGGTCGTGAGATCGCTGTAGCGGTTAAAGAGGGCGGCCCCGATGTCAACAACAACTCAAGACTTAAGGCTGTGGTTGCAAAGGCAAAGGCTAACAACATGACTAACGACACCATCGAGCGCTCGATCAAGAAGGCGGCCGGTGATGTTGGCTCCGTTAACTATGAGAAGGTCACATACGAAGGGTACGGTCCTTCGGGCTCGGCTATCATCGTTGTGGCTCTTACGGATAACAAGAACAGAACGGCGGCCAACGTTCGTAATGCCTTTACAAAGGGCGGCGGAAGCGTCGGAACGCAGGGCTGCGTGAGCTACATGTTCGATGAAAAGGGTCAGATCATCATTGACAAGGAAGAATGTGAGATGGATGCCGACGAGCTTATGATGCTCGCTCTCGACGCCGGAGCAGAGGACTTCTCGGACGAGGAGGATTCCTACGAGGTTATCACCGCTCCCGAAGATTTCGAGGCTGTTCGCGAGGCACTTGAGACAGCGAAGATCCCCATGCTCGAGGCAGATGTTACGATGATCCCCCAGACCTACGTGACACTCACCGACGAGAACGATATAAAGATGATCAACAGGACGCTTGATCTGCTTGATGACGATGATGACGTGCAGAATGTATATCATAACTGGGACGAATAAATAAATGATCTTATAGTGACGGGGTTGTGGTCCATGTTCGCTTTGCTTCTCCTGCCACGAAGTATTCTCCGAAAGGCGCTTCCGCTCTCGGTCTCGCGTAACGGTACATAAGCGCCCTGAAAGACGGGACGCTAAGTACCGACGCTCGACAGAGCTTTCGGAGAACACTTCGGGCGCGGAGAAAGCTCACAAGTGGACCACAACTCCCTGTTAGTAAAAACGTCAAATATGTGAAGAAAAAGACTCGAAAATACATAATGTTTTTTCGAGTCTTTTTCTTGACATATTCAGACTATTGTGATAGTCTGTAGACTATAGTAATAGTCCGAGGACTATCTTGATAGTCTGAAACGGTGACACGGTCAGGAGGCGCGTATGAAAGAGAAACTTTTTGATAGCGAAGCAAAAGTTATGGAGATACTTTGGAGGGAGGGACCGCTTCCTGCAAAGGAGATCAGCCTGATCGCTGCGGACTCGATAGGCTGGAATAAGAATACGACATACACGGTCATCAAGAAGCTTGAAGCGAAAGGCTTTATAAGGCGCGATGAACCGGGATTTGTCTGCACTCCGCTGATCTCGGAAAAAGACATCAGAAAGAACGAAACTTCTTCGTTACTCACCAGATTTTTCGGAGGTTCCCGAAAAGCATTGTTCTCGGCACTTATTGAGGACGAGGAACTCACGGACACAGAGGTCGAAGAACTTAAGAACCTTATAGATAAGCGTTTGGGAGCTAATGATGATAAGAAAACTAAAAAAGGCGCTAAGCCCACGGATAAGAAGCATTAAAATAAGCAGGTATGTGCTGAGCCGGCGGGAGAGCAGAATTTGGAAAAAGAGAGGCGCTTAGCTTACAGCAGGAAAAAGGGGGTAACAAGGGATGCTCACAGAAATAGTTTACTGGATCATAAACATGAGCATAACGGCTTCTATCATGGGACTTATCGTGCTCCTGATCAGGAAAATCAAGGTCATTCCGCGAAGGGTGTCTGTATTTCTTTGGATCATTCCGTTCTTCAGGATGTGCGTTCCGGTTTCGTTCACAAGTTCGCTCAGTCTTATGAATTTGCTCTCGGAATATGTATATAAGCCCAAAAGCGTTCCTGTCGCAAAGCCGGCACCCGCTGTGGCCATGACGCTTATGAATTCAATCGGTGCAGCCAAGAGCTACGCTCCGATAGTTTATAAAACGAACGTGTTGGAAGGTGTTTTTGAGGTTGCAGGGATCATCTGGCTTGTCGTGACGCTAGCCGTTCTTCTGGCCTT
>JAEEIH010000187.1 GCA_016281275.1 Lachnospiraceae bacterium | reverse complement strand
GTCCTGCGACTATCTTACAAAAAATACAGTTATCCATACTCTGTCTCCTTCTATTTTGAGTCGGTTTTTAAACCTCTCCTGATTCCTCGTCCGACTAAAACCTATGTATCAGACTCCTGTCGTCTGTTTTCACAGACTTCCATCGCTACCATTATACACAAATTACTGCCCACGGCAACTGTTTACACCAAGAATAAAATAGATTATATTCGTATATATGGGTAATCAAATGAATCACGTGCCCGAAACAGACAGTATCGTTTCGGGTACATAAAGAAAGGAAGAGCAATTGGCTGACAATAATACTAATACAAACCCGAAGTCGAACAAGCCGGATAATGATACACCAATCCTTATAGCGGAGGAATTCCTGAAAGATGTGTCGGGAGGCATGATTGTTGCGCCGCCTCCCGCAATAAAACCGGCTCTTTATGAAGAGCCGGAAGAGCCGATTTTAACATATCAGGAACGATTGTAGTAAAAGTCTTCCACACGTGGAGGGCTTTATCCTGTCAAACCGCTTGCAAGTCTATTTACTCAGGTAATTCCTGATGTTTTCATAGGAAATGTCCCTTGCGAGTTTTCCGAGTAGCTTCTCATCCTCGGGGAAGTCCCCGCCGAGAGCGAAGTCCGCAAGAACGTTGCAGAGGATCCTTCTGAAATACTCATGCCTAGTGTATGATACAAAGCTTCTCGAATCGGTGAGCATTCCAATGAAATTGCCGAGTAATCCGTCTGCTGCGAGGCGTTTCATGTGTGCTTCGATCCCAAGGCGATGATCGTTGAACCACCATGCCGCACCGTGCTGGAGCTTTCCGCGTACCACATTGGAAAAGGGTTCCAAGCCGCCTCTGTTTTCCGGCCGGGTATCTGACCATGTCCCGGGCTCCTGGAAGCAAGCAATTACTGTATTAATGATCGCGTCCTCATTCGGATCAAGGCTGTAAACAACAGTCTTCGGGAGCGCACCGTTTGCCGTGCAATCATTAAGGAAGTTCGCAAGATCCGCACTTGAAGAGCCGTTCGCGATACAATCGAGTCCCGCATTTGCTCCGAGCACCTTGAATGCTTCTACGTTATTCTCACGCTTTACGCCGTAGTGAAGCTGCATCATCCAGCCGCGCTTTGCATATTCGACGGCAAAGAATTTAAGCATCGCTGTTTTATACTGCTTTGCTTCGAGGTCGCTTACCTTCTCGCCTCTGTATGCACGGGCAAAGATGTCGGCTACGACTTCATTCGAAGCCGGCTCATAAACGAAAAGGCCCATTCCGTGATCGGCGACCTGACATCCGTGCTCAGCGAAGAAATCCATCCTGGCTCTTAGCGCATTCTTTAAGCAGTTGATGCACTTGATCTCGCGGTCTGCGGCTTCGCCGACTCTTTTTACATAAGCAGCAAAGTCTTCTTTTTCGATATCGACCGCTCTGTCGGGCCTGTAAGCCGGAAGCACCTTTATGTCAAAGCTCTTGTCGGCAGCTATCGCCTCATGGTGCTCAAGTGAATCAACAGGATCGTCCGTGGTGCATATAAGTTCAACGCCCGACATTTTCATGATGCCGCGCGCACTGTATTCGGGCTGTTTTAATTTTTCATTGCAAAGGTTCCAAACCTCTTCGGCCGTGTCTTCGCAGAGCACTCCGTCGTAACCGAAATAACGGTAAAGCTCAAGGTGGCTCCAGATAAACACGGGATTTCCGACAGCTCTTTCAAGCGTCTTCGCAAAAGCCACAAACTTGTCGTGGTCGCTTGCGTTTCCCGTGATGAGGTCCTCACTCACGCCGTTGGCACGCATCAGGCGCCACTTGTAATGATCGGCCCCGAGCCAGAGCTTTGTGATATTTTCAAACCTTATATCATCCCTTATTTCACTCGGAACGATATGACAGTGATAATCAATGATCGGCTGTTTCTCTGCGTATTCATGATAAAGCTTCTTCGCAAGATCCGAAGAAAGAAGAAAGTCTTCATTTAAAAACTTCATTCTGACGCCTCCTGTTTGCATTCATACCCTGTTAGTATTACCCCGAAAACGCGCTTTGATCGTCCCCGGGGCAACCTGTTACTATTCAAAACGTACCACATTGATGAAGCGCCGGCGCTTCCCCCGGCCCCGGAAGACCACCTCGAACGGTACCTCTCATCTTTGAACTCTGCCCGAGCCGTCTCCGCCGGCGAGCTTCTTAACTTCATCAACGGTAACCATGTTGAAATCACCCTCGATGCTGTGTTTTAAGCAGCTGGCTGCAACAGCGAACTCGATGGTTTCTTGAGGATCGTAATCCGAAAGACTTGCATATATAAGGCCTGCGCCGAACGAATCTCCGCCGCCGACTCTGTCAACAATATGGATCGCATAATTCTTGCTGCGGTAACTCTTGCCTTCCTCATAAAGAAGCGCACCCCAGTTGTTGTCATTGGCTGAGATGGAGCTGCGGAGCGTGATCGCAACCTTCTTGAATCCGAAACGATCGGCAAGCTTTTTTGCGACTTCCACATATCCGGCGTCATCGATCTTACCGGACGTAACATCCGTGTTTTCGGCACGGATCCCAAATACATCGTCCGCATCCTGCTCGTTAGCGATGCAGACATCAACATATTCCATAAGATCTGCCATTACCTTGCCGGCCTTTTCCTTGCTCCAGAGCTTTCCTCTGTAATTGAGATCGCAGCTTATCGTAACGCCGTGCTTCTTTGCTGCCTTACATGCCTCGAGGCAGATATCTGCGACATTGTCACCGAGCGCCGGTGTGATGCCCGTGAAGTGGAACCAGTCGGTTCCTTCGAAAATATCGTCCCAGTCAAAATCGGAAGCTGAAGCTTCTGCGATTGACGAACCCGCTCTGTCGTAAATAACCTTGGAAGGACGCTGACTTGCTCCTTTTTCAAGGTAGTAGATACCCACTCTGTTTCCGCCGCGAACGATGTCGTCCGTATCTACACCGAATCTGCGGAGCGAATTGACCGCTGCCTGTCCGATCTCATGTGTGGGCAGCTTCGAAACAAACGCAGCGTCCATTCCGAAATTAGCAAGCGAAACCGCAACGTTTGCTTCGCCGCCACCGAATGTGGCACAGTATTTTTCTGCCTGAACAAATCTGTAATACCCTTCGGGTGCAAGCCTGAGCATTATCTCGCCGAATGTAACTATTCTTTTCATGTCATTATCCTTTCTGCACAAGATGTACTGCGAATCCTGAGATCTCGTCAGTCATGTAAATGGCCTTGAGCTTTCCTGCCGGATCGTACTTGGCTGTATCTTCATCGAATTTCGCGCCACGGAGTGTCAAGTGGAATACTGCTCTTTCTACGTTTGTAGTCCCAATCGCAATGTGACCTTTTGCTCCGAGATAAGGAGTCTTCATAAACTCTGCCACAGTACCCGCAAATACGGATGAATTGCCGTCCTTCTTTGTAAAGCCAAACAGAAGATCAAAGCGGTCCGCATCCTCAAGCGCCTCCGATTCGGTCTCACAATTTACACCGATATGAGCGAGCGAGAATCCGAGAACCGCGTCAACCGCTTCTCTCGAAAGTCTTGTCACTTCATCAAAGCGTCCCGCAGCAATGAGCTTCTTGTCTACCATAAAGCTTCCGCCGCATGCAAGAACCTTACTAAAAGCAAGATATGTTGCTATGTTGTCCTTGTTTATTCCGCCTGTGGGCATAAACTTCATCGATGTGTAGGGCGCCGACATGGCCTTGATCATGGGGAGACCGCCGGCCGCTTCGGCCGGGAAGAACTTGACCACGTCGAGTCCGAGTCCGATCGCCTGCTCAACCTCACTCGGCGTAGCCACGCCGGGCGTAACCGGAATTCCTTTATCAACACAGTACCTTACAACCTCGGGATTGAGTCCGGGGCTTACGATGAATTTCGCCCCGGCTGCCACAGCCTCATCTACCTGCTTACATGTAAGCACCGTTCCGGCACCGACAAGCATGTCCGGGAAATTCGATGTCATAATGCTTATAGACTCTTTTGCGGCCGCCGTCCTGAATGTTACTTCAGCACAGGGTATTCCGCCTATCATCAGAGCTTTTCCGAGCGGAAGCGCATCCTCCGCTTTGTCAAGCGCTACAACGGGAACTATTCCAATCTTTCCGATTTTAGTAAGTACTTCATTCATTTCTTTGTTTTCTCTCCTTGGAAGCTTTTTTCTGTTTCTTCATAAAGCTCAATAACATTAATCCTCGGTCATCTAAGAAGCGCCTTTGATACAAGCGCTCGATCATGCCTATTTTACAACATACAGGTGTCGTGTCAATAATCACAAGTTGCTAAAATCCTTCCTAAATGTGAAGAACCTCGGTTTTATTAAACGAGGTTCCTTTTCTTCTCTTGTTATCATTATCTTTTTCGATCCTGTTTGTCTGTTTTCAAAAATCATTTTTTACATAAACTCTTATTCCGTATATTTTTTCCCGGGGCTTTTTTCCTTCTGCTCATGATTATGACACATATCAAAAAGGCAATCATTCCACCGCACGCAAATCCTCCCATGTCGAGCCAGACATCAGCGATCTCGGGTCCTCTTCCGGGTGAAAACGTCTGTATAGTTTCATCGATAAACGCCACCGTGAACCCGCAAAATACAGTGTTTATAGCCACATGAAATCTCAGGTTCATATATGTTTTTTTCTCTGTTTTCTCTGCCTTGTCCACGTTATATGCATTATCTGCTTTATTTGTATTATTTTTTTCTGCGTTGTCTGTTTCTTCGTATAATACTTCTTTCCTTATACGAATGATAAATGCTGCGTAAGCACTCATCTCGAATCCCATAAGCGCATATTCACAGAAATGGGCAAGCTTCCTGATAAAAAGTTCTGTGATCATCTCCTCGGAAATGAACACTCTGAGAAGCGGCTTTAAGAGTTCAAGTACAAATCCGCTCTCTTCTGACGATTCCTCTGCCGGGATCAAAGAATGTCCCCAGGCAAAAACAATCGAAACCACAATAAGGACCCTCAGAAGGATCCTCATTTTTTTGTGTTTATTAGTTTTGTATTTCTCCTGCATTCCCGGACCTCATTTGTTTGTAATCTCCTGATTTCTGTAGAGATTCTCCGCGCCCGAACAGGTTTCCGAAAAAAATCACCGCGCCAGCGTTTTCGGAAACCTGTTCGTGGCAGGAGAATCATTTCGTAATCATTATATGCGATTCACAGCGAAACACTCTTATGTCTGTTGACGTGGCAGCAAATGTTCACCGCTACCGGCAGCCCCGCAATATGCGTCGGATATGTTTCGATATTGACCCCGAGTACTGTTGTTACACCGCCCATTCCACCGGGTCCGATCCCGAGTTCGTTTAGTTCTTTTGTGAGCTCTATCTCAAGCTCCTTGATATGTTCCTTCTCTGAGAAAGTCGTAATATCCCGTGTGAGTGCTGTCTTTGCAAGGATCGCACATTTCTCAAAATCACCTCCGATACCGACACCGACCACCATGGGAGGACATGCGTTAGGTCCTGCCGTAGTGACCGCATCGATGACTGCCTTCTTAACGCCTTCTCTTCCGTCTGCGGGAGTAAGCATGTAGAGCTTACTCTTGTTCTCGCTTCCGAAACCTTTGGGCGCCAGCATGATATCAAGCTTGTCTCCGGGAACGATGTCGTAATGTATGATCGCGGGTGTGTTGTCTCCCGTATTGACTCTTTCAAGGGGATCAGCAACAACTGACTTCCTTAAGTAGCCCTCGGTATATCCCTCGCGAACGCCCTGATTGATCGCATCCGTAAGGTTTCCACCGGTAATGTGCACTTCCTGTCCGATTTTGACGAACAAGATTGCCATCCCAGTATCCTGACAAATCGGGATAAGCTCGTTCTTCGCAATATCAAGATTGGCGGTCAGCTGTCCGAGCACCTTCTTCCCGAGAGGTGAAGTTTCCTCCTTCTCTGCTGTCCTGATCGCATTCTCAACATCTGCCCCAAGCACGGTATTCGCCGCGAGGCAGAGCCCTTTCACCGCTTCTGTGATTTTTTTACATTCTATTTCTTTCATATGAACGACATATCCTTCCATCTTCTTAGACTATTTTTTGTTCTGCTTTTATATCATTATTCTATTCTCTTCTGCGTCAAACTCGCGAATTGCTTCGCAATTTGCTCGTATGTTACATATTTCCCTTTTCAGCGACACCGCGACCGAAAAACTTTCCGACCGAGCGTTCACAAGAACGCGGGGCGCGAAGCGAAAAATCACCGCGAGCGCTCTTGGCGAGCGTTTTCGGAAAGTTTCTTCGTGGCAGGTGGCGCCATTTTGTTATTTTATACATACGAAGCAGATGAATCCGTCACTTTTTTCATCAATAGAATAAACCACAACGGGTGACGGTGAATACCGTCACCCGTAATTTTATAGATGTGAATCATTCATCGTCTGTCGCGTCCCCGCCTTCTTCGTCTTCCGACTCGTGAAGGACTGCCTTGTCGGGATCGTCGAAATCGTCATCCTCAAAGTCCGCTCCCTCGGGGATCACATTGTCCGATGCCTTCTCGCCTGCGTTTGCAACATTTGTTTCGGCATCTTCCTCTGTCTCGCGGACTCTTGCGAACCTTGCCACCCTGACATCACTGTCCGCATCGATGTTCATGAGCTTGACGCCCGTGGTATTACGTCCGATGATCCTGATATCGCTCATCTCGAGTCTGATCATGATACCGGAGGTGGTCATGATGATGATCTGTCCTGCCTGATCGATGATCTTCGCTCCGACGAGGTTGCCGCTCTTCTCCATGATCCTGTAGCACTTCACGCCCTTGCCGCCACGGTGCTGCGAATTAAATTCGCTGATCGGAGTGAGCTTTCCGAGACCCTTCTCGGAAACGGTGAGCAGGTACTCGCCCTGAGCGGTGAGCTGCATTGCAACCACTTCATCGCCGTCGTCAAGATTCATGCCGATGACACCGATCGACTGACGTCCCGTTACCCTGACATCAGTCTCGTTGAAGCGGATCGCCATACCGAACTTTGTCACAAGCATTACATCCTGGAGTGCATCGGTACACTTAACACCGATCAACTCGTCCTCATCCCTTAAGGTGATCGCGATAAGTCCGCCCTTTCGGATGTTGATGTATTCCGTAAGACGTGTCGTCTTAACAATTCCGTTCTTTGTTGCCATGATGAGGTAGCTGTCGTCATCATATCCCCTGACGGTTATAGTGGCTGTGATGCGCTCATCCGGCTGAAGCTCTATAAGGTTAACGATCGCGGTACCGCGCGATGTCCTCGATGCCTCGGGAATCTCATAGGCCTTCAGTCTGTACACACGTCCTTTGTTTGTAAAGAACATGATGTAGTGGTGGTTCGTGGTCATGAAGAGCTCTTCGATGAAGTCCTCATCAAGCGTCTGCATTCCCTTGATGCCCTTACCGCCGCGATGCTGGCTCTTGAAGTTGTCAAGCGTCATCCTCTTGATGTATCCGAGTCTTGTCATGGCGATGACGGTATCCTCATCGGGGATAAGGTCTTCCATGGAGATGTCGAACTCATCGTGTCCGATGCTTGTGCGTCTCTCGTCGCGGTAACGACCACCGATTTCTTCGATCTCGTCCCTTACTGTAGCAAGCAGGATTTTCTCGTCTCCGAGGATAGCTTTATATTCTTTGATCTTTTCCATGAGATCTGCATATTCGGCTTCGAGCTTTTCTCTTTCGAGACCTGTCAACTGCCTGAGCCTCATGTCCACAATGGCCTGAGCTTGTACATCGTCGAAACCGTACTTCTCGATAAGCCCCTGCTTAGCCTCGGCAGTACTCTTCGATGCCTTGATAAGCGCGATGATCTCATCGATTATATCGAGTGCTTTGATAAGGCCTTCCTTAATGTGAGCAAGTTCTTCTGCCTTGTTGAGATCGTATTTTGTACGTCTCGTAACAACATCTTCCTGATGGCGGATGTAGAGCTTGAGGATCTCAAGCAGGGAAAGAACCTTCGGCTCGTTGTCAACGAGCGCGAGCATGTTCACACCGAAGCTGTCCTGAAGCTGTGTATGCTTGTAAAGGTGATTGAGCACAACGTTGGGATTAACGTCACGTCGCAGCTCTATACACACTCTCATTCCTTCGCGGTCAGACTCGTCACGCAGCTCCGTGATGCCGTCGATCTTCTTCTCCTTAACGAGCTCGGCGATCTTCTCGATGAGACGTGCCTTGTTAACGAGATAAGGAAGCTCCGTTACAACGATCATGTTCTTGCCGTTCTGCATCGGCTCGATGTTTGTCACGGCACGAACGCGGATCTTGCCGTGGCCGGTCCTGTAGGCCTGCTCGATACCGCGCATTCCGAGGATCGTTGC
>JAEEIH010000186.1 GCA_016281275.1 Lachnospiraceae bacterium | reverse complement strand
TTACTGTTTTTGGGTAGTAGACATATGTCTACGTCCTAGAAATTATTCAAGAAATTTCAAGGTTGTTTCATTATTCGATTATCAAGGTGCACTTTGCATGCGTGAAACGCATGCGTTTCCTCGTACCACACTTAACCGAAGTACCAGGTTTTTTACCAACAAACGCTCTGTTTTGTTTGTCCTAAAGCGCGTCAGCAAAAGGTATTATATCACCCGTATTTTTCCATGTCAACAACAATATAAGGATTTTTTAATGTAAGATTTTTCACCCGATTTTTCTACATTTTCGGACAATTCCGCATTTCCGTCTCAGATATACGAAATGTTTCTTTCCCTTCTTAATAAAAGGAAGCAGTCAATTCGACCGCTTCCTTTTTTTCATATTTTACTTCCCGTGATACATTTGCGTTGACTGTATCAGAAATCAGTACCTCTGTGCATCATCGTTTGCATAATCATCAAATAGTTTCAGACATTCGTCCCTTTCATGCTCCTCCATAAATGAAGGGTCGGAACAGTTATTCCAATTGTCGTAAAACTTCTCATCCCTGAAACCAATCTTGTCGGTATCATCTATGTTACATCCGTAATATACATGTTTTATGTTTGCCCAAAGAATCCCACCCAGACACATCGGGCACGGCTGGGCTGTTGTGTAGAGCTCGCAACCCGAAAGGTCATGCGTCCCGAGCTTTTCGCATGCATCACGGATAGCTTCCATTTCTCCGTGACAAGTCGGGTCGTGCTTTTGAAGCACACGGTTATGACCGCTGCCCACTACTTTTCCGTCTTTGACTATAACACATCCGAAAGGTCCGCCGTGTCCTTTACGTATTCCCTCATATGCTTCCTCAAGGGCTTTTGCCATAAAACTGCTCATGCTGTCTCCTTTCCCGGTATAACGGTCAAAAATATCCGGACCGATTCATCGAATGGTTGCACAAGGATACACGTCTGAAAACACAAGCGCAACGTTCTACGTCAAGGCGTCCGTGTCATCATCCGAAATTATATCGCCTCCGATTGATTCGTCCTCCGCTCCAATACTTTCATCTTCCGGATCATCGATATATTCTTCCTCTCCTTCAGGTTCTTCCTTCGGTCCTCGTACAAGCTGACCCATGAACACTTTTCCGGGCACAGCAATCATATATCTGTCACTGTCTCCGGTCGGGAACACCGCTTCTATCTTATAAGGAATCGTAGTTCTTATCTTCTCGTTTCCTTCTTTGTCATAAATCAGAAAAGCATCGCTGCAGGTAATAAATATCTCTCCGTCTCTTACCCTTATCTCGTCAAAGTCTATGTTAGTCTTTGCACTCGACAGCAATTCCCCTCCCTTGTCATAAAGTCTTATCGATCTTGCGCTTCCGACCTCCCTTGAGGCAATAGCTATCGTATCGTCATAAACATCGATTCCTTCAATGCTTCCGTCATAATCTATATGCGTTATCTCCTCGGGCAGTTCCCGGAAACGGAATATTCTCGCACTGTATTCGGCGCATATACAAATATATTCGCTGTCAATAAATGTCAAATAAGGAATGATCTCGTCGGGATAGCTGAAGCTCCCGACAATTTTATCGGAATAATTTTGCCCAACCTCACCGAAATTATAAAATGTAACGCGGCAGCTTTGTTCCTCTTCTATTACTATATAGGAAGTAACCAGTCTTTTCCCGTCCGGTGAAAGCGCTATGGTAACAGGAAAACCCATGCTCCTCACATCGGTTTTTATTTCAAGAAGCTTTTCTCCTTTGAAATTATAAAGATAGATGTAGTCTTCTTCTCCGTCATCGCACAAAAAAGCGCTCACTCCGGTTTCTGAAATACATGCCTCTCTGATCAGTCCCGGCATTCGAAGATTTGTTACCGTTCCCTTATTATCGGTAACACATGCATCCGTTCCGCCTCTGTCGGCGAAAACACATTTATCACCGCTTGTCCGCCCGATAGGGTCTATAAAATCATACGAGATATTCCAGAGTGTGTTCAGATTGTCGCTGTAGCCCTCGGCTCCGTCTCTGTTATATGCGCAAAACCCACTCTCGGTGCCCATGACTTTCGATGATGAAAGGATTTCCCTCTCCGATGTAAGCTCAACTCTTGTATAATCACCGCGAGCTTTAACAATCAACACTATAACCAGCGCCAAAACGGTTATTCCCAAAAAAATACATGCAAAAACAGGACCCCGCCCGCGGCGGGGTACCTCTTCGTATTCCTGTTCATAATCACGTTCTTCTGTTTCTCTCATACCTACCCTTTGCGGATTTTCTGCGATTACCTTGAATTAAGAGCGGAACGCCTACTGTTTATTTGGACGACTTAGTCTCAATCTGCTTCTTATATGCCTCGAGCGCCTCGGAAATATTGAGTGCTCCGCCGTTGTTTATTATTTCAATGAGTCCGTCGATCACGCTGATTCTAAGGTTTTCTTTGCCCAAATATGCCTCATAGTTTTGGGATATATCCATTGTGATCGAACTAATCTCGTCGTCGGCTTCCTTTTGGATACGGACAGCCTCTTCATTCTGTTTTTTCAGCTCCTCAATGTCGTCAACATATTTAACACGAATCTCATTGACAATATCAGGCTTGGTCGTACTTTCAAAATCAGCAAGCGCGCGCTTTTTCTGTTCAACGATCTCATTAAGCTGCGCCTCAAGTTCGCTGATGCTTCGATCAAATGACTCAAGACCGTATCCGCTTTCATCGCGATCCTTACGTATGCTGTGAGCCTTTGCCTTGATGGTCTTTTTTGTAGCCTTTATCTGATCTCTGAGCGCTGTCGCCTCCCTGAGCGCGGCAAGGTGTTTATTACGCACCTTTTTAAAGATGAAGAAAAATGACACGGCAAACAGGAAAAGCTCGCACGCGTACATAAGAAACAACACCCAAAGATTCTCCATTCCGAGTAACCAATACAATCCGAACGGTAATCCGGCCAGAACAATCACAGTTAAAAGAATAAGCAGATAATCGCTTATCGAACCCGGAAGGAAAAGCGCAAAGAAATATCGAGTATTAAAGATCCTGAAAATATGATCCTTCGTAAAGGTTCCTTTGATCTCTTGTTTAATGCTGCGAATCTCTTCGTGTTGGTCAGCGGTTTCGGCTCCGATACGCTGTGATACTTTCTCATCCTTCGTTTTGTCCCTTCTGGACTTTTCGGACTTTATGCGACCTCTGGTCTTGTCAATCTGGCTGTCGAACGAATCCTCAAGCTCTCCGATCCTTTTCGACACAGTCGTCTCTATCTCCTTATCCATGGCCTTCTGCTTGGCGGAAATTTCCTTTTCAAGCACTTGCCTTGCCTGAGACTGCTCGGCAGAAGATTTTTTCAATGTATCAAGATGCAAAAGACTGCCTCTGATCTCGCCGAGAACCTCAACGCCACCACTCAGAATGTTAACTTCACCCATATTTACCTCCTCGGTATCATTACCCCAATATGTTGTTTCGTACCTCTTACAGAGCCTTGCGTCCTTCCAATGCACGAAGCAGTGTCACTTCGTCAATATATTCGAGATCTCCCCCGACCGGGATACCGCTCGCGATCCTCGTCACCTTGATTCCTGCCGGTTTGATCAGCTTACTGATATACATCGCTGTCGCCTCACCCTCAAGACTGGAATTCGTCGCTATTATCACTTCCTTAACGTCTCCTTGCAGCCTTGTCACCAGTTCCTTGAGCCTGATGTCTGACGGACCGATTCCAAGCATCGGCGATATCGCTCCCTGAAGCACATGATATACACCGTTATATTTCCCCGTTTTTTCATATGCCGCAAGATCGCGTGTCGTTTCAACTACCATAATGGTTGTTTTATCACGTCCGGGGTTGCTGCAGATCGGACAGATCTCCTTGTCAGTCAGAGTAAAGCATTCTTTGCAATATACAACGTTTTCTCTGGCATCCACGATCGTATCGGTAAGCGTCCTGACTCTTTCTCTCGGCATATTCAAAATGTGAAACGCCAATCTTTGCGCGGATTTGTTTCCGATTCCGGGAAGCCCCCCGAGCTGTTCTATCAAACGGTCGATTTTTTCGCTGTAATAATTCATTTCGGAGATTCTCCTCTACGTGTTCCGGTCAATCCGTTTTCCGAGATCAGAACAGACCCGAAAAACCGCCGCCGAGACCACCAAGCCCGCCAAGTCCTCCGGCAAGATCACTGAACATGTCATTTTTGCTTTCATCCACCTGACGAAGAGCTTCGTTCGTAGCTGCCATAATGAGATCGGTGAGCATCTCGATATCCTCGGGGTCAACTACCTCGGGGCTGATGCTTATGGAAGTAACTTCTCTCTTTCCGGAGACCTTTACCTTAACGGCTCCGCCACCGGCAGATGCTTCCCATTCTTTCTCTTCAAGTTCCTTTTGCTTTTCCTCCATCTGACGTTGCATCCTTTGTGCCTGTTTCATCAGATTGTTCATGTTTCCGGGCATTGAAGCTCCGGGAAAACCGCCTCTCTTGGCCATATCGATCCTCCTGTGTATATGTTTTTCTGCTCTTTATCTGTTATCCCCTGTTAATCTTGACACCGGGAGCCATAAGCATTGACAGATCCATCTTCTCTGCTTTTTTATAATTTTGTTTTTTCAGTACCTTATAAGTAACCTCAACATTTATGTTAAGTATCTGTCTGATCGATTCTTTTACGCCCTCACAAAGTCTTTCAAGGAACGCTTTTCCGCTTGTCTCATTATGAAGGATGTCTTCCGTCCCGTCGGGCGTCTCCTTCTCGGGAAAATTGAGCACAAGCTTTCCGTCGGCTCCCTCCGTCGGTCTTGCGGACTTAAGCTCTGTGTTGTAGATCAGCCCTTTCTTTGTGTTAACGATCCTATCCCAGGCAGCTCCGATTTTTTCCATCTCTTCGCTATTGATTTTTGTGATTTCAAAATCGTCTTTTTCATCGTCGTCCGGCTCATTATCAACAACATCCGATACCGGTTCGCCCGCAACACGCGCCACTCCGTTTACTTCAAGCGCTTTAATCCTTTGCTCAAGCTTATCGATCATCTGAACAAGAGAATCCGTTTCCCTGTCCGTTTCGGGAACACACAGCTTTATGAGCGCAACTTCAACCAAAACCTTCTTCTGTGTCGCGAACCTTAGCTTTCCGGAAAGCTCCGAAAGAAGCCTGATGAATCGGATGATTGCGTCCACCGAATAATACTGTGCTTCGTTGGCAAGCAATTCGATCTGCTCGCTCGAATATTCGAGAACTCTTTCGGGATGAGGCGTCGTCTTTGCAATCAGGACATTTCTAATGTACGTAATAAATTCCGTTACAAACCTTGCAGGGTCCTTGCCTTCGATCATCGCCTCGTCAAACACACCGAGCGCCCTGGCCACGTCCCTTTTTTCAATGTATCTGAGGAGTCCGGCATATGTCTCATTGTCAAGCCCGCCGAGAATCTCCAACACTTTTTCATACGTAAGATCCTGACCGAGATAAAAGGCAATGCATTGGTCGAGAAGGCTCTCGGCATCACGCATGGAGCCATCCGCAACTCTCGCAACATACTGAAGAGCTTTTTCTCCGGCGTTTATGCCTTCCGACTCAAGTATCGCGGCAAGGTGCGCCGCAATCGTATCAACACTGATACGTCTGAAATCGTACCTCTGACATCTCGAAAGGATGGTTATCGGAATCTTGTGAACCTCGGTCGTCGCAAGAATGAATATCACGTACGACGGCGGCTCCTCAAGAGTTTTGAGCAATGCATTAAAGGCCCCGGTAGAAAGCATGTGCACCTCATCTACAATGTACACACGGTACTTTCCTTCCGAAGGTGAATACTTGATCTCATCTACAATCTGCCTGACACTGTCTACCCCGTTATTCGAAGCTGCATCTATTTCGATGACATTCATGCAGCTCCCGTCATCAATCCCCCTACAGATCCTGCACTGTCCACAGGGACTGCCGTTTATTGGTGATTCGCAGTTGACGGCTTTTGCAAAAATCTTCGCGATCGATGTCTTACCTGTACCCCTGGTTCCGCAGAAAAGATAAGCATGACCAACACGACCCGTCTGCAACTGATTCCTGAGGGTCGTGACTATATGATCCTGACCTTTGACTTCATCAAAAGTCGATGGTCTGTATTTTCTGTACAGCGCAAGGTATGACATGTTTCTCCCCGCATTCCGCTTCGTTATAGCAGATGCTTTTCTTAAATTCCTTGCTACGATCGTACCAAGGAACCGCAAGTATCTACGGAGAAAATTATAATAGAAGCGCTTCTTTTTTTCAAGCAAACGGAACACATCGGAATAAAATCGGAAAAAATTAAATTATTGCTGATATAGTTCCTGCTGTTTTTCGTATTTCGATGTGGTAGAATTTTGAAAGATGAATCACGAAAGGAGACCGATTGTGAGAATATGGGTCAGACTTTTTAAAGATAACCGACTTATAAAGGATACCGTCATTGAGGACACGCGTGATGTGTCACGAACCAAAAAAGTCTTATCCTCGCTGGAAGCTGCATGTCGTGAATTTGATCTGGCGGTGCCCGCATGGCTCGACCTCAATATCCGCGACTTTCAAAACCATTCACGGACACGCTTCGGTCCCGACTGCTTTCACGAGGAGATTTCCTTTGACTACATGGATTTCAGAGTCATCGAGGAATGACTCTGAAATGTATTTTCCGATCATTCCTCATGCGGGGCGAAACTTCACATTATATTACCGGCGAAAAACGGAAAAACTGATCAAATGACCTGAGGAGTTTAAAGTCTCCCTTACTGCTGAGCACGCCTGACATGAATGCTCCCTGAACGGTTTGCCTTCCCCTGACGATCTTATTAACAACATCCCGCGTTGTCTTCGCCTCAACATCGGGCGCCGATGCCTCTCCGTAATATACTTTCAGATCATCGTTTCTGATCTCGATAACGAGAGTTCTGTTTGTGTCTGTCATTTCAATCGAGAATACAGCTTCGATCGTTTCTCCCGACTTTACAAAGCTGTCTTTTATCTCCTTGATGAACTCCTGCCTTGATTCATCCTTGCCCGTATCAAGAATGTTTCTGTATTTTTGCGAAAGGAGCTCTACATCCTTTTTCTGCTTTTGAACGAATGTGTCATTTGAAACATATTCCGAAAGTTGTTCGCTCTCCTGAGGTGTAAGACCTGCCGCAGGCGCTTTCGAAAAGCTGCCGGACCCCGTCCGGGCTCCACATTTGAACAACGGTGCTCCCTGATGAACTATCCTGTATATGTCCTCGCCCTTCTTTTCAATAAGGCTTAATATCTGCGGATCCGTCTCAAATTCGGTCTGATCGTCCACATATGCACAAATGCCATCACAAACCTTTCCGCCGAGAAGCTCCCACGCTCTTGTGAGCATGCATTGCGCTTCTCTTTCACCTCCGGTTGTGGAAATAACCACGGGAAACATGTAGATCTTACCGATAATATTGCGGTCTGCGTAGAGCCAGCATGCATCAAGGAACTGCTGCAAAAGTCCGCCAATGCCGAACCATTCGACACTCGCCACAAGGATAACTCCGTCAGCTTCTTTAAGGGTATTGACCATCATCGCAATCGCGCTCTTGTTCTCATAGAGGTTGTACCTCTCAACATGAACACGAACCTCGTCAAGCACGCCCGTAAGCTTATCCATTACGTAAAGTGAGGGATCTTCAAGCAAACCTCTGCCGCCGTAGTAAATGTTGATCTTCATTATCTGTCTTCTCCTCGCCAAACATATCCCTTTTTTGCATGACGCTTTATCGTCCCGCTCTTTTGGGAGTGGTTTTTCGGTCTTCAAACTCTTTGACCGAAAAAACTATATATGCATCCCGCTCTCTACGGTAGCACTACGGAATATTTTAACACAACGGAGATTTAGTGTCTATTTTTATCCCAAATGATTAACATAATACGAAGCGCTTCCGAACGAAATCTCATCTCCTTCCCGAACTTCAAAGGATATGTTTGGAGCAAGTTTTCTGCCGTTTAAAAACGTCCCGTTCATCGTGTTCAGATCTTCAATCGTCACCGTGCCTCCCTGATTTCTGTCAATCCGCATATGTCGACGGCTCACTCCTTTCGCATCCACAATCAGATCACACGTGCCGCTATCCTTCCCAATCACACAGGGAAATTTGTCGGTGCAGAGTCCCGGCAGCGTATCAGAGACAAGGATCAGGCTCTCTTGCGTTCCTTTTCCTATCATGAGGATTGTTTCTTTGTCATCTTCCGCTCCCTCTGTCTCATTATTGTCTGAGACAAGCTGTAATATGGGTCTTACGGCTTTTATTATCATCAGGATACAGATTGCCGTAACTGCAGCCATAAGAGGAATCCATACGGGAATTCCGGCAACGCGCCTTGAGAATGCGTCTATTCTTCCCGAAGCTACCGCAATCACAAGTGCCGTGCATGCACCAACACATATCAGTGCAACCACCTTATTCTTGTGATCCACCAATTCCCATATCTCACGTATTTTTCCGAGTGAACGCTCCTTCGCGTGATCTTTGGGTTCGTCCCGGTACTGAGTCTGCTTTTTTGCACCTTGATTCAGACGCCAACTCTCTCCTGTTATTCCGATTACTTCAGCCGAACACTCTGACGCAACTTGTTTCCGTGTCTTTTCGGGAGCTGTGTATTCACTTTTTCCCATTATTTCGTCAGTATTGCTGCTTCCCGATGTTCCGTCCCCACTCAGGGCGTTCTCTTCTTTCACTTCTTCGGCAACTTCATCTACCGACTCCTTAAGTTGCTGAAGCGAACACCCGTCCCTGAGTTTCATGTATAGTCCGTATGTACTTCGAACCGCGAGACCGTCATTGTAATCTATCATGTCGAGACAGTATTCCATCAAATCCGCAAGGCAATTTTTAAGGTTCCGATCATATCCGGGACAATAGACGAGCTTCATATTTTTGTCTTTTTTATCAAAAAAAACCGTTTCGGGGGAGATTACATAATCGTCCTCTCTCAGAAGAAACGGGGCACCTGCGCAAACTGCATCGGAGAGGCCGTGTGCAAGGGCTCTGACAGTCTCGAAACCAAGTTTTTTCCCCGCCTCTTCTTCAAGCGACGATAACCCCTCTATATCATATTCATAAATCTTTTTTCCGTTAATGCGTCTGATCCTGAAAGGGATATGTTCCGGGATTTCATTCTCGAGCATCATCCTTTCGCGAAAATCCTCCCGAAAACCAGCTTTTTCTTCATCGTAAGACAATAGCAGCTTCTGCGATCCCATTTCTCTTTTTTTCTCAATCTCCATTACCGTTTCTCCATCCCGTCGCATAACCTTTGATTTTCGTAAAAATACTCTTTCCGACAGCCAGATATCTTGCATAATCAATCCTTTTGTCTGCCTTTCCCTGTCTGACACACGGATCGCTTCCAAGGATTTCCGAGAGTTCTTCGGGAACAATGCTTCCAAAAGTATCGGCATTAAACACATATTCGATCACGACATCCCCGTAATCCCCGTAACACCTCGAAACAATACAGGATGAGAGCGGATATCCGTTAAGCGTCTCCCGGGCTTCACCGTAGAATTGCGAAATATTAAGCTTCCCATAGTCCCTGTAGATTCTCTCTCCCTTTAGGATCAACCTGTCGGTGTCGCACTTAACGCTGACTTTTCCAAACATATAAAAGGAAAGCCATATGACCGCCATGATCACACAGATTACAAACGGGAAAACGAACGCTGCTTCAACCGTCATAAATCCGTTTTCAATTCCGGGTTTTTTCCCTTCGGGTTCCCTTTTTCGTTTCAATGCAATCTTCCCTCCTCCGGGGGGGCGATTTCCAACATGCAGCAGCAGTCTGCCCCCGGTAAATCGATTCCGTTATAAGACACTGCTCTACCGTACGTGTCCCTCTCCAAAGCGACACCTGCCCGTGCTTAAGTGCCGACGACCATAAACATCACCGGGATGTACGCAGCGAGAAGAAACGGAACAAAAGGTACGCTTCCTTGCGGTTTGATCTTTTTCAGCAGCAAAAGGACACTCATGACAAAAGCCGACAAAAAGAACGCCGTCACCGCAAGACTCGCAACCCCGGTAAACCCGAGTGCGGCTCCGAGATATAAAAGAAGTATCCCGTCTGCCTTTCCAAACTTTCCCCCCGAAAGGAACGATACCGCAACAAAAAACAAACCTGCCGTCACTCCGCCGATCATGTCCGTGACCGACATCCCATCCATCCCCAGCCTCAACAAAACGGCAGGGATGATCCCCAATACAAGGAACCACCTTTTTAGATGCTTTGTTTTTATGTCTGAAAATGAAGCCGCCACCAAATATAACCCCATTGTTCCCGTTCCGACAACGAGCATATCGCCTGTTCCTCCTTCTTTATCATTCACTCCGGGGCTTCCGTGTCCGATGCATCCCTGCTCTATCCTCCGCATCTTCTGCATTCACGGTATCCTTTTTCGATCGCATCGCTCTTTTTAATCTTTGAAACCGTTCTTTTCAGTGATGAACAGTCTCTTGCAAAATGGTACCTGTCACCGCTGTCTGTGACATAAATAACTGCCGGCGCAGCCCCCTTTGCACACCTTTCACAAGGATTATATTTTCCCCCACTGCTGTTTCTTGCTCCACTAAGTGACCCTATGATCATTTCCCGAACGGAAAGCTTGATAGAAGTACAATTGCAGTTTGGATGATAAACACTTCCGGTCTCTGTGATGTAAACATATTCCGCATTTTCGTCATCCTCATCATCACTTTCATCCTCTGCTTCGCAAAGTACAAGCGGCACATCATGTCCGTTGAAATACCTATATGTCATACTGTGTTTAATAGGTATTCCGATTGCCCCGCCGAATAAAAGGAAGGGAACCCTGAGCGTGTAGCTGCATACGATCGACAATCTGTCATCTTCAAAAAGTTTGGATTCTGAAAAAGAAAGCCCCCATGTGCCGCCGTCCACTAGCTTTAATATCTCATCGTCAAGTTCCTGCCGTACTGCCGTCCCGATAACGGTTTCATCGATGATTCTCTCAGCCATCCCATCTACGTCGGGGAAAAGATCGTCCGCCACATCTGCCAGACCTCCGAAAGAGGTTATATGCCTGGCTGCGTTAAAAACTGCATGCTCCACTTCATATTCGGCGTCAATAAATATGAAAATGCTGATAAGCGCGAAGATGGCAAAAAGAAAAATCGGAAATGCAAAAGATGCCTCTACGGTGAGCGATCCGGAAAGCGATAATTTGGTTTTATGGAAAGCTTTCTTTTTCATGCCTGCTTCTTTCCGACCTCGGGGTCTCTGTTTTCTCCGGTCGCCTTTTCAACCCGGGTTCTGCTCTTTTTTTGGAAAACCCTCGGGTCTGCCTGTCTGTTCCTGATGGCGTGCGGTATCACCCGCACATGTGAGATGTGTTAAACGGCTGTTCCTTTATTATAGAGTGTGTGATATCATTGTCATCCGGACCCGTCCACGATCCGGTAGTTCTCATCAGGGACAGACAGTCGGACCCGAAGGTCTTTCCGTGCGTACATATTTCTGCGAACGAATAAGCAGACATCCGAATCGCTAATCCACACTGTCACTTCATGCGAATCCGAATCAGTAATCTACGCTGTCACTTCGTACGAATCCGTACCCGGATGGGGTATCGGTATCCGCATACAATCCGTCAAAAATCCCGATGTATCTCGACGGACATGTAAATTCCATTGTCGTATCAAATCCTGTGATGCAATTCGAAAGAAGAAAATTATCGTCATATGCCCACCTCATGTTTTCTTCGATCATGTCCATAGCACGAAGGCAAAGCTCCTCGCAGCTTTCGCCCAACATAAACATAAACAGATAATCCCCGTATGACAGAGATACTTCCGACTCATGAAAATTCCTGACCTTCTCTTTAAGTCCCTCCGCGGTTATTGCCGCGATGTCAAAGGTGTCAATACAATAGCTTGCCGATGTCGTAAGGATCGGAACCTTTTTTTCGTTGATTATCGCAGCCGTTTCCACCAACGCTTGTTCGCTTGTCCACGCAAAGAGAATCATATACTTTACGATCGCAGTCAGAAAATGCAGTGATGTGAAACCGACAAGAGAAGATGCGATCTCGGTCGCACGCGTGTGAAGCGACCCGTTTGTGAGTACATAGGCGCCTGCTGCGGCCATCCTTGCAAACATGATATATGAAGCGATCTGTCCGAGATTTTCAACATCCGATCTGTTCCCGCACAAAATGTATTCCTGTTCATAAGCAAGCGCACTTTGCGCAGTTTTACTCTTTTCCGTTTTGTCCCCGAAATGCTCGCTTATATAAAGAATAAGCAGCAGCTTGTCCATAAGATCCGACTCATTATCATCAAGGATTTCTCCGGCACCGAGAGCCATACCGCCTGCATCCGCCCTGACAAAACTTTCTGCCCCCGATTCTTTTCCAAGTTCCGAGTCAAGGACTTCCTGTACATCGGATTGCACCGGTTTCGGAGCATTCATCATATTCGACGGTCTGGTTCGTACGGAGATTTTTTTGCCGGAAATCTGATCCTCATCCATCAGAAGCGTCAAAAATCCCTTTGCAAGAGTCCTTTTGACTCCGTCTCCAATCTCACACAGAATCCGGTCGGGTCGCATTTCACTGTAGTCGAAAACCAATTTGTCATAGCTAAAACTCTCTATACCTGCTTTAATCTCTTCCAATCGGTCGCTCCATTTTTTCAGGTCACCTGTTGTAACTTCCTTCTGTGTTGCAACAGCGACTTCACTGCTGATAAAAGCGTCCGTCTCCATTTTTGCCAATATACCGACATCTGTTTTGAGGGTATCTTCCATTATCTCAAAATCGGGACTTGAACCATCCATACCGGTATATCTTCGCATCTTAGTCAGCGTTGCTTTCATCGAATCATATGTTTCTTTCGAAAGAATATCGCCGCTGCTCTCAAGGATTTCCGAAAAGGCTTCAATCAATGGTCGCGTTTCATCAACAATTTTGCGATCGTCTTCTATCAGCTTCACCGCATCTCTTGCTTCATGAAGGCAACCGCTCACTCCTCTCATGAGTTCATCGGTCTGTATGCTTGCGGTAAGAACAAGATCGTTTATACTGTCGTTAAGAGTCTTTATTTTTTCTTCACGCAGCGAAATTTTCTGACACAGTTCGTTCAGGCTTTCGTATAATCCACTCAGCTCATTTCTGAGTTGCTTTACTTCCTCAGGTTCCTCTGCCTCAACTTCGTCGTCCGAATCATCGTCCGTCTCCTCATCAGTATCCGATTCCTCCGATGAATTATCCGAACAATCCGTCTCTGAGGCTTCTTCTTCCGATTTGTCGTCTTCCTCCCCGAAATCATTGCTCTCCCCATCTGAGTCATCATCCTCATCCGACTCATCTTCAGTGCTCGAAAGCGCCTCTATAATGTTGTTCAGTTGTTCATTCTTGGAATCGATGCTGTTGTTCAATGCTTCCCTTTGTTCATAAAGCAAGTTCAGTTCGAGCCTGACCTCATCTCTTTCCTCTGCTTCGGGATAAGCTGCCTCAAGTTTTTGACCTGCGTTATCCACAAATGCTTTGGGACTGAAATACTTATCCTGCAAAAGAGGCCATATATCAGGATTGTTGATCCCCGCGCCGACAGGATCTATTTCTCTTGTCATGAAAGCTTTTACAAACATTTCATGAACCTCGCCGATTGTCGCTCCGTTACACACCAACCCATCAACCTTATCCATCATAACGAGCGTATTACGATCGATAATTGCCAGCTTGTCCTCTATCTCCATCTGCCGTTCGTAGATCTTGTAGACTTCACTTTCTTTGCTGAGAATTTTGAGTTTTGACAAAACACCTTCCAGCGTATCGACAACCGCACAGTACTTCTCAAATTCAGTGACTTGTTTGAAAAAGGCTTTTCCGTCTTTTGTCAGAAACGGTCTTGTCGCCGTGATCTTACAATCATCAACACGGATTCCCAACGAACCTGTTCCGGCAAACTCCGCCATCGTCTCCTCAAATGTCTCAATATCCGGGGTTTTCCCACCGAAAGCTGTATCAATTCCGAAGACATTGTATTTGTCATAAAGAGGACGATAGTATTCTCCAAGCATCGATTCCACGCAAGCAGTCATCTGCATATCGGCGACTGCCGCGGCCGCACGGCTTCTGGCTCCTTCAAGCAAAACCAGGATGAGAGACATGATAAGAAGAAACGTGAAGGAAAGGAATACTGTAATACTGCCCTTTTCTCTCATGTGTTGACGATATCGTTTGTTTTCTCCGTGATCGTGCCAAAAGCCTTTGTAACGAGTGACATGATCTCATCCCTGAAGATGATGATCAGCGCAACGATCACAATGATTATCAAAACAATTTCCACTACCCCGAAACCGCTCTCATCCTTCAACATTCTCTTAAACGTCTTCATAATTTCCCCTTTCTGTTTCAAAATCCTATACCCATAAACGCAGGTACCACGATTATTGCGATCACAATTACAAGCATCCCCATCATGGGCAGCAAAAGCTTAGTGGATGTTTCCTCCCCCTTTTTTCTGACAGCTTCAAATCTCGCTTCATAGGCTTCCCTCGCTTCGAAATCGAGCAAGGACAATATCTCCCTGCTGCCCCTTCGAAGATTTCTCGAAAGCAATGCCGAAAGCCGTTTATAGCAAAGGATCCCCGTCCTGTTTCCGAAACTTTCGTAGACCGACGCCTCGCTTTTCCCAAATTCAAGCTCTCTGAGAGAACAAAGCATTTCTTCATAGGCATAGCGTTTCCCGATTCGCTGCTTTGCCATAAGATAATCGTTGCATATCCTTTTCCATGCTCCCGAGCAAGTCATGCCGGCGGTAAGTAAAAGAATGAGTTTGGAGATTATTTCCGGATAATCCCTTTCCATCTGCTCGCGTCTCTTTTTTTCTTCGTTCTTAAGCGAAGATCTTGTTCTCGGAATGACCATTGCCGCTGCCGCAAATCCCAGAAAAAGCAGCCACAGCGGTCGTTTGTCTGCCGGTTCACTCCACTCAAACTCCTCTCCTCCCGCCTCCTCCGGAAGCGTGACCTTCTCATCTTCCGGATTCTTGCCGTCCGCTGTTCGTATGGCTTCCTCTATCCTCTTCGTTCTTTCATCTTCTTTACCCGGATCCGTTTCTCCCGGAGGAACAATCGTCACAAAAACCGGAATTCTTCTGATCCTGTCAAAGTAGTGAAGTGTTGCATATAAAGTGACAGAATACGCTTCCGTGGGAATTATCCTCAGTCTTCCGTTTTTTGAAAAGAATCCCTCTTTGTCGGCTTCCCAAGTGACCGTCACTTTCATCCCTTCGATTTTGTCGATTAGGTTCAGAGAATCTCTTATCTGATCAAGAGAAGCATTTTCCCCTTTTATCTCCCTAAAAAGCACTTCTTCGGCCGCGTCAAAAATCGACACTGTCTGCTCTGCCGAAACCTCCTGTTCTGTGACCGTAACCATGACGTTCCCCCGTTCCCCATTTGCCACGGAAAGCTCCAGATCATAGCTTTTGTCACCCTCTCCCGCCGGGGCCCGAAGAACCGTATTATCTTCACCAAGCACCCTTTTCCCTGCCAGAAGCAGGATTACACAGATCACGGTTGTGGCAAACACTATCAGTATCATCGTTTCGATAAGCGCCCGCCCTTTATTTCTGATCTGCTTGTCAGCATCCTCATTGACAAACAATCTTTCTGCAGTCTCCTTGGAAATCACAATATCGATCCGTCCCTTCTGCTCAAGACGGTCATAAATTTTCTGTGAAAGCTTTGATAACAGTTTCATATTTGAATCCTTACGATTTTAGCGGTCAACAGACTCATCGACACGTAGAAAGCCAGCATCAGACTCATAAAAATCATCCCCTTGATATCCGAATAGAGCGGGCTCAACAGATCCGGAGAACTAAGTCTCAGGTATATAAGCATCAGGTACGGAATGGCACGCATAATATCGCTTTCAAACTTTTTGGAAGCCATCATGGTTCTCAACTCTCTCGCAACCTCAGTCTTTGTCCTGATCGTTCCCGATGTCTCGCGGATTATCGCGATTATATTTCCTCCGGTTCTTTTTGCTGTGGCAAAGACGTCGGCAAAGCTCCTGACATCATCAATTTCGGTTCTTCCCGCAAGCTCAAGAAAGGCATCTTCTATTCTGATATTATTACCGAGCTGCGAACTGATGTGTTTCAGTTCCTTCATGATCATGCTGTTTTTATCGTGTGTCATCAGCATGTCCCGATACGCCTGCCCTATAGCATTTTCGACCGATGCCCCTCCTTCAAGAATCCCCGAAAGGCACCCTATGGTTTCCGAAAAATCCACGTTAAGCCTGAATTTTTTCTTCTCGGTAATTTTATTGACTTCTCTCTTTTTATAGAGCCTCCAGAATGGAAGAAATAACAAAGCTGCAAGAATACTGTCATAGAACAAAACACCTGTGGCAACCGCAAAAAAAACGGCCTTTAACACTATCATCAACGTTTCTCTCCGAGACGGAGCATAACCCTCATAGCCCGGCGCTCTTAAGTTTTGCCGTCCTGACGAGCGGGTTTTGCGTCCTCCGGAGATTTCCCGTAACACGTCCTTCATCTTCACCTTCCTCAATAAACACATAAAGCGGATTGAGAATTATCTCATCCCTTTCGCATCCGGCGACCTCAGTGATTTCAAGGACACGTCTGCTTCTGTCGCGAAATCTCCCAAGCTGGATTATTATGTCGATCGCTGACGCAATCTGTCTTCTGACTGCCTGAAGCGGAATTTCGGTTCCTCCGAGCAGCACCATGGTTTCAAGCCTTGATAGTGCATCCGCGGTCGAGTTGGCGTGTCCGGTACTCATACCGCAATG
>JAEEIH010000185.1 GCA_016281275.1 Lachnospiraceae bacterium | reverse complement strand
TACTTGACGGTTACGGACTCAATGACAGGACCGAAGGAAATGCCGTTGCTCTCGCAAAGACACCCGTTATGGACAGACTTATGAAGGAATATCCTTTTGTTAAAGGTAATGCATCGGGTCTGTTTGTAGGTCTTCCCGACGGCCAGATGGGTAATTCCGAGGTCGGACATCTCAATATGGGTGCCGGCAGGATCGTATATCAGGATCTTACCCGTATCACCAAAGAGATCGAAGACGGTGACTTCTTCAAGAACGAATCACTTCTCGCCGCAGTTGAGAACTGCAAGAAGAATGATTCCGCGCTTCATATGTGGGGACTTGTTTCGGACGGCGGCGTACACAGTCATATTGAACATATCTACGGACTCCTTGAGCTTGCAAAGAGGAACGGTCTTACAAAGGTTTATGTTCATTGCTTCCTTGACGGGAGAGACACTCCTCCCGCATCGGGCAAGGACTATGTTGCGGCTCTTGTTGAGAAGATGAAAGAGATCGGTGTCGGCAAGGTAGCTTCCGTTCACGGACGTTATTATGCTATGGACCGTGATAAGAACTGGGACCGTGTTGAGAAGGCTTATGCTGCACTTGTTTACGGTGAAGGCGCTTCGGCAGAAGATCCCGTTGCCGGTATACAGGCTTCGTACGATGCCGGTGTTACCGATGAGTTCGTTATTCCTTTCGTTGTTAAGGAGAACGGAGCACCCGTTGCTACCGTTAAGGAGAACGATTCCGTTATCTTCTTCAACTTCCGTCCCGACCGTGCAAGGGAGATGACCCGCGCTATGTGTTGCGAGGATTTTGACGGCTTCGAGAGGAAGAACGGTTTCTTAAAGCTTAAATATGTCTGCTTCACCGAGTACGATGTGACTATTCCCAACAAGCTCATCGCTTTTGAGAAGGTTAAGCTCACGAACACATTCGGTGAGTACATTTCAAGCCTCGGCATGAGACAGGCCAGGATCGCTGAGACAGAGAAGTATGCTCATGTTACATTCTTCTTTAACGGCGGTGTTGAGGCTCCCAATCCGGGCGAGGACAGGATCCTTGTTGATTCTCCCAAGTATGTTCCCACATACGACAAGAAACCCAGGATGAGCGCTTATACAGTCTGCGACAGACTCAGCGAAGCCATCACAAAGAAGGACGAGAACGGAGAGGCTTATTACGATTTCATCATCTGTAATTTTGCCAACCCCGACATGGTAGGTCATACAGGTGTTCTTGAGTCGGCGATCAAGGCTATCGAAGTTATCGACGAATGTCTCGGCGAGCTTGTAAACTTCGTAAAGGAAGTTAACGGTCAGATGTTTATCTGCGCAGATCACGGCAACGCAGAGATGCTTATCGACTACGAGACGGGAGAGCCTTTCACGGCACACACGACCAACCCGGTACCTTTCATCCTTGTCAATGCGGACGAGAACATCACTCTCCGCGAAGGCGGAAAGCTTGCCGATATCATGCCCACAATTCTTGACATCGCCGGAGTTAAGAAGCCTGCAGAGATGACGGGAGAATCTCTTGCCATCAGGAAATGACGGTATGTAATACAGAGAATTAATCTCAGCGGCGGTGTAAAAAGCCCCGCTGAGATTATTTTTATTTTTTTGCTTGCATAGGTTCGTCTATTGTGATAATATCATAAAGCACGGGCAAAATGACCGTGTATTATGATTGACTATTATTGTTTTACTCAGAGGAGGATATATGGAAGCTTTAGCATGGGTACTCAGAATACTTTTCCTGCTTATTTGCGTTGTGATCATTGCTCTCGTTCTTATGCAGGATTCGAAGGGTGAAGGTCTTTCGGCTGCAATAACCGGTGGAACAAGATCCTCTTTCATCAGCAAGAACAAAGGCCGCACTAAGGAAGGTTTACTTTCGAGACTGACCATTATTTTTTCGGTTCTTTTCGTTGTACTTTCGATTCTGCTCGGTCTTCCCGCGCTTCAGTGATCGGTGTTTTTGACTATTCGGGGCTGTCACTTGTGGCAGCCCTTTTCTTCTCTATTTACACATTGATTCGGATGGGATATCATATTGGTATAATGTGATTTTGATAATCGGAAGAATTATATCTTGAACAGGACGGTGCGCATGGATATCATTTCGATGGATGAGAAAAAAGATAAAATAATGGCTGTGATCTCAAGTGAGGCTTATAAGCCCATGAAAGTCAAAGATCTTGCTGTTCTTATGAGTGTTCCGAGAGAAGAAAAGAAGGAATTCCTTTCCGCAGTTGAAGCTCTTCTTAATGACGGCAGGATTGTTGAGGATCAGCGTAACCTTTTAAGACTTCCCGGAGAGAACGTCTTAGCAGGAGTTTTTTCGGGAACGGCAAAGGGTTTTGGTTTTGTTCACATAAACGATACTGAGGAGGATGTGTTCATCCCGGCTCAGTCGGTTGCCGATGCGCATGATAAAGACAAGGTACTTATAGAAGTTCTTAAAAATCCCACCATGCCCGGTACAAAAAGAGAAGGTGTTGTCCTACGTGTACTTGAACGCAACGATCTCAGTATTGTCGGCACGTTTATCAAGAATAACGGCTATGGATTCGTTCATCCCGACAATCAGAAATTCGGTTCCGATATTTTTATTCCAAAGGGATTTACAGAGCATGCCGTTTCCGGGAATAAGGTCATATGCGAAATAACTTTTTTCGGCAATGCATCACGTAAGCCGGAAGGTCATATCACAAACATAATCGGTCATATAGACGATCCGGGAAGTGATATTATATCCGTTATAAGAGCTTTCGGAATTCCCCTTGAATTCCCGGACGGAGTTATCAATGAGCTTAAAGGTGTCCCCGAGCATGTTGATCCCGAGGACACGGTGGGTCGCGAGGACCTTAGAAGCCTGATGACGGTCACGATCGACGGAGAGGACTCAAAGGATCTCGATGACGCCGTTTCGCTCACAAAAGAAGGCGATTTTTATAATCTCGGTGTTCATATTGCGGATGTTACACACTACGTAAAGGAAGATTCTCCGCTCGATAAAGAAGCTCTTAAGCGTGGCACAAGCAATTACCTTATTGATAAAGTAATCCCCATGCTGCCGCATGAACTTTCGAACGGTATCTGTTCTCTTAATGCCGGAGAAGACAGACTTGCGCTTTCATGTCTGATGAAGATTGATACAAAAGGAAATGTTGTTGAACATAAAATTGTCGAAAGTGTGATACTCGTTGACAAAAGAATGTCATATCCGAGTGTTAAAAAGATAATCGAGGATAAGGATCCCGAGGAAACTGAAAGGTACAAAGAATTTGTTCCTATGTTTTTCCTTATGGACGAGTTGGCCGGAATCCTCAGAAAGAAGCGTCACAAGAGGGGATCGATAGATTTCGATATTCCGGAGTGTAAGATCAGGGTTGACGAAAAGGGTGAGCCTGTTGAAATCGGACCTTATGAGCGTAATCGCGCCACCATGCTCATTGAAGATTTTATGCTCATAGCCAACGAGACTGTTGCAGAGGATCATTTCTGGCAGGAAATCCCGTTTGTTTACAGAACGCATGAATCGCCCGATCCGGAGAAGATTCAGAAGCTTGCCACATTTATATATAATTTCGGTCTTACCATAAAAAATACGAATGAAGAGATTCATCCCAAGGAGATACAAAGTCTTCTTTCAAAGATTGACGGAACAGATGAAGAAAGCCTCATTCAAAGACTGACGCTCCGTTCTTTAAAGCAGGCTAAATATACGGTTAATTGCGATGGGCATTTTGGGCTTGCGGCAAGATATTACTGCCATTTTACTTCACCCATAAGAAGGTATCCCGACCTTCAGATTCACAGAATCATCAAGCTTAACCTGAACGGCAGGCTTACACCTTCGAAGATCAGGCATTTCGAGAAGATACTTCCGGATGTTGCATATCTTTCGAGCCGTTATGAAAGACGCGCCGATGAGGCTGAACGTGAAGTTGAAAAATTAAAGAAGATTGAATTTATGTCGAAATATATCGGCGAGGAATTCGAAGGAGTTATTTCGGGCGTTACATCATCGGGGCTTTATGTGGAACTTAAAAATACCGTTGAAGGAATCATCAGGATAGAGGAATTGGAAGGAGATTATTTTATCTTCGACGAGGAGCATTACATGCTCATAGGCGAGCACACAAAAAAGACATATAAACTCGGTCAGAAGATCATTATCAGGGTCGAAGGTACAGACAAGCTTTTACGTACGATTGATTTCTCTGTGGCAGGTGAACCCGAAGAAGTAACAAGACCCGGAGAACAATAAACTTTTCCTGTGGGCGAGTGACAAGAAGCTGTTTAGAACAGCAAATGATGAGGGAAATGGAATGAACAAGTCTGATGAGCATAAGCTCATTGCAAACAATAAAAAGGCATATCATGATTTCTTTATAGAAGACACTTATGAAGCCGGAATTGCATTGTTCGGTACCGAGGTGAAGTCGGTAAGAATGGGAAGATGCAGTATAAAAGAGGCATATGTTCAAATCGAAAAAAAAGAAGTATATATTTGCGGTATGAACATATCTCCTTACGAGAAAGGGAATATATTCAATAAAGACCCTCTTCGTACGAGAAAACTTCTTTTACACGATTATGAGATCAATAAGCTTGACGCCGAAGTGATGAAAAAAGGATATACGATAGTACCGTTGACTGTATATTTGAAAAAAGGCCTTGTTAAATGCTCAATAGGTCTGGCACGAGGAAAAAAGCTTTATGATAAGCGCGAGTCTATCGCAAAGAAAGATTTGCAGCGCGAAGCACAGAGAGATTTTAAGGACAGTGCCAGATATTGACTATATTCGGTATTTTGCTGTCTTTGAATAGTGCAAACAGACTCACACGGGCCAGTACTGGTTTCGACGGGGGCTGTGAAGTCGGAGAAGCGAGCCGCATGGGATGCGTTAAATTCCACAATTAAAATTAAACGCTAACGATAATAACGTAGCTATCGCTGCCTGAGTGCGGCGGGTCGGTCTTGATGCACCTGCACGTTAAGTAACCGGCCTCATCCATGCAGGAAACGACTTATGCAAAGCTTTGAGCATATGGGCGTATCATGAAGCTACCGATGATGGTTTTTCGCCTGACTTTGACCATCGGAGGGAATTCTTTAAGGACAGGCTGCGCTCGGAGAAGTACGGTGAATCGGTTTTCGGACAGGGGTTCGACTCCCCTCTGGTCCATTTTTCAGGATGGTGTGCGGGATTATGAAAAGAATTATACTTCTGCTGATTTTACTGGCTATCGCAATGAGCGGATGCTCGGGTGATAGCCATTTACCGCAAACTGAACCCGGCTTTGGAAGTTGTATTGTCAGGATGGGGATAAAGAATCTAGGAAGCATCGACATTAGGCTTTTTGACAATGACTCTCCGGAAGCCTACAACCTTTTTCTTGAAAAGATTGAAGAAGGATGTTACACGGAAGCTTCTGTTTCGGCGGTGATCAAGGATTATCTGCTTATGGTGAAAGCCTCGGGGATTCCCGAAGGTACGGTTGCGCGTGAAGACATGAAGGTGTCGCAGCTGTTTGAACAGAAGGATGAAAGCGGGATTTATCCTATATGCGGTTCTGTTCTTGTCTCCGATAATTTTACCGCAGACGGTTCTTTTATGATCATCTCCGGCACTAAAGAAAACATAAAAGAGCTTGAAGAGATGCTGAATTATAAAGGGATCACACTTAGCGAGTACCTGCTTAAGGCGTATGGCATAAAAATGACCGAGGAACAGCTTGACCTTTACAGAGACGAAGGGGGAGCCCCCTGGCTCAGCGGTGTTTATCCGTGTATAGGTCAGGTGTTTGGAGGCATGGATCTTCTCGACAGAATATTAAAAGAAACATCGATCGCCGATTCTACCTACAGACCGCTTGATGAGCTTGTTATTTCGGGTATCGAAATTATTGAATGATCTTTTACTCATCGGATGACTGATATGAAGTAAGTTGACGTTGACCGTAAATAGTATGATCTTACGATAAGGAGAAACACGTGGATACTATTAAGATATTATATGCAGATGATGAAGCAAGAATGAGAAAACTTGTAAAGGATTTCCTGTCAAAGCAGGGGATGGTTGTTGTTGAAGCCGGAGACGGAGAGGAAGCCCTTGAAAAATTTTTCTCGGATAAGGATATAAAGCTTGTTATTCTTGATATAATGATGCCCAAAGTCGACGGCTGGGAGGTCTGCAGAACCATTCGCAGAGAATCAAAGGTTCCGATTATCATGCTTACCGCGAAATCCGATGAAAGAGATGAGCTTCTCGGTTTTGATCTCGGTGTTGACGAATATATCACGAAGCCTTTCAGTCCCAAAATCCTTGTGGCGCGTGTCGAAGCGATCCTTCGTCGCGCAAATGCAACGGATAATGAGCTTGTTGAAGTGGGAGGTATCGTCCTGAACAACAGCGCTCATGAGGTAAGAGTTGACAATGAGCCGATTGAACTGAGTGTCAAGGAATATGAGCTTCTTTATTATTTTATCGTGAACAAAGGGGTAGCCCTTTCAAGAGAAAAAATACTCAATAATGTTTGGAATTATGACTACTACGGTGATGCAAGGACGATCGATACCCATGTAAAAAAGCTTCGCAGCAAATTGGGTAGCAAAGGTGATTATATAAAGACGATCTGGGGCTTCGGGTATAAGTTCGAGGTCTGACCGATATTGTTCAGGAGCTGAAAAATGGTATTTTCATTACGTTTTAAAACTACATGTATTCTTTCGTTTTCGCTCTTTTTATTGATCTTTGCATGCTGGTTTTGTAACGAAAAGCTTCTTATAGTCTATTATCAGGATATAAAAACAGAATCGCTTTCGGATACGTTTAATGAGATAAATGATTTTATTACTTCAGGTAACGCCACCGATTATTCATCCTTTATACATGGGATCGATCTCATAGAAACATCCCACAGCGCCAATATATACATTATTTCTTCTGCAAATCTCAGATACATCTATCCCGGGGAGCTTGATGTGAGCCACAATTCTCTGGCCCTTTCGGACAGGTTCCGCAGGATTACGAATGCTCTTCGTGATTATTTTATAGGACCGGAGGCATCTGCCTCCGGAAATACAATGGAGACTCTTGAGACCAATGATTCATTTACGATCAGTAAATTCTTTGATTATGAGGTGGATTCTTATTTTATAGATCTTCTCGGCAATCTCAAAAATAATGACATAATTTTCATAAGGACGAGTTTTGAAAACATCGAGGAAAGCGTTGCTATTTCATCAAGATTTCTTGCAATTCTCGGCGCTGTCGTCATAATCATCGGTTCGCTTTTTATGTTTATATTCAGCTCGAGATTTACCAAGCCCATTGATGATCTCTCCGATATTTCGGATCAGATGTCTATGTTGAATTTTGAAAAAAAATATACGGGAAAACGTAAGGACGAGATCGGAAGACTCGGAAACAGCATAAATATGCTTTCGGAAAAGCTTGAACATACGATCACTGAACTTAAAACGGCCAACATTGAGCTCATGAAGGATATCAGGGATAAAAACGAGGTCGATGAAATGCGGAAGGAATTCCTTTCAAATGTTTCTCATGAGCTTAAAACACCGCTTGCGATAGTAATGGGATATGCGGAAGGTCTTAAGGAAAATATCGGTGAATCACCCGAAGAACGTGATTATTATTGTGATGTGATCATGGATGAAGCTAAAAAAATGGACGGGCTTGTCAAAAAACTGTTATCACTGAATGAAATAGAGTTCGGTGAAAACAAAATTGATATGACAAGGTTTGATATCGTTGAATTGTGTAGAAGCGTTGCCTCATCGTTTACGATTCTGGCCAAAGAAACCGACGCCGAAATAAAGCTCGAACAGACGGAACCGATTTATGTATGGGCCGATGAAAGCCTGATAGAAGAAGTTGTTGTCAACTACCTCAGTAATGCAATAAACCATCTTGACGACCGTAAGGAGATAAGAATCGGCTTTGAAGAGAGAAGTGAGGGGATCGTCAGGGTCAGTGTATTTAACTCCGGTGAACCGATTCCCGATAATGAACTGGAAAATATCTGGATAAAATTTTACAAGGTTGATAAGGCCAGAACAAGAGAATACGGCGGAAACGGCATCGGTCTTTCAATCGTAAAAGCCATAATCGGTCAACACAGGAGGGATTGCGGCGTTATTAATCATAAAACCGGCGTTGAATTTTGGTTTGAGCTCGATTCAAAAAAAGAATAAGAAAAATTGTTGCTAATCTTGTAAAAAGAGAAATTCTATGATAAAATGTCATTAATGTGTAGATATGAAACTTAGAATTTGTTTTTTGTTGAGTTTTTTGAAAAGAAGATATAAGGACTTTCATTTTCGACATATTATCACATGATCCGGTTCATAGGATGTATAAGATATATTAGATGCGCTGATGTCGCATTATCTGAGGGGTAAATATAGTGAAAAAAGGATTGGTTTTAATTCTTGCGGGTTTTATGGTTTTTCTCCTTTCCGCTTGTGAATCTGGAGAACACATAAATCTCACCCGGGAGGAAAGTGATGCGATAGCTCAATACAGCGCCTACCTCATCATGAAATACGATACCCGCAAGACACATAAAGAAAAGCTCCTTGATGATAAACAATTAAAGCAGGCATATGAGGAAAGGGCGGCGGAGGAGGCAGAAAAGAACCCTACTCCCATTCCGACTCCCACACCGGAGCCGACGTCTCGGGAGAAAAATACGGAAGTTGATGAAGGAAGAACGCTTCCTGCGTCACCGACGGAGGCGCCACAGACAAAGCCTTCGTTTGAAACGCTTGACGAATGCTTTGACAACAAATTTAAGGTCTTGTACAAGAAGAGCACTATAGGTGAGTCGTATAAGGGTGACAATGAATATCTTTCGATTCAGGCGCCCGACGGTCAAAAAATGATTGTCGTGGAATTTGAGATTACAAACGGGTCATCCAAGGAACAAACATTTAATACCAAAGATTTCAACGTATCATATAAACTCGTCAGCGACAAAAGTTCATACAAACCCAAGCTGTCGCTCATAACAAATGACCTTTTACTCCTCGAGAAGAAACTTGCTCCGAGTGAAAGTACAAGCGGGATATTGGTTTTCTTTTTTGGAAACAGCGAAACACCGAAATCGGTTATCGTTTCAAATCCTGATATCTCGCCTGACAAGATATATGAGATCACTATAAATAATTAAACGGAGGTACTGTATGGATACCAATATTTTGCTTGAAAGTGGAACTAATGAGCTGGAAATCCTTGAATTTCAGGTGGGTACAAATCACTATGGCATTAACGTTGCCAAGATAAAAGAGATCCTTCCCTATAAGAGACCGACCGCGATTCCGAACGCTCATCCGTGCATTGAAGGAATTTATATGCCTCGTGATACCATCATCACGATCGTGGACCTTGCAAAATCTCTTTCTATACCTGAGAGTGCAGATGTTGATAAGGATATGTACATCGTTACCAACTTCAACCAGCTCAGTATTGCGTTCCATGTTCATACAGTGCTTGGAATACACAGAGTATCATGGGCTGACATTTCGAAACCCGATGAGTCTATCAGTAATTCGGGCAAAGGTGTTGCCACCGGTATTATCAAGCTTAATGACAGGCTGATCGTTATCCTCGATTTTGAGAAGATCGTTTCGGATATCAGTCCCGAGACCGGTCTTAAGGTTTCCGATATCGACCAACTCGGTGAGAGACAGAGAAACAATTCGCCTATACTCATTGCGGAGGATTCACCTCTTCTGAGTAAGCTTATATTTGATTCTCTGACCAAAGCGGGATATACTAATGTTACTGTTACCAATAACGGTAAGGAAGCTTATGATAGGCTTTGTTTATACAGAGATAACGGAACTCTTAACGAGAAAGTTAAATGTGTTATCACTGATATTGAGATGCCTCAGATGGATGGACACCATCTTACCAAACTTATCAAGGAAGATAATGTATTTAAACATCTGCCTGTTGTCATTTTCTCGTCGCTTGTTAATGACGAAATGAGGAAGAAGGGGGAATCTCTGGGTGCCGATGCGCAGCTGTCGAAACCGGAGATCGGAATGCTTGTTGAGGAGATTGATAAATTACTCTTTAAATAAACCTGTATTCCGGGTATAAGCCATGGCTATTTGCAAGATGTGTCACAAGCCTATTCCCGATGGGAAAGACTTCTGTGACGAATGTGAGTCGAAAAGAACTAACCAAGCAGATGAATCGTACCTTGATCGTCTGCTTAGTTCTGTTTCTTCGGATTCCGATCTCGCGCCGGCAAAAAAGGATCGTAAAAGAGAACCCAAACCCACACCCGTTCAGGAAGAACTTCCTTCAATGGCTGACATAATTGCTGATGTTATTGCTGAAGAGGAAGGAAACAAAAAGAAATCCGATATTTCCGAATCGGACAACATGCCCGCCGATTCCTCGGATATTCTCGGAACGGACGATATGCCCGCCGATTCTTCGGATATTCTCGGAACGGACGATATTCTCGCCGATTCTTCGGATATTCTCGGAACGGACGATATTCTCGCCGATTCTTCGGATATTCTCGGAACGGACGATATCCCCGTTGATTCGTCCGGATTACAGGATTCGGACGAGATAGCCTCCGATGCTTCGGATGTGATCGCAACCGATGATATTCCGGATGATCCGTTTGATGTGTCTTCTTCGGAAGACGTACCTCTTGATATTTCGGATGAGATCGATCCTGCCGGATTCCGGACCGATAATCCCGACTTGTCGATTTCCGATGAAATAACCGAAGGCGCATCCCCGGAAGAAGTACAGAGTTCATTGGGCGGTGAAGAACCCAACGAAATAGATACGATGATCACCGATCTTCTGAGCGAAATGCCCGAAGATCAACCTGAGCCCGAACAAACCATGCTTGATCAGGATGATATCGCTGCTATTTTTTCACAACAGGGAGAAGCAGATTCTCAGCCCACATCGGAAGGCGGACCTGATGAAGTTGCCGAAATAGAGGGTATTGGTCTTGACGAACCGGTGCTTACCGAGGACATTCCCGGGTTGGGAGACATAAGCGAAGGTCCTGAGATGGTCGATCCGTTTGGCGGGGATATCACCGAAGCTTCGGGAAGCGATGATCCCGAAATTCAGTTTATTAATCCCGGAGATGAACCTTCAGAGGAAAACCTTCTCGGAGCTGACGATCTCTTTGCGCTTGACGATGCAACAATTTCTGAACAGGATATCGTTAATATAGGCGGAGTGGATTCCGACGGACCCATCGACATCATGAGCGAAATCGAATCCGGTGCCCTTGAGGACAGGATTAAGGCGCTGGAAGAACCGCCAAAAGAAAAGGTCCGGAAGAAAAAGAAATCGTTTTTCCAGAGAATATTCGGGAATGTGGTAGAAGAGCTCACGGAAGAACAAAAGGAAGCTCGTCGAAAGAAGGCAGAGGAAGAAGAAAAGAATAAAGCTGCCATTCTCGAAGCAAAGAAAAAGAGCGCGGAAGAGGCTAAGGCTGCCAAGGCTGCCCAGAAAGAGATCGATAAGGCCGAGGCAGAGGAAAAGAAAAAACAAGCAGAAGAAGCTAAACGTAAGGCCAAGGAAGAGGCTCGCGAAAAGGCCAAAAAGAAAAAAGAGGCTCGTGAAGCATTAGAGCTTCCCGAGGAAGACGAGGGAAAGATAAATAAGGTCGGAGCTTCGATCCTGTTTATTCTGTTCGCTGTTATTACGGTGTTCATTATCCTCGGAACCAATACATATTCATATAACCTTAGTATTGAAAACGCCCAGACGGATTTCCTCATCAGACATTACAATGAGGCTTATTATGATGTCTACGGACTTACTATAAAGGACGAAGATATAGAGCTTTATGACAGGATCATGACTGTCATGTATGTTAATTCACAGCTTAATTCGTACAATTATTACATGAAATCTCATAATGACGACAAGGCGCTCAATTCACTCATAAAGGGTCTTGAAAAATATGAGAAATATTATATGCTTGCCACGACTCTCGGCATTACCGATGACCTTGAATATGTGAAGACCAACATATTAAACGAATTGAATAATAAATTTAAGATAACGGAAGAAGAAGCATATTCGATGATGAATATAAATGATGTTATAGATTACAGTGAATATATCTACGCGCTTCTGGGTACTTACGATATTGAAGCGATCAAACAGCAGGCGACTGCCGTGAGCGCGTTGGGTGATCGCCGCTAAAGATTAACTTGGTACATGGTTGAGTATTGGACGAGGAAACAGCGGCAAAAAATCTGCCGCTAAAGATTAACTTGGTACATAGTTGAGTATTGGACGAGGAAACAGCGGCAATATAATTGCCGCTAAAGAATACCTTGGTACATGGTTGAGTATTGGACGAGGAAACAGCGGCAAAAAATCTGCCGCTAAAGAGGAGGATAAATTGAAAATTGGTCTTATAGACTACGAAGCCGGGAATACGAACAGTGTCTCGAAAGCACTCGAATATCTCGGCGCTCAGGTATGTCTTTCGAATAATCCCATTGATCTTAAAAATTGTGACAGAATAGTTTTTCCGGGGGTCGGTGCTTTTCATGATGCAATGTGTAAGCTTGAAAGGTACGGACTTATTCCTGTTATTAATGACCTTATAAAAAGTCAGGTTCCCTTCCTTGGTATCTGTCTCGGTATGCAGCTGCTTTTTGACGAGAGCACCGAAACTATAGGTGCGCCGGAAGGCACAAGCGCTGTGAAAGGTCTTTCAATCCTCCACGGTCGTATCGAAAGATTTGATGAAGCCATTCTTGCAAAAGAAAATCTGAAGATTCCGGAGATAGGCTGGAACAGTATAGACATCGTAAATAAAGAATCAAAGCTTTACAGAGGTATTTCCGACGGTGCGTATGTCTACTTTGTCCATTCCTATCATCTTAAGTGTTCGGACAGATCCGATGTCGCCTCGACAACTGAATATGGTACTTTGTTTGACAGCTCGGTAGAACACGGCAATATCTTCGGATGTCAGTTCCATCCGGAAAAGAGCGGAGAGATAGGGCTTAAGATACTTTCCAATTTTATAAATTGCGCGGATTAATTGATTACGGGACTACGGTATGCATTAATCTTCAATGAATTATTGTACTTCGAATCGATAGTTCATTTTATCTCAAAACAAATCCGTATATCACATGCAGTGTTGAAAAGCTAAACGATTTCGTTTATAAACAAGGGGAAAAATATGTTCACTAAAAGAGTTATCCCATGCCTTGATGTAAAAGACGGCAGGGTTGTAAAGGGAGTAAATTTTGTCAATCTCAGAGATGCCGGTGATCTTGTCGAAGTCGCCAAAGCATATAACGAAGAAGGCGCGGATGAGCTTGTATTTCTTGATATAACGGCTTCTTCCGATAAGCGTAACATCGTTACGTCGATGGTAAAACGCGTTGCGAGCTGTATTTTTATTCCGTTTACCGTCGGTGGCGGTATCAGAAGTGTGGATGACTTCAGAGCCATACTACGTGCGGGCGCGGACAAGGTAGCTGTCAATTCTGCAGCCATCGAGAATCCTACGCTTATAAGTGAAGCTGCATCCGTTTTCGGAAGCCAGTGCGTGGTTTGTGCGATCGATGCGAAAAGACGCGCCGACGGAAAAGGTTTTACCGTTTATAAGCACGGCGGCAGGATCAACATGGAAATTGATGCTATAGAATGGGCTGTCAAAGCAGAGCAACTAGGGGCGGGGGAAATACTCCTCACAAGTATGGATTGTGACGGTACAAAGGACGGCTATGATCTCGAACTGACAAAAGCGATCACGGATCGTGTCAATATACCGGTTATTGCATCCGGGGGAGCCGGAAAGAAGGAACATTTCGTTGATGCGTGCAAGATCGCGGGTGCCGATGCTGTTCTGGCTGCATCTTTATTCCATTATAAAGAGCTGAAGATTTCCGAAGTTAAAGAATTTATGAGAGACCACGGTATAAGTGTCAGATTATAGTACAATGCACATACGGTGAAGGCTGTCAGGCGATAAAAGTCGTAAAACAAAACCGTATAAATCGTTTTACGACTTTTACGCCGCCGCGCCTTCACCTATTTCAGTTGGGAAAATTTAACGTTTTTTTCGGATTGCAATAATGAGGAACGTGGGGCGCGCCTGTGAAACATTTCAAAAACGATAAAACGCGTAAGCGGTTTTTGAAATGTTTACACGTGGCAGCCCCACGTATGTACATATATAAATTCACTTCTATATCTCGAGATTTTTGAATGCAGAAGAAAGCATCAGCTTTATACGATTCAACTGATTTACTTCGCTCGCCCCGGGATCGTAATCAACCGCCACGATATTCGCCTCGGGATACCTGTATTTGATCTCCTTTATAACGCCTTTGCCGACGATGTGATTCGGCAGGCACGCGAAGGGCTGTGCGCAGACTATGTTGGGAACTCCGGATTTAATGAGCTCAATCATCTCGCCCGTAAGGAACCATCCTTCTCCGGTCTGATTTCCGATCTCGACGATGGGACGCGCATAAGAAGCGATTGTTTCGATTTTTTCGGGAGGAGTAAATCTTTTTGAATTCTCAAGTTCTTCAACAGCTATTTTTCTGCTTCGCTCAAAGAATTTTATAATGTAGTCGTTGATTATCGCACTCGATTTGCTTTTGCCGAGTATGCGATATTTGTATTCGGCGTCGTACGAGCAATAGAGAAGGAAGTTTAAAAGGTCGGGAACAACCGCTTCGGCTCCTTCGCTTTCGAGCAGATCGACCATATAATTGTTTGCTGCGGGCATGAATTTTACAAGGATCTCACCAACTACACCGACTCTCGGCTTCCTGAGTGTTTCATTGATCGGAAGAGCGTCGAAGTCTCTGACGATACCGCGAAGGTTCTCCTTGAATTTTGACCAGTCGAGAACGAACGCGGGACCGCTTGATCGGAGTGATTCGATACATCTTTTTTTCCATTTTTCATGAAGGGCATTTGCTGAACCCGGCACAAGCTCGTAGGGACGCGTCCTATAGACAACCTTCATAAAGACATCACCGTAAATGATACCCTGAACAACTTTAAGGATAAGAGAAGGGGTGAATTTAAAGCCCGGATTCTTCTCTATGCCCGATGTGCTGACTGATAGAACGGGGATCTGTTCCATTCCTGCATTCCTGAGGGCGCGCCGTATAAAACCGATGTAATTTGTTGCACGGCATCCGCCACCGGTCTGTGTGATCATGACGGCAGTCCTGTTAAGATCGTATTTGCCTGAAAGGAGAGCCATCATTATCTGACCGACAACCATGAGGGATGGATAACATGCGTCGTTATTAACATATTTAAGTCCCACATCAACAGCGGCGCGTCCGTCGTTGTTGAGTATCTCGATCTTGTAACCTTCCGAACGGATGGCGGGTTCAAGCAACTCAAAGTGGATAGGAGACATCTGAGGCGCGAGGATAGTGTATTCCTTGCGCATTTCTTTTGTAAAAATGACCCTGTTATAAGCGCTTGATCTTACCTTTGGAGTGATGTGATTACGATCCCTTTCCCGAACAGCGGAAAGAAGAGATCTGAGTCTGATTCTGGCTGCACCGAGGTTGTTGACTTCATCGATCTTAAGGACTGTGTAAATCTTCCCCGATGATGTAAGGATATCGCTCACTCCGTCTGTGGTAACTGCATCAAGACCGCAGCCGAAGGAGTTGAGTTGGATAAGCTCAAGATCCTTTCGTGTACGTACGAATGAAGCCGCTGCGTAAAGCCTTGAATGGTACATCCACTGATCGACAACGATCATGGGTCTGTCTGTTTTGGCGAGATGCGATACGCTGTCTTCAGTGAGAACAGCGGCACCGTAAGAGTTGATCATTTCGGGAATACCGTGGTTGATCTCGGGATCGACATGATAAGGTCGTCCGGCAAGAACTATGCCTTTTCGTCCGGTGCGTTTAAGGTATTCAAGGGTTTCCTCGCCTTTGCGTTGCATATCTTTATGCGCATGTTCGAGCTCAAGCCATGCCTCGTGTGCGGCATTTTCCACCTCTTCCTTTTTTGCTCCAGCATAATAAGGCAGTTTCTTGTTCGTAAAGAGCGAAACGAGACGTTTTGTAACGATTTCTTCATTCTCGAGTGATAAGAAAGGATCGGCGAAAATGATCTCTTTTGATTTTAATTCCTCGACGTTATTCTTTATGTTTTCACCGTACGAAGTTACGATGGGACAATTGTAATGATTGCCTGATTCGGGTGATTCGTTCCTCTCGTAAGGAATACAGGGATAGAAGATGAACGGTATCTTTTCCCTGATAAGCCACATGATATGACCGTGAGTTATCTTTGCGGGATAACATTCGGATTCACTCGGGATTGATTCGATACCGAGCTCGTAAATCTTTCTCGATGAGTTTGGCGACAAAACTACACGGTATGAAAGCTTGGTAAAGAAAGTGAACCAGAAAGGGTAGTTCTCGTAGATGTTGAGAACACGCGGAATACCAACGATGCCGCGCTTTGCCTTTCCTTCCGCAAGCGGTTCGTAATCAAGGAACCTGTGAAGTTTATATTCAAAGAGGTTCGGAATGTTGTCTTTGTTTTTCTCGCCTCCGATTCCCTTTTCACAGCGGTTGCCGGAGATATACCTTCTGCCGTCGCTGAATTTATTGACGGTAAGAAGACAGTTGTTTGTACATCCCTTACATCTCGTCATTGATGTTTCAAAGTGAAGAGCAATGATGTCATTTATGCCGAGCATCGTGGTATTCTGACCGGTATAAGTGCTTCGCGCGATAAGAGCGGCACCGAAAGCGCCCATAATACCTGCAATATCGGGTCTTATTGCATCAATCCCGAGAATTTTTTCAAGCGCGCGCAGAACGGCATCGTTATAAAAGGTTCCGCCCTGCACAACAATGTGCTTGCCGAGGGATGAGGGGTCGGTAACCTTGATAACTTTGTAAAGAGCATTCTTTATGACGGAATAAGCAAGTCCGGCGCTTATATCGGCTACCGTAGCGCCTTCTTTCTGGGCCTGCTTTACTTTTGAGTTCATAAAAACGGTACATCTTGAACCGAGATCGATGGGATTCTGTGCAAAAAGCGCGATCTTGGCGAATTCCGAGATCTCAAGGTTTAGAGAGCGGGCGAATGTTTCTATAAAAGAACCGCAGCCTGATGAACATGCTTCGTTTAGTTGTACGGAATTGACTGCATTGTCTTTAATGCGGATGCACTTCATGTCCTGACCGCCGATATCAAGAATACAATCAACATTTCTGTCAAAGAAAGATGCGGCTCTGTAATGAGCGACTGTTTCAACCTCACCTTCGTCAAGCATAAGCGCCGATTTAATGAGGGCTTCACCGTAACCTGTAGAGCATGAGCGGACTATCCTTACACCCTCGGGGAGAAGGCTGTAGATCTCCTTGATCGCTCTTATTGAGGTTTTCAGGGGTGAAGCGTTATTGTTACTGTAGAAGGAATAGAGAAGTTCTCCGCGATCGGATACAAGAGCGGCTTTTGTGGTTGTTGAGCCGGCATCGATGCCGAGGAACGCATCCCCTTTATATGTTGAAAGTTCACGCTTAACAACACAGTGTTGGTCGTGCCTTTCGGTGAAAAGATCATACGCCTTTTCATTTTCAAAAAGCGGATCAAGTCTGTTAACTTCAAAAGTTATGTTAAGATCCTGTGAAAGAGTCTCCTTTATATTGCCGAGAGTCATCTTTACAACATCGGCGTCGGGTTTCTTTCGACCGCCCGGAAGAAGACAACTGTTCATGGCCGCACCCTTAGCGGCGAAGAGATGTGAATTTTCCGGAGCTATTATACATTCATCGGTAAGCTTAAGTGTCCTGATGAAAGAAGTGAGAAGCTCCGAAAGGAAATGAAGTGGTCCGCCGAGAAATGCGACTTTTCCTTTAATGGGCTTTCCGCATGCAAGTCCGCTTATAGTTTGATTGACCACAGCCTGAAATATCGAAGCGGAGAGATCTTCTTTTGTCGCTCCCTCGTTGATAAGGGGCTGGATGTCGCTCTTCGCGAAAACACCGCAGCGTGCGGCAATGGGATATATTGCTTTATAGTTTTTTGCATATTCGTTCAGACCGGTTGCGTCAGTTTTTAATAATGTGGCCATCTGATCGATAAATGATCCCGTTCCGCCGGCACAGATACCGTTCATGCGCTGTTCGACAGTGCCTCCGAAGTAGATTATCTTGGCATCCTCTCCGCCAAGCTCTATGGCAACGTCAGGAACAACGGGAAGAGCCGAAAGAGAGGTCGATACGGCGATAACCTCCTGAATAAAGGGAATCTTCATTATGTCGGCAATACAAAGTCCTCCCGAGCCTGTAATGGTCGGTGCAACAATGGTATCTTCGGGAATTTTTGATGTGATCTTTGTAATTATTGAAAGAAGCGTTTCACGAATATTGGCGTAGTGCCTTTCGTAATCGCTTTCGATGATAGAATCATTTTCGTCAAGGAGCGCCACCTTTACCGTGGTCGATCCTATATCAATACCCAATTTGTACATATCGTCTCAATCCTCATATCATGCGTATAAGATCTAGCGTATGATCTTGTTTTTTAGCATTAATATTATATACAATTTTTTTAACAAAACAATAAAAATGCCGGAAGATTATTATTTATAAACAAAAATTTATACTTTTGTCTTGAAGAATCGTCTTTGGGGCATTAATATAACTTATGCAAAACAATAAGCGCCGTAAGTGAGAAAAATATGGTTTCATTAAAGAAAAGCGATTTTTATTATGATCTGCCGGAGAGGCTTATCGCGCAGGACCCTCTTGAAGACAGGTCGTCTTCAAGGCTTATGGTCCTTGATAAGAATAACGGACAGTTGATGCATAAGCATTTTTATGAAATATGTGATTTTTTTAGACGTGGTGACTGCCTGGTGCTTAATGACACAAAGGTCATCCCCGCAAGGCTACTCGGTCACAGGGAAGGTCACACGGGAGTTTGCGAGGTACTTCTCCTCAAAAGGATCACGAAGGATGACTGGGAGTGCATTGTAAGACCCGGCAGAAAGCTGCGTGAGGGCGCCGTGGTGGAATTCGGCGAAGGAGCAGCATCGCTCAAAGGGGAGATCAAAGAGGTTCTTACAGACGGCAATAGGATAATATCATTCAGTTATCACGGGGTTTTTGAGGAAGTGCTCGACAAACTCGGTTCGATGCCGTTGCCCCCCTATATAACTCACGAACTTAAGGACAGAAACAGGTATCAGACGGTATATGCCAGACATGACGGTTCCGCGGCGGCTCCCACAGCGGGACTACATTTTACGGAAGCGCTTCTCGAAAAAATTGCGGATATGGGTGTCGATATTGCGAGAGTCACGCTTCATGTTGGACTCGGAACGTTCAGACCCGTCAAGGAAGAGAACATCCTGGATCATCATATGCATTCGGAGTACTACGAAGTTACCGAAGAAGCCGCGCGTTTGGTAAATGAGGCCAAGGACAGAGGAAGTCGTGTGATCAGTGTCGGTACGACAAGCTGCAGGACACTTGAAGCCGCTTCGCACGGCACCGGACACGTTTCTGCCGGAAGCGGTGATACTGACATTTTCATTTATCCGGGTTATCAATTTAATATTGTTGACTCACTGATAACGAATTTCCACCTGCCGGAATCGACGCTGATCATGCTCGTTGCGGCGCTTTGCGGAAGAGAGAACATTTTAAATGCCTACAAAGAAGCAGTTAATAACGAATACAGATTTTTCTCCTTCGGAGACGCTATGTTCATCACCGATATTTAAAGCGTTTATGCTTTTATTCCTGATCGCTGCGACATGGGTCTGTGTCCCTTCGGTCGGTGCCGAAGCGATGACGGATATCAGGGTCGGTCTTGTCTCGCAGTACAAGGATAAAGATGTCATTACCGTCTATAATACAAGGATCATGTTCGGTTATGCGACCGATAAGGCTTTTGAAGGCGGTGATATTTTTTACGGCGGCAGCGGTTTCTCTTTTGAGCCGGATAATTCTTCTTATGTCGTGAAAAGTACGGTGTATAAGAATTATGACGAAGCCAAAAAAGCCATAGGACAGAGCAATACGACAGGTGCGATACCGGTCCTTAAAGGACCGGGTACCTGGCAACTTTATGAAAAGTCGGAAAAAAGCAATGCGACCAAAAGAGACTGCCTGATAAAAGTATCATTCGGAAAAAGCGCCTTCCTTATAGACGCTGCGGAAGGGGAACAATCAAAGAAATACAGTCCTTTTCCTCAGATAAAAGCCGTGGCATCCAAAAATGATCCGGAAGGGCGAATAATATCGCTCGGAACCCGTTCTTATCGCGGCAGGATAGAGATAGTGCGAAAAGGCGGAAAGCTGACTGCCGTCAATATCATCAGCATTGAAGCTTATCTGTGCGGTGTGGTCACATGTGAGATGGATAAAACCTACAGCGCGGAGGCACTGAAAGCTCAGGCGGTCTGCGCGAGAAGCTATGCGCTGTACAAGGCGTCATTTAATTGCAGGGGTACGTTATCGGAGCCGTACAGTCTTACCGATACGACAGCGTCGCAGGTTTACAAGGGCGTGACCGGTGAATCGAAGGAAGCGATAGCGGCCGTTTCTGCCACGCAGGGAGAAGTCATATACAGTGACGGAGAACTTGTCGAAACTTTTTATTTCTCGACCAGCGGCGGCTCAACGGAGGGCGGAATAGATGTATGGGGAATAAAGAGCGCCATATACAGTTCAAAACCGGATCTTTTTGAATTGAATCCCGAAAAAGCGCCATGGGTAATTACTTATACACTGGAAGAGGCGGGCAGACTCCTTAAAGAAAACGGTCATGACGTTGGAAACGTGAGAAATATTAAGGAAATGATAGTCACCGAAACGGGTCGGGTAAGCTCGTTAAAAGTAACGGGCACCGCTTCGTCAAAGACACTCGGGATACAACAGGCGCAAAGTACGTTTGATCTACCGTCCGCAAAATATAAGGTTTTGATGGGAGGAACCTCTTTTGCGGACACTCCTTACGCAATCAATGACGAAACGAGGGAAATGTTGAAAAAGAGCGGATTATTCGCAATTTCTTCAAACTCATCGCTCAGCAGGATCGATCCGCTGGATCAGATGATCGTCATTAGTGGGGACAACATGTACAATTACCCTCTTAAGGAAGTTCCGACCGGAAGTGTTGCTTTTTTCGGGATGGGGTACGGACACGGCATCGGCATGTCTCAGTCCGGAGCGCAGGGAATGGCACTTAAGGGTTATGATTACAAAGAAATAATTAACTATTATTTCGATAACATCCGTATCGACAAATACATTGTCGCATAACGGAAAGGTGGGGATATGTTGAAAAAAAGGATTTTGGCGATATCGATCGTTTGCTGTGTTCTCCTTTCGGGCTGCAGACTTCAGAAAACGGACACATCGGGACTTCGCGCCTTCGGAATCGACAGCGCGCTCTCTGAAAACACAGCCAAAACATTTGTTGCCGGGGGTGATATCGCGCGTACGGAATGTTCTTCGGAAGCGTTTATCGTCGGCAATGATATCGAAAGTGCTCTTCTTGCGGCGGCTGAGATTCGTGAAGCATCCGTAAGCAATGCTTTGATACTCAATGATCCCGATACCGATACAACTTATGCAGGTAAGGAAATTACTACGCCTGAGGAGAAAAGTCCGACCGATCTTACGGAAGCGTCAGAAGAGACAGAAAACTCGCTGTCAGCCGAGACGATAAGCTTGTTTGCTAAAGAGACGCCCGATTCCGAAAACTATGCGGTAACCGCAGATACGGAAGCTCACGTGACGGAACTTATGCCCGATAACAAAAAAGAAACGGTTGTTTATACCGAAAACAGAGTAATTGAGGAAAAAGCTCCCACACCGGTTAAGAACGAAAAGAAAGAAACAAAAGACGATAAAAAAACGGAGGAACCCATATATTATAAGGACCTTGATTCTTATGTGGCATCGCTTGGCTTGTCAAAAGCGGAGATCAAAATGAAGACCGATGAATTTCTTGCCGAAGAAGATACACTGCTTGAAAAGCTCAGAACCGCCGCAAGAGATTGGGACGATCTGGCTCCCACATTGCATATGTCATTCGACGAGCTTATCGGGGACAACGGAATATATGAATATCCGAAAGCTTTTCCGCTACCCGATACATACAAGATCATCGTTGACCTTAAATACCAGGTTGTTCTTGTCTATGCGAAAGACGGAAACGGGGATTATACGGTACCCGTAAGGTATATGCTTTGCTCGACGGGCGCCGACAAGACTCAGTCGCCGGTCGGAACGTTTGAAATGAAGAATTACAGGGTAAGATTCTCACAGTTTGTTAATACCGAGAGCTTCGGTCAGTACTGGAGTCTTATCACGGGAAGGATATATTTCCATTCGGTTCTTTACAGTTCAAAGAACGCGTCGGATTATGTATCGTCGACATGGAACAATCTCGGAAAAAACGTATCACACGGCTGTATAAGACTGACGGTTCCCGATGCGCGATTCATATATTACAATATGGCTCCGGGAACAGTCGTTCAGATAAGAAAGGGATCGGACTCCGATAAAGCCACTAAGGAGATCAGAGACAGACTTATCGAAGAAAAAGCAAAGGTTCCTTCTCAAAGACTGAAACTTAAGCCCGGTGAAATACCTTATACTGATAATTGGAAAAAGGAAGAAGTTCCACAGATAATTCCTTTTGTACAGGGACACCAGTGATCTTATTTTCATACATGTGTTTGACGTTTGGTTAACGAATATATGCAAAGGGTGTTTTTACGGCATATTGGTATAAAAATTCAGTATAAAAATTCAGTTCCGTAAATCAAAAAAAGTGTTTGACAATTGTCGGCCTTAGTGATATAGTCTCAGTAATTTAATACTATCAAAGGCTGTGACGAAGACGAAAACTTGATTGAAGTCTGTACAGAGAGAACTGCATTGGTGAGAGCAGATCGGGATGTTCATTTTTTCCATCACTTCTGAGCCGAAGACCCGAAAGGGAGGGAAAGGATCCTTTTCTCCCAAGTAGATATCTTCCGTGAATGCTACGTTAGTGCACAGGGCTTGATAGAGCCTGTGAGGGGTATATGAGTGATCATATACAATTTGAGTGGTACCGCGGATTACAGTCCGTCTCAAGAGATTGAGACGGATTTTTTTTGTGTGTTAAACGAGCACTCTCGGTGCTCGCGCAGCGAGCAAGCTTTGCTTGCGAGATGTGTCAGGCGACCAAACGAAGTAGCCGCATGAAATGCGACCAAAAGACATGGGAGAAAACCCAAATAAATCGAAAGGAGAAAGAAATGGTTAAGGAAGATCTTAAGGAAGTTGCACAGCGTGTCAAAGAAATGAGGGAATTATCGGCCATTTCGATTCATGAGATGGCGGAAGCTACCGGAATGAGCATTGAGGATTACATGGCCCTTGAGGAAGGTAAGATAGATTTTACTTTTTCTTTTATTTATAAAGCAGCCGAGAAGTTTAAGGTAGATATCGCAGATATTATCCAGGGCTCCAGCCCCAACCTTGTAACATATTCGCTCGTAAGAAGAGGAAAAGGCGT
>JAEEIH010000014.1 GCA_016281275.1 Lachnospiraceae bacterium | reverse complement strand
CATCAATATGCTCGGTACCGATCGACAATCTGATCGTGCTCTGACTTATACCCTGATGTTCAAGCTCCTCATCCGAACTCTGCGAATGCGTGGTCGAAGCGGGATGGATGACAAGGCTCTTAACATCGGCCACATTTGCAAGGAGCGAGAAGATCTCGAGATTGTCGATGAACTTCCAAGCCTCTTCGCGGCCACCCTTGATGTCAAATGTGAAGATGGATCCGCCGCCGTTCGGGAAATACTTCTTATAAACTGCGTTGTCAGGATGACCTTCGAGTGAAGGATGGTGAACCTTTGCAACAAGCGGATGCTTGGAGAGGTACTCAACGACCTTCTTTGTGTTCTCGATGTGACGATCGAGTCTTAAGGACAGAGTCTCAATGCCCTGAAGAAGCAGGAAAGCATTGAAAGGCGAGATCGAAGCGCCTGTGTCGCGCAGAAGGATCGCACGGATAAACGTTACGAAAGCTGCGGGACCAACCACATCGTAGAACGAAACGCCGTGGTAGCTGGGGTTGGGAGCTGCGATGTTGGGATACTTTCCGCTTGCCTTCCAGTCAAACTTGCCGCCTTCAACGATTATGCCGCCGAGCGTGGTTCCATGGCCTCCGAGGAACTTTGTTGCGGAATGAACGACGATGTCAGCTCCGTGCTCAAGGGGTCTGATAAGATAAGGTGTTCCAAATGTGTTGTCAATGACGAGGGGAAGTCCGTGCTTGTGCGCAATCTTAGCGATCTCCTCGATATCCGGGATGTCACTGTTGGGGTTTCCGAGCGTCTCAAGATAGACGGCTCTGGTGTTGTCCTTGATCGCACCCTCAACCTCTGCGAGGTTATGTGCATCAACGAATGTTGTCTCAACACCGTACTGGGGAAGTGTGTGTGAAAGAAGGTTGTAGCTTCCGCCGTAGATGGTCTTCTGTGCAACGATGTGTCCGCCGTTTGCCGCGAGTGCTTCGATCGTGTATGTGATCGCTGCCGCTCCCGATGCAACTGCGAGAGCTGCGGTTCCGCCTTCAAGTGCGGCTACTCTCTTCTCGAGAACATCCTGTGTGGAGTTCGTAAGTCTTCCGTAGATGTTTCCCGCATCCGCAAGCCCAAATCTGTCTGCGGCATGCTTGCTGTTATGGAATACATAAGATGTTGTCTGGTAGATCGGAACCGCTCTTGAATCCGTAGTAGGATCGGCCTGCTCCTGTCCGACATGTAACTGTAATGTTTCAAATTTGTATCCGCTCATATTGATGTCCTCCTTCTTGAAGTGTTCTCTTCACTCCTGTTTTGTTTCCGAACACTTCCTCAAAGCATCCGGCTGTATTTGACGAATTTGGGAAACCGTATTGAACTTGACTCTTTTGGTAGGTTTTTATTTCAGTCTCGTTTGTGTCTCCCGATGGACATATAATAGCGCGTGATACGCGATTTGAAAATTCGATTGGTCTTATCGTTAGCGATAAGCAAAGGTTATACCTATTGTGCCGGTTGGTTTTATATTGGACATTTCTTCACAACCAAGCTTGAAACAGACGACTTTCGTTTATCGCACAAAACAGCGGGGTGTTGATACTTAACCAACACCCCACCGTTTTTGATGTGTCCAAATGAAGATAATAATCAACTTTTTTCTTTCAATACCACAGCTTTCAAGGTCAAGGTTATAGTATTGAAGCAACGTTTACCGTCACTGACTGTCAAAAGTATTTGTTTTATCTGACCTTCAGCTCTTCCTTTCTGCCGAATATCGGCGATAAAACCCGGCAGAAAGTTCTGTACATCCGAAAGTACTCACCCTGCCACAAAAACCGGAACATGCAGGGGAATCCCCTTGAAATGCACCTGAAAAACAAGAAAAAAGAATTGGTTCAAAAATTTTTCTGTGAGCAGTATGATATCACAAAATTAACGAAATATCAAGCAAAATTCTGAAATCGGATCGTGTTTTTCGTTAAATTCTGAATGCATCATTTTTAACTGCGCTCGCGATTGAAACTCCGGTCTCAAGATAAGGGATCATCATAGCCTGGAATGCGTGGTAAACGTCGGGCTTACCCGGCCAGACAGTTGCAAGCACGTTATTCTTTGCATCAAGCTGGTGGAACCACGACCCATTTTTGTGGTCCATGACATGCTTATCAAGGTACTCGAGAAGAACTCCGAAGTCAAACGCATATCTGTCCTCGCCCGTCACGCGGTAGAGAACAGCCGAAGTGTTTATGGCCTCGGCGAGCGTCCAATGCATCCTATCGTGAATGATGGGCCTGCCGTCAAGGTCGGTCGTGTAAACGAGGCCCTCCGCCCCGTCCGCGCACCAAGCGTCATCAACCGCGCGTCCGTAGAGTTTGGCAGCGATGTCTATGTAGTGACCCATAAAGAGTTTACGCTTTCTGTTTCTTATTGCGTTATCATTGATGCCGGAGCTTGTGGGGTTCTCATTTTTCGTTCCGTATGTTTCTTTGTTTCCCGGCTCACTTGCATTGATGCTTATCGTTTTTTTTTCGATCACGCTTGCGTCATTGCTCATCGGAATACTTCCGTTAACACTTGCATCTACGCATTCTTCATTGAGTGTTTTATTTCCGGTTTTATAAGTTGAAACCGCCCACTGCGTAATAAGTCTTGCCCATTCGATACCGTGACCGGGAGTTACTCCGTATGGCTTGAAGGGATCAGCGGGATTGTCTTTATTAAGATCGTTTTGCGGATTCCATTTTTCATCGTAGTGCTCGGGGATCCTGTAGTTATTCTCGCCCGCCCAAGTAATGACGCGGTCGATGATGCGACCGGCCCGCTTCATATATGCGTTATTGCCCGTAGCATCGGCAACGGCCAGGAAAGCCTCGACTGTGTGCATGTTCGCATTCAGACCACGGTACGGATCGAGCTTCGTAAACTGCGTGTTCCACGTATCGAAGGTCATGCCCTCTTTCTCGTCCCAGAAGTATTTATCGAAAGTCGTGAGTGCCTCGTCAAGGAGTTCTTTCGCGCCTTCGATCCCGGCACAGAGTGCACTCGAAGCCGCGAGGATCACGAAAGCGTGAGCGTAACACATCTTATCCGGAAGGATGCCGCCATCTGCGGTGATCCCACTGTACCACCCACCGTGCCCGGCATCATGAAGCTCGCCCCGAAGGCCGTCTATGGCTCGCTTCGCAAGTGCCTTGCAGTAAGGAGCACCTGTTCCGGTCTCTCCAAGCATTTCACCGATGCTTCCGCTACTGAAACCTTCTGTATAAGATGCCGCGTCGTTCTCAACCGGATCCTCAACGCAAGGCGTGCCGAGCATGGCTCCGATACTGTAGACATGAGCCATCCTGCTCGTGATCCACGTCTCGCGCGGCTTGTCGACACACGGACTTCCGTCCTCGCCGAGATAATAACTCGACCCGCCGGGTGTGGGGAAGCGTCTGCCAAACTTCAGAAGCGAGAGGGCATTTTTTAACATAAATTCCTTATTTTCTTTTGAATCGATCACGTACTTATTATCCATTACTACCTCCTGTTGAGTCTTCTCTGTCCATGTTGCCTCCCGATTTCCATGATTACAAAGCACTTGTATAACGCGTTTTTTTCGTCTCTCTACATTCTATCATATCCCCGGTCCTTTTTGTTAATACTTTCTTGTCAGCCTGCATAAAACACTTTCCGGTGCAGCATTCTCTTCTTCCGGGAAGTTGTCTCCTCTTTAGGAGAGCTCTTTTCACCGGTAATTCGATCATTACGCATTTATCTCGACAAAAAAGCAATCTCGGAGATCCTGCACTTAATCGAAGCGGCTCCATCCACAAATCGTGTACTTGGCTGTTTTTGTGCGTATTATTTTGAAGCGAATACTTTTATTCTTGAAATAATGACCCGGAATGCTGTATAATGGTTTATGTATTATTACAAAAATAAATCATATCGCAGAAATATTCATAAGTGGGATGTAACACCCGACGAGCAATCATAAGCGTCTTACTTCTTCGCTTCAGCCGGGCGGATCATCCGTCTGTTGTGCAGATACATATGATCAAAAAAGGAATAATGTATGATTTATAACGACCGGAAACAGATCAGCCCTTTTAAGGTTGTTTTGGTTGTGATAGGGTGTGTGATCGTCAATTTTGTGGGAAGATTTATTGCCGTATGGCTTCAGTTACCTTTGTGGCTGGATTCGTTCGGTACTGTTTTTGCTGCCTATGTTTTCGGTCCCATCAGCGGAGCTATCGTCGGCTGCACCGAAAACATCGTGTTCTATTTCTGGAATTCCAACTCCGCAGCGTACTGCATCACGAGTATTGCGATCGGTCTGGCTGCCGGAACAGCCGCGCGGAGAAAAAATTTTGAAACTTTCTTCGGAACCGCCTCTGTGGTCGGTGGCATCACGATCATTTCAACTATCCTTTCATCGGCAATCTCAATATTGTTCTTCGACTTCAATATCGGCAACGTATGGGGCAACGGAGTCAGGGATTATCTGCTCGAACGCGGACTTCATGAGGTGGCTTCGACAGCGATCGGCGAACTCTACATAGATTTTCTTGACAAACTCGTGACTGTTTTCGCTATATTCTTCCTGATCAAGATTTACAGGATGATTCGAAGGCATCGCCTTCTCAGGAAGCACGCCGAAATGATAATCGGTCTGATGCTTATCGTTGCCGCCGTTTTTTCGGGTCCCGCCGCTTCCGTCAGTGCGCTTGAAGCCGATGACACAACCTATATAAAAAGGGTCTATAATGCCTCAAACGGTCTCGACTGCGGTCATGCCAACGACATCGCCCAGACAAACGACGGTATTCTTTGGGTCGGAAGTTATGCCGGTCTTTACCGTTACAACGGCACCGAATTCCGCTTCATGAGCGAGTATGAAGACATAAAGAATGTCAACTGCCTTTACACCGATGAAGAAGGCAGGCTCTGGATCGGAACCAACGACAGCGGCGTCTCGATCGCAATCAACGAGAAAATTGCCAGCACTCTCGACAGCTCATCGGGTCTTCCCTCCGATTCCGTCAGAAGCATCGTTCAGTGCTCGGACGGCTACTATTATATCGGAACCTCGGATTGTCTTGCGGTCGTCCAACGCAGGCTCGGCGTCATGGTATCAAAAACACTCGACTCCGTTCGTTTTGCTGAGAGTCTGAGCGCCGATTCGCGGGGCAATGTGGCGGCAGTCACATCCGAAGGAAAGCTCTACATCCTCCGCAACGGCGACGTAGCGTACACAATCCCCCGCATTTCAAAGGAGATCGCCTTTTCGACATGTACCTTCAGCGAAGATGATTTTTTGTATGTCGGTACAAGTGACGGAAAGGTTGTTACCTATTCGGTCGGCGAGGACAGTGCCATCAAGATGATGACCGATGTCTGCAGGAACATGACCGTTATCAACCAGCTTTACTTCCGCGGCAAGACGCTCTGGGTTCTCTCAGACAACGGTATCGGTCGTCTTGTCGACGGAGTATTCCAAAAAGTGGAAACCATTGAATTCTCTTCGTCGATTCAGCGGATGACAATCGACTATCAGGGCAACCTCTGGTTTGCATCGACCCGTCACGGTCTCCTTCAGCTCTCCCGCTCCGCATTTACAAACTTATTCTCAGAATACGGTCTCGAATCCGATGTTGCAAACACCACCGCGATCAGAGACGGTTATTTGTATATGGGCGCAGACTCAGGTCTTTCGATCATTCGTCTCGTCGACGGTTTTTCCGTCAAGAACGAGCTCACCGAGCATCTCAACGGCTCACGTGTGCGCTGCATCACCCTTGATTCAGACAACTCCCTGTGGTTCTGTACCTACGGTGCCGGTCTCGTTAAATATTCGGAGATCGGCGAAATAAGCAATTATGCCCAAAATGTTTATGGCATAGGCACGCGTGTCCGTGTCTGCAAAGAGCTTTCCGACGGGACCATAGTCGTTTCCGGAGCAAACGGACTGACGTTTATAAAACATAACGAAAAGCCTACAACCATCCCCTACGGTTCCAACCTCGGCGCATCACAGATACTTTCGATGTGCGAGACCGGCGACGGCAGGCTCCTCCTCGGTACCGACGGTAACGGCATCATTACGATCCAGGGTCGATCGATCATTGAACATTTTGAAAAAGGCAACGGACTTACATCCGGCGTAATCCTGAAGCTTGTTCCGGATCCCACGGACGGAAGCGTGTTTATCGTTACCAGCAACAGCATCTGCCGCATGCATGGCAGTATCATCACACCGCTTGTATTTCCATACAGCAACAACTACGATCTTGTTCTTGATGACGACGGCGAGGCATTTGTGCTCGGGAGCGCCGGCATTTACGTGGTTGACAGGGACGAACTCATAAACGGAACTATCACCAAGACCAAGCTTCTCAATTCAAAGCTCGGTTTGACGGCATCGCTTACCGCAAACGCGTGGAATGCACTTACGCCGAAAAAAGACCTTTATCTCTCCACCGATCAGGGAGTTTATAAGGTAAACCTCGACAAATACCTCACCACCTTACGTTCTTACAGACTTCAGGTTCGCGAAGTCATCGTCAACGGAACACCCACCCCCGTAGAACGCGGAACAACGATTCCGATAAGCCGCGATACCTCCACGATCGAATTTGTTCCCGAGGTCATCAATTATTCTCTTGAGCAGCCCCGTATCTCGTACTATCTCGAAGGCTACGACGACGGTTATAAATCCGTTTCCCAGCAGGACCTGAGTAACGTTTCTTACACCAACCTTCCGTCCGGAGAATATGTATTCCACCTGGCTATCCTTGACGATCAGGGCGTGGAGACGGTCGAGGAAAGCTCATATAAGGTGGTTAAAGAAGCTTCGCTTCATGACAACGGCTGGTTTACCATATACATGGTGATCGTCGGCGGTCTCTTCGTCGCCTGGCTGTCCTGGTTCCTGACACGCGTCGGCGTTCAGCGTACCATTGCCCTCCAGAAAGAGAAGCTCGCAATGGCTCTCAAGCAAATATCAATGGGTAATGAGACTATCCTCGCGATTGCAAAAACGGTTGACGCAAAGGACGAGCTGACAAGCAAGCATTCGCAAAGGGTTTCCGAATATTCCGTCATGATCGCAAGCGAATACGGATTTTCTGTCAAAGAGCAGGAAAACCTTCGAAACGCTGCTCTCCTGCACGACATCGGCAAGATTGGCATTCCTGATGCGATTCTCAAAAAGCCGGGAAGTCTCAACAACGAGGAATACGCAGTCATGAAGACTCACGTTACCCGCGGTGCGGAAATACTCAAAGACTTCACTCTTGTTGAACATGTGGTCGAAGGTGCCAAATATCATCATGAACGTTACGACGGAACCGGCTATCCCGAAGGCCTTAAGGGATCCGATATCCCTCTGTACGGAAGAATCATCGCCATCGCCGATGCATTTGATGCCATGACCGCAAACAGAGTTTACCGAAACCGCCAGCCCATGGAATATGTTATGGAGCAGTTCAAGACAGGGCGCGGCAAACAGTTCGATCCGGTCCTTCTCGACATTTTTATCGGGATCATCGATCGAGGAGACATCGACATCGAAGCGCTCTACAACGAAAACAACAAGCACGAGGACTCCGGTAACGTCCCGAAAACGGCGCCGAAAAACGTTGAATAATGACAAGATATACTGTAACACGAAAGCCTGCGCCGGGAAGCACGATACCTGAAGGCAATTCGTACAGAACAACTCAAGACGTACATAATCATTGAGGGGATAATGCATATGAGGAAAGAAAAACGAATTCTGTTATGGGTCATACCCACCTGTCTGCTTTGTATAGCGGCTTTTCTTATGTTGCACAACCTTATGAGCGATGATGACGGTTCCAAGGATGTTGTGCATGTCGGGATAATACTTGAAGGCGACGAAAGCACCCCTTACAGCAAGAACTTCATCAGAGCGACCGATGAGCTGAAGCTTCAGTTCGGAGACCGCGTCACCACCGAGACCATGTATAATGTTGCTTTCGAAGACACGCTCGACGCGATCGACAAGCTTTGCGCCGACGGATGTGACATCATCTTCCTCAACAGTGTCGAGTACGGCGAACCGGCGAAGCTGGCCTCCGCGCTTTATCCGAATGTTGAATTCTGTCAGACCGCATGCGACAATGCAAACAAAGATCCCTACAGACCCAATTACCACACATATATGGGGAGAATTTACGAAGGCAGATATGTCGCCGGAAGAGTCGCCGGTTTGAAGCTGCAGGAGCTTATAAACGAAGGCACCATTAAGCCTGAAGAAGCGCTTGTCGGATATGTCGGAGCGTTCCCGTTTACCGAAGTCATCTCCGGTTACACCGCATTTCTTCTCGGTGTCAGACAGGAGTGTCCCACAGCCACCATGCGCGTTAAATATGCCAATACCTGGGCGAGCTACATGCTTGAAAAAACACTTGCGAAGGAACTCATTGACGAAGGCTGTATCATAATATCACAACATTCCGACACCATCGGACCTGCTGTCATGTGCGAAACTGCAGAATCACATCATCCCGTCTTTCACGTCGGTTACAATCAGGACATGATCGATGTGGCTCCCACAACCTCCCTTATCGGAACGCGAATCGATTGGTCAATGTACGTTATTGCCGCCGTCCGCGCGGTGCTCGAAGACAAGCGGATAGAAAACATCGTTTCAGCCAGCATCTACGGTAATGATGCTTGCGCAGGATTCGAAGAGGGCTGGGTTAAAATGCTCGACGTCAACAAGGCCGTGGCACCCGAAGGTGTCGACGAACTCATCTCCGACACGATAGAGCAGATCAAAAACGGCGAAATACATGTTTTCAAGGGCGATTATCTCGGTGTTAATCCCAACGATCCGACCGACACATGGGATCTCAACACGGAATACCCCGAAAATGACAAATCTTCCGCCCCTCACTTCCATTATATTCTCAAGGATATAATCACGGTTGAGGAGCCGAATCCGTAAGTTTTCCCTCATACCGAAATCACGTTCGAGGATTCTCCGACCCTTGTAACATCGAGGAGCCAACCCGTAATGATTTTCTTCATGCATGGGGCGCGTTTGGAATTTCAGATCTTTGTAACATCGATGAGCCTCTCATCGTAGTGAGCTCTCTCGCCGCCGATAAATTTCGGTCTTACTCGGGCTGCCACGACGTGCGCCTCACCAATCTTTTTATTTACAAGTCTTACGGGGACTGCCACGCGCTTTAAGTGCATGCCTATAAGCGTATCTCCGATATCGATACCGGCATCGGCCTTGATCTCCTCAAGGGCAACCGGGTCCTTAAAACCGTTGTATGCCGCGGTCGCGAATCCGCCTCCGCCTTTTGTCCAGGGCACGACATTAACGATCTCCCTGTCGCCCGCTGCCGCGCGTTCTATGATGATCGCGCGGTTGAGGTGCTCGCAGCACTGCGCCGCAATGTATATGCCGAGCGGGTCGGTCACACTTCTGATTCCGTCAAAAACAGCCTGAGCCACTTCCGGCTTCGAATTGCTCCCGATCCTGTCGCCGCAGACCTCCGAAGACGAGCATCCGACAACAAGGATCTGTCCCTTTTTTATGCCCGATCTCTCGACAAGCTCCGCTACCGCTTTTGCTGCTTCTTCTTTGATATCCTCATACATTACGCAGTCCTTCTTTCTTAACTTAATACCTAAAACCTGCAAATTGTAAAAACGATTCGCAGGTTTTATAATTCTGTGTTACAGCCTCTTCATTTGTTCCGGGTGCACCCGTTTTGTACCGCTCCGTCTGTTCCGAATTCACACGTATTGTAACTCTTTACTGCGACGCTATCAATAACAGATCATGCATTATTAAGGAGTTTATTAAACATCTTGCGAACTCCGAGTCCCCAGCAAAGTACCATTCCGAGAACGGCTCCCAATGCGCCCTGTGCGATCTCATAGGGAAGCTTAAGATAAGCGGCTTCCCATGTGCTGTAAACGAGACCCTTGCCAAGTGTGTAACCAATCACCATTATCACCGCGCCGACCGTAACTCCGATTCCCGAAGCGAGCTTCGGATGATGCTTAAACGTGTGATGTGCGATAAGTGAGATGACGATCGCCTGAAGCCCGTGCGTTACCAGCGAAACAAACATAGGCGTCGGATAAAAGAACATGTCTCCGAAAAACGATCCGAGTCCGCCGACCACAAATGCTTCCGCAGGGTTAAGCAGTATCGCTCCGAGGGCGATGAACATATCACAAAGGTAAAGATGACCGCCCGGTACCGGTATGCTTAAATTGCCCATGCTGAAAACTATCGTGAGACCCATGAATAGTGCCGTAACAACAAGCCTTACTGTTGTCGTTCTTCCTGACGAATATGTTCCCGTAACCACTTTTCCCGTATCACTCATATTATGTTTCCTCCTCTTTAGCGGCGGGTTTTGCCGCTGTTTTCTCGTCCAACACATGACTATGTATTAGGTCCCTCTTTAACGGCGGGTTTTGCCGCTGTTTCCTCGCCTCCGCAATTCCCGAAGGAAATGCAGCAGGCCTTTGGACCCAACACATGACCGTGTACCGGGCTCTCAAATAACATCTGCACAGGAGGATAACTCTATTTTGAGTATATAAAAATGTTCAGTTTCGTGGTTTTTTATATGACCAGAAGTGGACCATGTGGGACAAGGGTTGTGGGTCACATGGTCCACAACCCCCGTCCCACATGGTCCATCCTCATCGCAGTTCATATGATCGCTACAACTTCTCCGATATACATGTCATGAGGCGCATCCTTCGAATAGAATGTCTCCCTGATCTCCTCGGTCATATTGACGGGGTCGAGGTTTTGCATGAAGAGTTTCTTGCATATAAGCGTTACTTCCGCCTCCTCAAAAGTCACCGAATTCTCGACCGCCTTCGGCGTAAGGCCGGATGCGTTCATCTTGTCCATGTCGCGTCCCGACTTCGAGCCAAGCACGCCGAGCTCCTTTTTGTATTTTTCAGAGAAGAAGCTGACGGTGAAATAATCCTCGCGATCCATAAACTCATGCGTGTAACGTGATGTCCTCACATAAACGGTAGCAACCGGTCTGCTCCAAAGAGTGCCGAGTCCGCCCCAGCTCACGGTCATGGTGTTAAAACTGTCCTTGTTTCCTGCTGTAAGCAGCGCCCACTGCTTATCAAATTTGCTGAAAATGTCTGCTGTGAAATTCATATTAATTCCTCCTTCAAGGTTCATTTGAGCCTTTTATCTTTGGCTCAATTTTCCATAGCGGACTTTACACTATCAAGTCTCCTATAATGTCAGCAACTTCGCATCTTGCCACCGAGATGAGATCTTTGGGCGACAGTTCGATCTGAAAGCCGACTTTTCCTGCGCTCACGAACATCTTATCAAAAGTGGTGGCCGTCTCATGAATGAATGTCCTGAACTGCTTTTTCATGCCGATCGGCGAGCAGCCTCCGTGCACATATCCGGTAAGACCGAGAAGATCCTTTTGCTTGATCATCTCGATCGACTTCTCTCCGGATGCCTTGGCCGCTTTTTTGAGGTTGAGCTCACCATTCACCGGAACCACGAACACATAATATGCGCCCGTCTTTCCCTGTGTCACGAGGGTCTTGAAAACTTTCTGAGGGTCCTCGCCGAGTATCCCCGCGATCTGATCCCCCGTAAGGGTGGGGTCCGCTTCGTATGAATGAGCCTCGTACGGGATCTTCTTACCGTCGAGGACTCGCATGACATTTGTTTTCTCGTTCTGTTTCATTTCCTTTCCAGCCTTATTTCTTAATTTTACAGCGGGATTTGCATTTTTGCGTTTTCCGCCGCCCGGATTTGCCCATTTGCTTCTTTTCCTACAGCGGGATTCTCATTTTTCTCTTTTCCGCCGCCCGGATTTGCCCATTTGCTTCTTTTCCTACAGCGGGATTCTCATTTTTCTCTTTTCCGCCGCCCGGAT